>JANMJM010000306.1:0-29574 GCA_031371345.1 Vicinamibacteria bacterium
GCGTGAGGAATTCGACGAGATGGCGTTCAAGCGCGATGTCGTCGAGCTCGTTGGGCAGTATCATGGCGCCGCGCTTGCCGACATTCAGCTCGGAAAGATCATTCTCGAGTTGAACCGCTCGGCGGGCGCACATGGCATCAAAGCACCGGTCGAACTGACCATGCTCGGAAAAACCCTCCTGAACCTCGACCATATCGCGCGATCCCTTGCGCCATCGCTCGACGTCAATGCCGCGATTCGGCGACACGCTTCGAGCCTGATGCAGCGTCGACTGCTGAAGAGCCTGTCGCCCGGCACCGTGTTCAGTACCGTGCTCGAGGCGAAAGAATTCGCCGAGCAATTGCCCCGCCGCATTAATAAGGTGCTCGAGTCGCTGGCGAGCAGCCAGCTAAAGATGAAGGTCGAGTTTATCGACGAAGGAGCGGTGATCGACGGCCTTCAGAAAGTGGCGAATCGCATTACGCTTGGCTTGGTGCTGGCGGCGCTGATCGTGAGCGCGGCGATGATGATGCGCATCGAGAGCCGCTTTACGCTGCTTGGCTATCCGGGATTTCCGACGCTCCTGTTTCTCGTGGCAGGGAGCTTAGGATTGTGGCTGGTCGTAAATATCGTGACGCACGACCGCACACCGAAGCTACGCAAATAATAGCGGTGGTGTGACATCTCACTTCTTAGTTGTGAGAAACACCACCCGCTCTTTCCGGCTCTCAATTTTCTTCAGGATGGCGGAATCGAGATCCTTCAGGTCGGCGAGCGAGGTGAACGGCCCGCGCTTGCTGCGGAACTGCAGGAACGCCGCCGATTCCTTGCGCAACAGCTGCAGGACGCTCTCCAAATCGAGCGCCTCGGCGGAGTTCAAGTCGAGCGCCTGGTCCACCTCGCCCTCAAAATGAGTGGACAAGTACTCGAGAATCGCTTGGAAGTCCTGGTCGCTGCCCTGCGCCCCTAGCGCTTTCATCTTGTCGATTGTGTCGGTCCAGCCCTTGCGGGTCAGCTTCACCGACGCCGACTTCTGAGCTTCGTGACATTGTCCGCACACATTCATCGTCTCGGTCTTACCTGGACCGTCGGGCAGCGTGTCTTGCGCATACACGGGATGTCCCACGGCCAACGCAGCGACGAACGTGAGAACAACAGCCGTTTTCGTCATTAGTATGGGATGGGAATGCCGAAGGACCAGACCGTGTTGTCGAACGTCACGACGTAGACCTGAGCCGTGCCGGCCGAGAGTCCCGCCGTCGCGAACGACGTGATCGTAGTCCCGCTGTTCCAGAGATCTTTCCCAGTTGCCGGATCCAACGCGTAGAGGACGGCATTCGGTCCGCGGCCCTGGCCGCTCGAGAGCGCGAACACGACACCGTTGACGATCACGGGCGTTCGTGGCGCCGTCAGATCGCGCGACGACCATTCCTGTGTCAGCACGGGCGCGTTGTTGGCGCTGCTGAGCTTGAACGCGGATACCGCAGTCGTCGTCGGCAACAGCATCCATCGTGTGCCTTGAGGATCTCGCCACGTCGCCAGCGCGTCGGACGTTGACCGCCGGTTTGCCATAGCGGGCGTCACAGCAATCGCCGTCTTATGATCGGTGCCGCCAAGCGCGGCGGCGTCGAGCAGATACACGCGTCCATCCTGCGCCGCTGCGGCCACGTACGTTCTGCTGCCTTCCGTAAAGACAACCGGCGACGACCCGAACGCCGCGCCTGGCTCGGTGAACCAGCTCTTGACGGCGAGCGTTTTTGGCTCCAGCGCGAAGATGGAATTCGCAGAGCTCGACGTGCCGTTGCCGGTCGCGGCATACACAGTGCCATCGGTCCCTAACGCGAACCCGCCAATCGGCGCGCCGTTCGATTTCCACGACGTCACTGGCTTGGCGTCGGCGTCCCAATCCATCGCCCAGATAGCTTCCGGTGCGCTGCCACACGCGTTGACCGTCGCTCCATACAGCACATTGTCGGCCCAGATGAGCCCGGTCGTCGTCGCATTCGGCGGAAGCAGCATCGCTGGGGCCGCCGCTGGATCGCCCGTGTGAGGATTCAGCGCGCGGACGATGCCGTCGGCCGGCAGCGCGAAAACAAAAGTCGGAGGAGGAACGCCTCTGCCTCGCGCTGGCGGCGTGGCACCTCGTGCGGCCGTATCCGATCCGCGGGCCGCCGGCGGTGGAGCGGTTGGGTTCATGCGCGGCGATCCTCTTCCAGGCTCGCCGACTTCTCCTCGTGCAGGACGTGGCGGACGCGCAAATCCGAAAAACGCCAGACCTGTGGCTGGCATGAGGTTCGTCGCGCGGGTCAGGCCCGCCGTCATGCCGCCAGGACATCGAGGCGATCCCGCGAACTCCGGCGTCCCCGCCGCGTAGTTGATGTGCGTCTTCCAGAACAACGTGCCGAAGTCGTAATCAATCGCGTAAACATTGTTGGAGCTGCCGCCGACGAAGACCAGCGACTTGAAGCCGCGGAACGTCATCAGATTGCCGAGCGCGACCGGCGCCGTCAGCGCGTTCGACTGCCGGGAGTCGTTGTCGACTTTCAGCTTCCACAAAAACTGAAATTTCGGCAGGCTGTCGAGTGAAATGAACGGATCGGCGACGACCCACGAGCTGCGCTGCGCATCGCCGCCCTGCGTCGTCCAATCGGGTGCACTACGCGCCTGGCTGTGCAGTCCAACGCCGACTGCTGCCGCCATCGCCGCCGCCAGCACGATGCGTCGCTGGAAGCTCGAAGCTGGAAGCTGGAAGCTCATTGAGCCAACCCGAAGCAATACACGGAACCATCGAAGGTGCCGATGTACACGCGGCCATTGGCGACCGAGATGCCGCTGAAATGATTCCACGACGTGATTTGATCGCCGCTCGACCAGAGCTCTTCGCCAGTCTGTCCATCCAACGCATAAATGACCGCGTGATTCGACCGGCTCACGCGGCCGGGCGTTCCCGTGGTCATCGGCTGCGCGCCAAATGGCGGCGGCGCGTTAATCAAGACGTTGTCCTCGCCGCTCGCGTAGCCGAACACAACGCCGTTGGCCACCACGGGAGGATCGGCGTGATTCATGTCGCGCGAAATCCAGGCCGGCGTCAGCTGAAGTTTTCCGTTGCGATCGGCTTCGAGCTTGAAGGCGGCGATCGCGCCGTTGAACACTTCGCCATGTTCGATCGGCGCGCTGAACTTCGAGTGCTTCGGTCCCCAGAAAGGCACGAGCACCCACCGAACGCCCGCTGTATCTTCGTACGTCGCCATCGCACCGTACACGCCAGCCGCCTGATAATTTTGATCTTCGTTGCAGATAAGGGGTGATCGGTACTCGGCCGTCGAATGATCTTCGCCACCAAGGGCGCTCGTATCGAGCAGCCATAAGCGGCACTCTTTGCTCGACTGCACGAGGAACTCGCGTCCCTTCCACTCGAACACCGGCCCAGTCACCTGCAAGTCCAGATCGCGCTTCAGCAGATACTCGGCATTCGGCGGTCCGTAATAGTCGGCGAGCTTCAGAATTTTCGTCGACGGATCCTGCTTCACGGCAATCACGGCCGTTCCGTACGATCGCATCTCCGGATTGTACGAACCATCGCCCGTGCCGGTGAAGATCAAGCCCCCGCGGGAGATGGACGGACCGGTGCGCCCCCACATTCCACCGTTTCCGGGATCGAACGTCGCGGTTTTTCGCGTGGCAAGGTCGAAGGCGTAAACGAGATTGGGATTGCCGCCACAACCCTGCGCGCTGGTCGTGTAGACGACGTTCTTGAACAGATTGAGCGCGTACGGCTTGCCGTTGGGCGGCATGAACAGCTCAGATGGCCCAATCTCTCTGCCGCTCGCCACGTCCATCTGATGCAGCCGGCCGTCCCACGACGCGACATAGATGATGTAGGTGCCCGGCGTCTGGCTCGGGCCGATGACGGGCGTCGACGTAATGCCGCCAGGGCACAGCGTTCCGGGGGTTTGTCCGGGCGGTGGAAAATATGTCGTATCGAAGTGGTGCTGCCAGAGCAACCTGCCTGTCGCGACGTCGATGGCGTAAATGTTGTCGGAAATGCCGGCCACGATCGCCACTTGCTTGGGGCCGGCTGGCGTATTCACGCGTCCAACAATGAGCGGCGGAAACATGGAATGCATTTCCCGCGCTTGGTTGTCGGTCTTGTACTTCCAGAGCAGCTTGAAATTCTTGACGTTCGCGACGTTGACAGTACGCTCGTTCTTCTGCCACGCCGTCCGCTGCGAGTCACCGCCGTCGGTGAGCCAGTCGGCCAGCGGCGCAGTTGTTTGGGCGAGCAGCCGCGCGGCGCCGATTCCGGCGCTCACGACCAGCAGCGCGATACCTATTTTCCGCATTCCTTTTACTTAACCGCGAAGGCCCAAATCACTCCGCCTTCCGGCACTTCCGGATATTTTCCTTCTAGACCGTCCATGCGGTTGAGTCGCGCCTGCATCGCGCGCGAATCGATGCCGAAGCCCGATTGCACGGCCACATACTGTGTGCCTCCCACGCTGAAGGTCGACGCGGGCGCGATAATCCCCGAATTGGTCGGGAATTCCCACAGCACCTGGCCGGTGGTCGCGTTGAATGCGCGGAACATGCGATCGTTTGTGCCGCCGCTGAACACCAGGTTGCCCGCGGTCGTGAGCGTCGGTCCCCAATTCGCCGACGTGGCGAACGCATGCGTCCACACACGATTTCCCGTATCGACGTTCCAGGCTTGCACTTCGCCAATGTGATCAGCACCAGGGACGAGGTACATGTCGGTTGTGGCGCCGGTATAGTTTCTGCCCGCAATGTATTCAACCTTGCGGCCCGTGATTCTGGCGCAAAGATTTTCATTGGCAGGAATGTAAATCATGCGTGTCTTCGGGTTGTAGGAGATCGGCGGCCAGTTCTTGCCGCCCCAATGCGATGGACAGAAGTCCGCCATTCTGTCGGTGCCGGGCTGCTTGGCCGGATCAACCACTGGACGTCCCGTCTTCGGATCGAGGCTCGTGTAGACGTTCTGCTTGACGAATGGCTTCCCGTCGATGAAATTGATCTTGTCTTTGGTGCGCTCGAGAAACCAGAGATAACCGCTTCGGCTGACATCGATCAGCCCCTTGATTGTCCGGCCGCCGCGACGGTAGTCGACGAGAATCGGCGGCGATACTTCGTCCCAGTCCCACGACTCGTTCGGGTTGTACTGCTGATGCCCGACGATTTTTCCATTCGCGACGTTCAGGGCGATGGTCGAGGCCACATAGAGGTTGTCGCCGGGGCGTTGATCGCCCATCCAGGGACCACCGTTGCCGGTCCCCCAGAATGACAGGTTCGTTTCCGGATCGTAGTTCGCAGTGACCCAGACCGATCCGCCGCCGGTTTTCCATTGGTCGCCCTTCGGCCAGGTTTCACTGCCCGGCTCGCCCGGTGCGGGTACCGTGTAGGTCTTCCACAGTTCTTTGCCTGTTTCGAGATCGTAGGCCGCGACGAAACCGCGAATGCCGAGCTCGCCGCCCGAGGTGCCCACCATCACTTTGCCGTCGGCCACGAGCGGCGCGAGCGAGAGGTAGTAGCCGCTCGCGTTATCGGCAACCTGCGTGGTCCAGACTTCCTTGCCCGTTCGCGCGTCAAGCGCGATGAGCGTCGCCTGTCCGGCGGCAAACAACACCTTGTCGCCGTAAAGGGACACGCCGCGGCTGGTCGGATGCAAGACAATGGAGGTCGGCGGCAAATCTCTGCGATAGCGCCACAACTGCACGCCGGTCTTCGCGTCGATGGCAATGACTTGATTGCCCGGCGTCGCCACAAACATCACGCCGTTGTTCACGATGGGCGGCGCCTCGTGACCATTGTTCTGGCCGGTCGAAAAGGACCACACCGGCTGGAGGCGTTTCACGTTGCCGGTGGTGATCTGCGCGAGCGGGCTATAGCCCGCTCCGTCGTAGGTGCGGCGAATCATCAGCCAATCGGCATCACCGGGATTTTTCAAACGGTCGGCCGTCACATTCTGGTAGTTCTGGAGCACTGCCGGTAGCGGCGTAGATGGTGTCGCCGCTGGAGCCGGCTGCTGCGCCGAAAGAACCGCCAACGTGGCGGCGCCGGAAGCGAGCACGCCCGCCGCAAGATAGAGAAATCTCCTCATTTAGCGGGATTCTACCTTAAAGATTGGGGGAACTGGGGGAACTGGGGGAACTGGTGAACTGGTGAACTGGTGAACTGGTGAACTTGCAGATCACCAGTTCCTTGGGATCAAAAATCTCAACAACTACATCGTGTTTCGCTTCAGGCGGCGCTCGCGCGGATCTTCCGTACTTTCGAGCAATCCTGGATCCTCGCCAACGTGCGGGTTGGTGCTGCGGTCGACGGTCTCTTTCTTATCATTCTTATCAGTCTTATCGATGCATTCGCGAATCGTTTTGCCATCTTCATTACCAACGTCTTTGTTCATCAGAGCCTCCGGCCGTTGTAGAGCAAGCACTATGCCGAAGGCGTCGCCCATTCGCCCTTCCTCATCAACGGCTCAACGGTGCCATTCCGGTGAACACCGTCCACATCGAGGTCGCCAGAACCAATCATGAAGTCGACATGGACGGCGCTCCGATTGCCTCCGGCACGCTCGAACTCGTCGTCGCTCATCTGGTTCCCGGTGTTCAACGTGAACTTGTACGCGTTGCCGAGAGCGACGTGGCTCGCGGCGTTCTCGTCGAACAACGTGTTGTAGAACAGCAACCCAGACTGCGCGATCGGCGAGCTGTGGGGCACAAGCGCCACTTCACCCAGCCTCCGCGCGCCCTCGTCGGTGTCGAGAAGCCGCTGCAGCATGTCGGCATTGCGGTCGGCCGTCATGCTGGTGACCCGCCCCTTCTCGAACGTCAGGCAGAAGCCCTCGATTAACGTTCCGCCATAGCTCAGCGGCTTGGACGATCGAACCACGCCGTCGACGCGATCTTTGTGCGCCATGCTGAACACTTCCTCGGTCGGCACGTTGGCCGTAAACAGAATGCCGTTGCGGCTTGTCGTCCGGCCACTCACCCACACATGACCGTTCGGCAGCCCGAGGGTGAGATCGGTTCCGGGGCCTTTATATTTCAGCGCGTCGTACTGCTTGCGATTGAGATAGTCGGCACGTGCAGCGAGATGCGCGAGATGCGTGTCCCATGCGGCAATCGGATTGGGCGAATCCACCCTCGACATTTTCCAGATCGCCTCCCATAACTTCGACGTAGCGTCCTGCGGCGAGAGATTCGGAAATATTTTTTTCGCCCAGCCTACCGTCGCTCCGGCGACCACCGCCCAGTTGGTTTGATTGCGCGAGATATGCTCGCGAAACGGACGCACGTCTGTCGACGATGCCTGCTGGACCGCGTTGACGAGATCCGGCGGCTCGTCCTTCAGCAAATCTGGATCGTTGGCGCTCAATGAGATGACCGCGTGACCTGCCGCGACGTGCTGCTCGAGCGCCGCCGGGAACCAGGCGGAAAACTGACCAAACGACTCGCGCGGCGCATGCGCGTAGCGGACGAGTACCATTTCCTCATCACCCCACATCGTTTCCACGAGCGGCGAACCAGCGTTGTAGGCGGCTTTGGCGATCTGGCGCGCAAGCGGTGCCGCTTCGAGCGATGCGCCACCGTTGGCGAGCGGTCCGATGATGAGCACCCGCTGCCCGGGCTGCACATTCAGCGCAACCTTCACAGCGAGCTCCGCGTACAGCTCAAGTTTTCGAGTGAAGTCCATCTTCGGATTCTACATGGTGCGGGAGGTGCGGGAGGTGCGAGAGGTGCGAGAGGTGCGGGAGGTGCGAGAGGTGCGAGAGGTGCGAGGTTTCTGCGATCGGGCGAAACAACAAAAATTGCAAGTTTTGCCGGTCTCGAATAATGGACCTCGAATCGTTGGGCTTTTATCAACCGGACATCGCCGCGATTTTGCAGTTGGACGGGCGTGGGCGCCAAACACTTTTCCGAACTCATCTGCTGGCAGCTTGCGCGAGACCTGCGACAAATCGTCTTCGACCTCACGTCGCGCTCGACGTTCAATGCCGATTTCAAGCTGCGAGGGCAACTGAATGATGCGGCGTCGTCGGCGTGCGCAAATATTGCTGAAGGCTTTGGACGCAAGACCCATCGGGATTTTTCTCGCTTCCTCGACGTGTCTCGCACATCGGTCAACGAAATTGAAAACAGGCTGGGCGAAAGCGCCGAACGACGCTACCTGAAACCCGAAGACATTACTGAGGCGTTAACGCTCGTCAAGCGAACACGCTCGTCAACAAGCCGACTTATGCGTTACCTCGATGAAACTCCAACGCCAACCCGCGTGCGAGGCGCGCGCAAAACCCCGCGCGAGCCGCGCTAACCGCACCCCTCGCACCTCCCGCACCTCCCGCACCTCCCGCACCTCTCTCGTCGAATACACCATTCTCCCCGCGATGTAAGTCTGTTTGACCTTGAAGTTGCGATCCAGCACGACGAGATCGGCAATAGCGTCCTTCGCAATTCTGCCAAACCCCCGTAACCCAAGCTCGTCGGCCTGTGTGGTCGAGCAGAGCCTCGCGGCGGCGACCGGCGAGAGCGCCACGTCGGTCACTAGCAGCCGGAAAATCTTGTCCATGGTTGCGATGCTGCCAGCCAGTGTGCCGTCTTCGAGATACGCCGCCGATTTCGCGACCGTAATGCGGCTGCCGCCGAGCTTGCTGTGGCTGCCTTCCGGAAGGCCGGCCGCGGCGGTGGCGTCGGTAATCGCCATTACTCGCTCGGGATGCTTCGACGCTACCGTGAGATGAATCATCGCCGGGTGCACATGCACGCCGTCGCAGATGATCTCGGCCGCGATGGCGTCGCTCTCGAGCACGGCAGCCACCAGGCCGGGATCGCGATGGCCGAGCGGTGGCATGCGATTAAAAAGATGCGTCGCGTGGCGTGCACCAGCCGCAATCGCTGCGCGACCTTGTTCAAGCGTCGCGCCGGAATGACCGAGCGACACGCGACACCCGCGCGCGATCAGGTGCCGAATCAGATCGTCGGCGCCCGCAAGCTCGGGCGCCAGCGTCACAATCGTCACGGCGTCGCCGCCTCGATCGATCTCTTCGAGGACGTCAGTCCCGTCAAAGCCGCCGCCCCGCGGCACTCGCGGAATGCCTGGTGCGGGCGGCGTGCGAAGGCAATGCTCGGGCTGGGCGCCACGATACGCAGGATTGATGAAATTACTTTCCAGGTGCGCGGGCAGCACACGCGCGCCCTCAGGGGTCGAGATCGATCGCGCATGCGCGACGGCGTCGAGCACCTGCCGTAGCGCGAGCGGATCGCACGCGACCGTCGTGGGACAAAACGACGTCACGCCGTACTTCGGCAGGCGCGCCGCGATCCCGGGCACAGCAGTCGGACCGTCGAAAACGTCGATCCCTTCAATCCCGTGCACATGAACGTCGATGAATCCCGGCACGATGAGGTGATCGCGCAGATCTGTCTGGTCGGAGCCTGCCGATGCGGGCCTCGCCCCTTCGGACACGTCGAGGATGCGGTCCCCGTCGAGGACGAGCGTGCCTCCGTGACGGATGCCATCGGGTAGTACGAGATCGGCGCCTGTCAGGACGATCATGAACGGTAATATATCGGTAATGCACGTTCTTGGCATCGATGTCGGCGGAACCAAGACGGTTTGCCTGCTGGCGAACCAACAGGGTGAAATCGTCGCGCAGGGACGCGAAGAAGGCGCCAACCTGCAAGGCGCCGGTGAGCTGTCTCTGGAAAAAGTGCTTCACTCGGTGATGGAGAAGACACTCGCCGACCAGAACGTTCTCCCCTCTGCTATCTGCCTGGGTATCGCGGGCGTCGATCGTGCCGCCGATGAAGCGATCGTGCGCAGCATCATGAAGCGCATTGGGTACAAAGCGAAAATTCTCGTCGTAAACGATGCGCTCATCGCGCTGGAAGCCGGCATCGGCACACAGCCCGGCATCGTGATCGTCGCAGGCACCGGATCGATTGCTTACGGGCGCAACGCCAACGGCGAAGCCTCGCGCGCCGGCGGATGGGGCTATGTGCTGGGCGATGAAGGCAGCGGATATTGGATTGGACGGCTCGCGCTACGAGCGGTCGTGCGTCACGCCGACGGACGCGGCCGCATGACGGCCCTCACCCCGCGCCTCCTCTCGCATTTCGGCGTCGAGCGCGCCGCAGAGCTGATTCAGAAGATTTATCACGAAGATGTTCCGCCGAGCGCCATCGCATCGCTCGCGCGATATGTGCAGCAGTCGCGCGACGAAGGCGACATGGTGGCGGGCGCCATCCTGAATCGCGCCGCCGACGAGCTCATGACGGCGGCCACCGCGGTCATGTCTCGCCTGGAGCTCGCCGACGCAGACTTTGCATTTGTGCTCGCCGGCGGCATGTTCCACGCAGTGCCGTGGTTGTGCGATCAGCTGAAACTGATGCTCCCCGCGCTTGCACCCAATAGCCAGATACTCCGGCTGGAGGCCGAGCCGGCGCTTGGCGCCGTGCGGCTCGCGCTCGCCGAACTTGGCGGAGGGGCGAACATTCCGATTTATCGCGCGAACGTGACATGAACATCCGCGTCTATCACAGCGCCGGCGAGGCCGCGCGCGCGGCCGCATCGGTCGTCGCCAATCAGCTCGATCATCAACCGGCATCGGTTCTTGGGTTGCCAACGGGGCGCACGTCGCTTGGCATTTACGACGAGCTCGCGCGCCTGCATACGGAAGGCCGCGTCGATTTTTCGCGCGCCCACACATTCAACGTCGACGAGTTCGTTGGGCTGGCATCGAACGATCGACGCAGCTTCTGCGCGTTCATGGAAACGCACCTGTTCAGCCGGATCAATCTCCCGAAACGTCACATTCATTTTCTGAATGGGCGCGCGACCGATCTTGCAGCGGCGTGCGACCTCTTCGAGGACGAGCTGACCGACGCGGGAGGAATGGATCTACTGCTGCTCGGCATCGGCGCCAACGGTCACATCGGCTTCAACGAGCCGTCGGCGGCGCTTCACGCGCGATCTCACGCGGCGAAGCTCACGCTCGAGACGCGGCGCGCGAACGCGGACCTGTTTGGCGGACGTGTGACGGCTGTCCCGCGCGAGGCACTGACCATGGGCGTGGGCACGATGCTCGAAGCACGCGCGATCGTCCTTGTGGCGACCGGCAAGGCGAAGGCGCGAGCGGTCGAGTCGATGTTTACGCAGCGGATCACCACCGCGCGACCCGCATCGCTGCTGCAGCTGCACAAGAAGGTGGACGTGATTCTCGATCTAGCGGCGGCCGGAAAGCGCTTTCCTGACAAAGTCGTTTGAGGCGCGAAGCCTCGCCAGCGCGTCCACCCGCGGGAGCCCCGTTTTCTGCATCACGATCGCCGCCTTCACGTTCCAGTTCGCGCGCGCCAGCAGCGCGTCGGCAGCAGAGTACTCGAGGCCGGTTGCAGTGGCGATGATTCGGCGGGCGCGATCGCGCAGCTTTTCGTTGGTGGTTTTCACGTCCACCATCAAGTTGCCGTAGGTCTTTCCCAGGCGGATCATCGCCGTGGTCGTCATGATGTTCAGCGCGATCTTCGTCGCCGTTCCCGCCTTCAGCCGCGTCGACCCAGCGATGACCTCGGGCCCGACGGCCAACGTGACCATGACGTCGGCAAATTTCTTCAGATCCGAGCGGCGACCGCATGTGACGCCGACGACACGCGCGCCCGCCGATTTCGCACGCGCAACCGCGCCACGCACGAACGGCGTGACGCCGCTCGCCGAAATTCCCACTACGACATCACGAGTCGTCGGCCGAAGCCGTCCAATCGCGCGCGCACCTTCGGCCGCATCGTCCTCGGCTCCTTCTTTCGCGCGATACACAGCGGAGCGACCGCCGGCCAGGACGGCCTGGACCGTGTCCCGCGAAATCCCGAACGTCGGCGGCATTTCCGCAGCCTCGAGCAACCCGAGTCTCCCGCTCGTTCCGGCACCGACAAGAATGAGACGGCCGCCTTTTTGCACTGCCTCTGCGAGGATGCCTGCCGCTTTCGCGATTTGCGACTTCTCGCGTTGCACGGCCCTCAGTACACTGCGGTTATCACGGATCATCACCTCGACGATGCCGCCGAGCGATAGCGTGTCGATGGTGCGGCTGGCTGGATTGATGGCTTCGGTGGGGAGACGCTGCCACTTCGACCGCGGGGGCATTTCCCGAGAATGATACACGTCATTCTGAACTCCGCGAGCGGCACGGCCGGCCAACCAGACACGGCGAAACAAGTCGCCTCGTTGTTTCACGCTGCGGGGGTGGCTGTGCGTGTCTATCAGGTGGGGACGCCGTCGGACATTTCGGGTACGGTGCATCAGGCGCTGGACGACGACCGCGCGATGCAGGCGATCGTCGCCGGCGGCGGCGACGGCACGGTAAACGCCATCGCCTCGGCGCTGGTCGGGGGACCCATTCCCCTTGGCATCCTCCCGCTCGGCACGTTGAATCACTTCGCAAAAGACCTGCACATCCCGCTCGATCTCGCCCAGGCCGTCGAGACGATAGCGCATGGCCGGGCGGCACGGGTGGATGTCGGCCGCGTGAACGATCGCCTGTTCCTGAACAACTCCTCGATCGGTATTTACCCGAATATCGTTGAGCGGCGCGAGCGACTTCGCGCCGAAGGTCATCGCAAATGGACTGCGCTCGCGATGGCGACGCTCGAGGTGTTGCGGCGCGAAGGCGAAGTGTCGGCCCGGGTCGAGGTTGACGGGCGCGCGATGGCAACGCGTACACCGTTTGTGTTCGTCGGCAACAACGAGTACCAGGTCGAGGGCATTCATCTCGGCGCACGCTCGAGGCTCGACGCCGGAAAGCTTTTCACGTACCTTGCGCCTCGCGTGCATACGCGCGATCTTCCGAAACTGTTTGCGCAGGCGCTGATGGGCCGCGCCCGACGCGAACACAGCCTGCAGGTGCTGCCGGCCGGCGACTTGTGGATTGAGACGCCGTACGCGCGGAACATCAAAGTCGCGTGCGACGGCGAGCTGCTGACCTTGAAGACGCCGCTACATTACCGATCCTGGCCGGGCGCGTTGAACGTGCTGGTGCCACAGACTACCCGATAGCCGCATGCGAACGATCGTCCATCTTTCGGATCTGCACTTCGGGCGTGTCGACGCGCGCATCGTCACGCCGCTCATTCAGCGGGTGCGTGCCATCAATCCCGATCTCGTCGCCATTTCCGGCGACTTCACGCAGCGCGCGCGTCGCGGGCAATTCATTCAGGCGCGGAGCTTTCTCGACGCGCTGCCATTTCCCACGCTCGTCGTCCCCGGCAATCACGATGTGCCGCTCTACAACGTGGCGTCGCGCGTCTTGAATCCCTTCGGGGGTTACCGGCGTTACATCGCCGAAGATCTCGAGCCGGTGTTTGTTGACGAAGAAGTCGCCCTCGTCGGATTGAACAGCGCCAGAGCGCTCGTGATGGAAGGCCGCGGGCGCCTGAACGAAGCGCAGGTGAAGCGCGCGGCCGATCGGCTTCGCCGGCTGTCGCCCCAGCTCATCAAGATCGTCGTCACGCATCACCCATTTGATTTACCCGAAGGTTTCCACCAACAGAACCTCGTTGGCCGGGCCGCCATGGCCATGGCCGAGCTCGCCGATTCCGGTGCCGATCTGTTTCTTGCCGGCCATTTGCACGTCAGCCATATCGGGCACTCTGCTGAGCGCTACAAGATAAAGGGGCACTCTGCGCTTGTAGTGCAAGCGGGAACGATGTCGACTCGTCGCCGGGGTGAACTAAACACATTCAATGTTCTGCGCCTGTTGCGACCGGAGGTATCGCTCGAACGCTATACCTGGGACGTGGCGAATCAAGTGTTTGCGCACTCGTGGGAGGGCAAGTTCCGCCATACGGAGACGGGGTGGGTGGTTGGTTAGTTGTTGAGTTGTTGGTTGTTAGTTCGTGTCAGCCGGGCGTCACACATGTCTCCCGGGAGCCGGACATGAGCCGCGGCGCCGTGGGGAGAAACGAACAACCAAAGCGGCATACGCGTTGCTAGAGATGCCCCGGAGGCGTTATGCGCTGGAGGACTGGCGATCGAAGCAATGTTCAGGATGTTCGTGGCGGCGGCGGAGGCATGGGCGTGCCGCTTGGGATTGGCGGCGTTCTGGTGCTGCTCGTCGGCTCATGGCTCACGGGCGTCAATTTGTTCGATGTCGTCGGGTCCGGCAGCTCGGCGGTGAGCGACACGGCCGTGGCACGGCCTGCGTCCTCGAGTCCCCAAGAAGAACAGATGGTCGATATGGTCGACGCTGTTATGGGCGACATTCAGAAGACGTGGTCGAAACTTCTGCCGAATTATCAGCCCACACAGGTGAAGCTCTTCCGCGGATCGATTCAATCGGCGTGCGGCTTGGCTGGAGCGGCCAGTGGTCCGTTCTACTGCCCCGGCGATCGCAAGGTGTACCTCGATCTCAGCTTTTTTGAAGAACTCAAGCGGCGCTTCCAGGCGCCGGGCGATTTCGCGCAGGCCTACGTTATTGCGCACGAAGTCGGTCATCACGTGCAGAACCTCACAGGCGTGCTCGAGCGGGAGCCATTTCATGGCAGCGCAAACGAACGATCGGTCCGCGTCGAGCTGCAAGCCGATTGCTACGCGGGCGTCTGGGGACATCAGGCGGCGCAACCGGGCAGTTATGCGGCGGGACGAGTCGAACTCGATCCCGGCGACGTCGAAGAAGCACTGAATGCGGCGGCCGCCATTGGCGACGATCAGCTGCAAAAGAAGTCGACGGGACGCGTCGTTCCTGAATCGTTCACGCATGGCTCGTCGGCGCAGCGCGTCTCGTGGTTCAGGCGCGGTATGGAACGCGGTGATCCGAAGGCTTGCGATACGTTCGGCAATCCTCAATAATCTCGGCGTGATCCACGCGCCGTTGCTCCACGCCGTCATGAAGGCGCTGAACCAGGAAGCTCGCGCGATTTTCTCGGCCGCCACGGCCCAGGACGAAGGCGTGAAGCAGCTTGAAAAGCTGGTGCGTGTGCAATCGGCCGCTGTGCTCTTTGCCGACAACAACGGCAGCTACGTCGGCGCGAATGCTGCCGCCACCGCGCTGACCGGATTCTCCCGTCGTGAGCTGCTCGGCCTCTCGGTGTGGGACATCATGCCACCCTCGAGCGAGCGAGAAGCCGAAGTGCTCTGGCGCGCATTCATCCGCATCGGACGCCAGGAAGGCGATATCACCCTAAGGCGACGCGACGGTACTGAAATCGCCGCTCGGTATCTCGCGGGCTCGAATCTCCTCCCTGGCATTCACGTCTCGGTGATGGCGAAGATCTAGTCCCCCAACGTGGTGCGCAGGTTCCTCGACAATTCAGGTCTGCTCGTGGCCGGTACCGTACTCGCGGTGGTATGGGCGAATCTCGCGCACGAGAGCTACGCGCGCGCGGCGTTCTCGCTGCAATTTGCCGTCAACGACATCGGCATCGCGTTCTTCTTCGCGCTGGCGGCGAAGGAAGTCGTCGAGGCGACCGCGCCCAACGGTCCGCTGCACCCGGTGCGCCGGTCGAGTCTGCCGCTGCTCGCCGCTGTTGGTGGCATGGCTGGGCCGGCAATGATTTACCTGGCCCTGACAACGGCGCTCGACAGGCCGGAGCTCGCACGCGGCTGGGCCATCCCCTGCGCCACAGACATCGCTTTCAGCTTTCTTGCTGCGCGAATGATTTTCGGTCCTCGGCACCCGGCGATTCCTTTTCTGCTGCTCCTCGCGATCGCCGACGACGCACTCGGGTTGGTCATCATTGCCGTGTTCTATCCAAGTGGGATCGTTCGCCCGTGGGAATTTTCCGCCGTTCTTTCAGTTGCCCTGGGGCTCGCGTGGTGGCTGCGGCGGCGGCCGACAGCGACTTTCTGGCCGTACATTCTGGGACCTGGGGTGATTTCCTGGTTTGCGTTCCACCTCGGCGGTCTGCATCCGGCGCTCGGGTTGGTGCCGATCGTGCCGTTTTTACCTCAACACGCGCTGACTGACTTCGAGCATCGCTGGAGGTGGCCGGTACAAATCATCCTGTTCTTCTTCGGATTGGCGAACGCGGGAGTAGCATTCACCAGCGTCGGAATGGCCACGTGGATTGTGCTTGCGGCAATCGCGGCAGGAAAGCCGATCGGCATTGTCGTGTCGACTGGACTTGGTTCTGTGATCGGTCTTGAGAAACCGGCTGGCGTCACATGGCGCGATATCGTCGTGCTTGGAGTTGTCGCGGGCGTCGGGTTTACGGTGGCGTTGTTCTTTGCCACCGCCTCGTTCCCGCCGGGGCCGCTGCTGGATCAAGCGAAGATGGGCGCCCTGCTGAGTTTCTCGTCAGCCGGGATTGCCGTCGTTCTCGCGAAGGCGTGGATGAATTAGTTGGGAACGACCGTCATGCTGGAACAGCTGCTCGGCGGCGATTTGTAACTCGTGGTGGCCGCCGCGACGACTTCCGCGGCCATCCAGGCGTAGCCGACATCGCTTGGATGGAAGCCGTCGCTTGAATACGTCGAGGCTTGGTACGACCGCGCATCGCACATCAAATCGACCACAAGGACGCCCTGCGACGTCAACGGGTTCATGACCATGGTCGTCATCCCCACTGACAATCGCTGAGCGGCCTGACGCTGCTGGAGCGAGACGTTGGCGAGAAACGGCATGCCCGCCATATTCGGGAGATTCAACGCGATGATGCGCGCCGACGGCGCGCGGTCGCGGATGATCTTCAACATCGCGGCGTAGTCGTCGCCGAACGCTTTCACCTGGCTGTTGATGTAGCCGATCTGATCGGTGCCGCCTGCACCCTGGCCCAGCGCGGCGGTCACGGTGTTGACGTCGTTGCCACCCGCGAAGATCGTCACAAGCGTCGTCGCCGCCGGAACGAAGGGCGCCTCGTGATCGACGAAGTTGCCAGCGATGAACCGCCCGTACTGTGCGCCGAGATTCTGGAAATCCTTTCCGATCACAGCGGTTGGAATGCCGAAGTTGCTGAGGTTCACCACAAAGCCCCTGGCTTTCAGCTGCCGCGCTGCTTCCTGAACGTACCCCTTGCCGTTCGGGCAATCGACGAATGGAAGACATTCGACGCTCGAGCCGATGCCGATGGCATCGCTCGCGCCAATCGCCGTGTAGGTAATCGCCGAGTTCGGCTCAGGGAGCGGTGTGGGGCCGGAAGGGTTTTTATTGGACTGGCACGCCGCCGTCAGACACGCCGCACACAACCAGAGGGACCATACATAACGCCGACTCGAAGCCATCCATTGGCAGTATATTTGGAACAATTCTCGCCGCAAATCGTAAACCGATGCAGGTGCCCGGTCGTAACACAAGTAAAGACAACGCCTGCTGGAGGACTCTGTGAAACTCATGCGCTCGGTTATCACCCTGATGCTCGTGTTCTCGGCAAACGCACCGGCGGCCGCACAAAGCCGTCTGAAGCTGCCGCCGATTAATTTCGGACAAGTGCAAGGCGCGCCCGCGATGCCACTCCCGCTGCCGACGGCGCCGAACGATCCCCGACCGCACCTGGCGTTGACGCTCGACGAAGCGGTCAAACGGGCGCTCGATCAGAACCTCGACATCGCCGTCCAGAAGATCAACCAGCAAACCTACGACGTCACGCTGGCGAGCCTGCGTTCAGTGTACAGCCCCACGCTGAACTCGCTCGTGAGCACGCAAACCTCGAAATCGGCCTCCAATAGCACGATTTCTGGTGCATCGACGACCGGCGCGACGATCTCGGCGAGCACGGTCCAGTTCAACGGCAGCCTGCAGCAGCAAGTGCCTTGGCACGGCGGAAGCTTTTCCGCCAACCTGAACAACACAAGACAGACGACGAACTCGTTGAACGCGCTGTTCAATCCGAGCTACGTGCCGCTTTGGTCGGCGAATTACACGCAGCCCTTGATGCGCAACTGGACCATCGATGCCAACCGCCAGCAGATTCTGGTGACGAAGATCAACCAGGAGATCTCCGACCTGCAGTTGCAGCAGACCGTCACCAACACACTCGCGAACGTGAGAAACGCGTATTGGGATTACGTGTTCGCGGTGCAGTCGGTCGAGGTGGCGCGCGGATCGCTGGCGCTTGCCGAAGAACTCCTCCGAAATAACCAGACCAAAGTCGAGATCGGGACCATGGCGCCCATCGATGTCGTGCAGGCGCAATCACAAGCTGCAGCGCAGCGCGGGACGCTGGTGGGGGCGGAAGGCACCATGCGCACCGCCGAGATCGCGTTGAAGCGGCTCATCGTGAGCGGCACGACAGACCCGCTCTGGACATCGGCCATCGATCCGATCGATCGCCCGGATTTCCGCCCAGAGCCCGTCGATCTCGCTTCGGCGACGCAGCGGGCGCTGACGGCGCGGACAGATGTGCAGCAAGCGAAGAAGAATCTCGAGGCGAATACGATCACGATGAAGCTGCTCGAGAATCAGACCCTGCCCCAGGCCGATCTGATCTCGCGCTACGCGACGACCGGTCAGGGAGGCACACGCTTCGAGACCACGGGCAACGGCGTGAATCGCGTCGTCACCGAGATCATCCCGGGCGGATACGGCGACGCGCTCAGCACGCTGCTGGCCCAGCGGCTCCCAACCTGGAGCTTCGCGGTGAACTTCAGCTATCCGCTCGGCATGAGTGCCGCGAAAGCATCGGTGGCGCGCGCGCGCATTCAGCAGAATCAGATCGACGTGCAGCTGAAGCAGCTCGAGCTGCAAGTGACGAGCGACGTCAGCAACGGGGCCGTGCAGGTGGAAAATGCTGCCGAACGGGTGCAGGCCGCGCAGGCCGCGCGCGACCTCGCGCAGCAGCAGCTCGACGCCGAAAACAGCAAGTTCTCGGTCGGCATCTCGACCAACTTCCTGGTGGTGCAGGCGCAGCGCGATCTGGCAACCGCGCGAAACAATGAATTGCAGGCGATTTTGGCCTACCGCCGCGCTCTGGTGGAGTTCGAGCGGGTGCAGCAGACTGGGAACGCTGGCAACATTACGGTTATCGCCAGGTGAGCCACCGCAGTGTCATGGTCGCGGCTCTCGTGCTCGCCGCTGGGCTCCCTCTTCTGTCGGCCCAGGCCACGATTGATGCGACCGAAGAAACCGTCCGTCTCGACGTCATTGTGGCCGATCGCCACGAACGGCTGATCCGCGATCTGCGGATGGCCGACGTCGAGGTGACCGATTCCGGCGAGCCGCGAGTTGTCGACAGCGTGTCGCTGCAAACCTCGGCGGGCCGGATCGTCGGGATCTTCCTCGACGAATTTCACGTCGACGCCGGAGAGAGCACGCGCCTCGCCCGCGCCGCGCTGCACGCCTTCGTCGACACGCAGCTGCGCGCCGGCGATCTGGTTGCCGTCATGAAGCCGCTCGACGCGCTCAACGGCATTCAGCTGTCGAGCGATCGCATGGCGCTTCATCACGCCATCGACGCATTCGAAGGACGAAAAGGCGACTACACTGCGCGATCCCCATTCGAAGAACAGTTCATCAGCCGGGCGCCGCGAGCGGCGGAGGCGAGCCGCGCACAGGTCGTCACTTCGGCGCTGCAGGCGCTGACGACCCGCGTCGGCGAAGCGCGCGATGGGCGCAAGGCGGTGGTGGTCGTCAGCGACGGATTCGAACCTTTTTCTCCAGCGGCCCGCACGATTGTGTACGCGGCAAACCGGTTTGCCGTGTCCATCTATCCGATCAGTCCACGTCTGACTCAGGCCGCCAGCTCTTCGCCCACCGATGCTGGCGCAGACCGCGGTATCGCAATGCTGCAGATGTTGGCCGAGCAGACGGGCGGCGCAGCCGTCATCAATCAGTCGGATCTCGGAAGCGGACTGACACGCGCGGTCCAGGATCTCGACGAGTACTACCTCGTCACGTATCGGGCGAGACGAGCCGCGGATGGAAAGTTTCATCCCGTCACGCTGCGCGTCAAACGGCCCGACGCGCACGTAAGGGCGCGGTTGGGTTATTGGGCCGCCAACGCCGCATTGCTGAGGCCGTCCGGGGCCGCGATGCGAGGCTCGACGAGCGTGCGTCCGCCGCATGCCAGCCCGTACTTCCGTCCATGGATCGGCACATCACGAGGACCCGATGGGCTCACGAGCATCACCATCACGTGGGAAGCTGGGACGGTGCCGCCGCGCAATCAGCGTGTCGACTCCGTCGTGCTGAAAGTCACGGGCGATGACGGCCGGATCGTGTTCCAGGATCGACTACGGTCCAGCCAGCGCACGACCTTCGACGTCGCGCCGGGGTTAATCGCGCTCGAGATGGGATTGGAGGGCGTGGGCGGAGTGTCGATCGACACCGACGTTCGAGGCATGCGCGTGCCCGACCTTCGTGTCACCAAGCCGACGTTTGCGACGGCGCAGTTAATGCGGACTCGAACCGCCCGTGCCTTCGCCGAGGCGAGCGCCGATGCGAACGCCGTCCCGTCGGCGGCGCACGAATTCAGCCGAACCGAACGCCTTCTTTTGCGCATTCCTGTGTATGGTCCCGGCGGGGCGGCGGTGGATGTCAGCGCCGAGCTCTTGAACCGGCTTGGCGTCCCGATGCGGCGGCTCCTGCAGGTGGAGGGGGCCCTGCCCGCTGGAATTGTGCAGTTTGACCTGCCATTATCCTCGCTTGCCCCCGATGAATACCGTGTGCAGCTCATTGCACGGACGGGCGCCCAGGAAGCCAGAGAAGTAGTACTGTTTCGAGTCGTGAATTAAGCTGAGCCGTTCGGCCTCGAAACGACGCATTCTCTATTGATGAAAAGACTATCCACGTTCGTCTGCTTGTGCACCCTTTGCGGGTCGGTGGCGCTCGCCGGGGCGGTGCTGAAAGCGGCGGCGGCCAGCAATTTCGACCGTTACGCGAAGCTCACCGAGCAACGGATCGAGAGCGAAGTCAGGCAGCCGGGGTCGTTTCTGTGGATCGACGCGCAGCCGAAAAACCGCCACGCCGAGCTTCAGCGCGGCCTCCGCGACGGGGGCGTGATTATCGAGCGGTTGGAGACACGGGACGGCTCGAAGTCGATCAACTTCCCGGACGCGCTGCTCCACCACTGGGTGGGCCTCGTGTTCGTACCTGGTGCGCATCTGGCCGACGCCGTGGCGATGATGCAGGACTACAACCACCATTCCACCATTTTTGCGCCGGCGATTACCTCGTCCAAGCTGCTCGACAGGAACGATCAAACCTTCCACGTGGCGCTGCGGTTCTACGTGAAAAAAGTGATCGGCGTCACCATGGACACCGAGAACGAGGCGCAGTTCTTCAAGGCGGGATCCGATCGCGCCTACAGCCGCATTCGCAGCACGCGCGTCACGGAAATCGCCGACGCCGGCACGCCACAGGAACGTGCCAAGCCGGCCGGCCAGGAGAACGGCTTCATGTGGCGCCTGAACACGTATTGGCGGTTCCTCGAGCGCGACGGTGGCACGTATATTCAGTGCGAGTCGTTGACGCTCTCGCGCGACGTCCCGTTCGCGCTCGCGTGGATCATCCGCCCGTTTGTCACGCAGGTTCCGAAAGAATCGCTCACCTTCACGCTCGAAAAAGCTCGAGCTGCGCTCTCAACGAATCTAAAAATTAAAAATTAAAATTTTAGATTATAGATTATAGATATCAGAACCCACCATACGTTCCCATCAGCCGTGGCCAGATGACGAACGCGATATCGAAGGCGAGCGACACGAACACGAGCAGGTGAAAGTGCTGGAGCGTGACGCGTGTGCCCGCGACGCGCCATTCGGTCGTGCGCAGCGCGTTGGCGGCAAGCATGGACGACAACACAAAAAACAGCGGCGTCAGATGTGCGATCAGGAAACGCGTGGTGCCAGTCCCCGACACCGGCGCATAGAACGCGATGCCCAGAAGATATACCGCCGCGTACAGCAGCAGGAACCCCGCTGCCGCGACATGTCTTCGAAGGACGGCCATCAGCTCTTTTCGAGCGCGAATGGCCAGCGCGAGCGCGCACGCGAGGTACAACACCACGTATTTGAAATACCAGAACGTGGTGTACGAGCGGACGACCATGTCCCAGAAGCCGCCGCTCACGCGCGCGGCGATCTGCGAGACGGTGTGTTCTCTCCAGTATCGCGCGGCGCTCGGCAGCTCCTCGGCCGGCATCGCAGGCCATCCTACGCCGTCGCCATGCTTGATCGTCCCAATACTTGCCTGCGGCCAGTCGTCGTACCACATATAAAACGTCGTGTTGACGTTGTAGAAATAGTGGCCGAAGACACGTTTGTTCGTGCGGATGTACGGCGACAGGACGAGCAGGAACACGGCGCCCACAATCAGCGCGGTGGCCAGTTTCAGGCGGCCCGCTCGCGCGTCGACACGCATCTGGCGGAATGCCTCGACCAGGCACACGACGAGAAAGATCGCGACAAGCGGGAGCGCCGACGCCTTCGTGAGATGCGCCAGCGCGGCCAGGATGCCGGCGGCAACCGCGCGGACGACCGTCTTCGTCACGCTCGCCTGCCGAGTGATGAGGTCCCAGAACAGCAGGAACATCAGGAACCACAAGAAATAGAAAAGGAGCTCCGACTGCGCGTAGCCCGCTTTAAAAATGAAGTATCCGAAGGCGACGATCAGGATGAGGTTGGTCGCCGGAAGCGGTGGCAGATAGTACGCCAGCACGATGGCCAACACGGCCAGCAATCCCACCGACAACGAGATATTCCAGCGTTTCGCGTTCGCAAAGAATTCGTCGTTTGAAGACGCCGGTGACCAGAATGCGGCAAGGAACGCGGCGTAGAGCGGCATTCGATTGCGCTCGCCTATGAGAATTGGCGGATTGGTGCCATGCCAGTTCGAGTACATATTCTGCGCGTCCCAGAGGTACCCGCTCTGGTCGCCGCGCGCCTTGGATGTGTTGACACGCTGGGCATGTTCGGTGGCGCCCGCGACGTACACGACGGCGAGAGCCGCGAGCAATGCGGCCCGCAAAACGGTCGAACGCAACATCTGGGCAAAGTATAGCGACTTGACAACTCACGCGCGTATACGCAGCGCACCTGCGTGTACGCGCGCGAGCAGGTCGGTTCCGCCTCGGGTCGCTTCCCCGTCCAGGTGCGTCAGCATCGGCGACTCGCTTCGAATACGCACGTGGCGCACTTTCGACACACGCACCCCGGCCTGACGATCGAAGCTCCCGAGAAACACGGACGGCAATCGGACCACATTTCCCAGGAAGCGCCGATCTTCGACGATGATCAAATCGAGCAGGCCGTCATCGGTGCGCGCCCGCGGCGCGATGGCCGCGCCGAACCCATACTGCGTCGAATTGGCAATCGCCACAATGAGCGCGGTCGTCTCACATGTGCCGGCGTCGGTCTCGATCAAATAGGCAGCCGGCGTGAACTTCAGCAAGTCTCTCGCGCCGGCGGTCAGATAGGGAATGAGCCCGCGGTGATTCGTCTGCGCGGCGACGCTGCCGGCGACATGCGCGTCGAGGCCGATGCCCGCGATGTTGAAGAACAGGCGACCGTCCAGCTCGCCAACATCCATCATGCGCTCAGAGCCGCCGAGGACTCGCTGAAAGGCCGCCGACGGATCGAAGGGAATCTTCAGCGCCCGGCTCAATCCGTTGCCAGAGCCGCCCGGAATGATCCCGAGCGAGGTGGTCGTGCGCACGAGCGCGCGACCCACTTCGTTAATCGTTCCGTCCCCTCCCCATGCGATGACCAGGCGGGCGCCGCCGCGCACGGCCTCCTGCGCCAGGTCGTATGCGTGATGCGGTCGCTCGGTGAGACGAATCTCGCCCGACGCGCCGATCTGATCGAATGCGCGCCTGGCGAGCTGAACACGCTCGGACGGGCTGCCGCGCCGCTTAGGGCCTGACATCGGATTGATGACGACAACAACCGGTCCGAAAGTCCCTGCCGTCACAAGTATCCGCGCACGAGTAGATACACGGCCATGCCGAAGCCAATGCCGATGACGATGCGCCGCACGCCCTTCTGTCCTAGACGACGGGCGAACCTGGCGCCCCACACACCGCCGATGATTGAGGCGACCGACATGATGATCGCTTCGGGCCATACGACGAGGCCTTTCCACATGAAGTAGACCGCGGCCACCCCGTTGATGAACACGGCCAGGAGCGTCTTCAAGCCGTTCATCTGATGGATGTCGGTGTAGCCGATGATGCCGAACGCGGCAAGCATCAGTATCCCCATGCCGGCGCCGAAGTATCCGCCGTAGAGCGCCACGAAGAACTGAAATATCAACGCGCCCGCGAGCCAGCTGCGCGATCCCGCGCGCTCTTTTCCCGTGCTCCGAAGCATGCGCTGGACGGGCTCCTGCAGCATGAACAGAAGCGTGGCAAACAAAATCAACAGCGGCACCAGCTGGTCGAACACCTCCGTCGGCGTCATCGCCAGCAATACGGCGCCGATCACGCCGCCGATGGCGCTCGGAATGATGAGGAGGTAGCTCTGCCTCGGCAGACTGCGCATGTCTTCGCGGTACCCGACGACGCTGCCGAGCGATCCCGGCCAGATCGCGACCGTACTCGTCGCATTGGCGACAACCGACGGCAGGCCGATGGCCACCAGCGCCGGGAACGAGAGGAGCGTGCCGCCGCCGGCGACCGAATTGATGGCGCCCGCGATGAATGCGGCGACAAACGCGACGACGTGACGGATGAACATGACGGACATTATGGTGCGAGAGGTGCGAGGGGTGCGAGGGGTGCGCGAGGTGCGAGGGGTGCGAGGGGTGCGGCTGGAAGCTGAAACCTGCCCTATTCCCCAAACACCGCGGTCGAGGTGGCGGGCTCCATCAAAATCGCGGCGAGGCCGATACCAACGGCGACGCAAATGGTCAGCACCGCATTCAGCGGCTGAACCGACGCCAGCGCGAACGCGTCCAGAATGAGCAGCGCCGAGAGAAGAATGTCCGTGAAGAGGGTGACGCGGCGCGTCCGCCGCCGCTCCGACGTGAGGTGCGGGCGGTTCACGACGTCAGTGAACAGCAGATGTCCGCGGATAATCCCGCCGACCGACGCGCCCACGCCCATCAGGATGAACACCCACAACGTCGGGACACCGCGAATCACTTCTTTGATTTGCCACGCGCGGGTGGTCGCGAGAACGTAGAGCACCATCAGCGTGAATTGATGCGTACGCCACCAGGTGTTGCTGCCGGCGGCGCGCCGAACGGCGATCGTGGGATGATCGAGCGCGTGGACAAGATCGGCCGCCGATGGATAGCGATCGGCGGCATTCTTCCGCAGACAGCGATCGATGACATCCGACAGCCACACAGGCGTGTTGCTCCGATTGGCCAGAGGCTCGGGGGTGCTCTCGATCACGCGCGCGAGCGTCGCCAGCGGCGATCCCGCCAGGAAGGGATGAACGCCCGCCATCCACTCATAAATCAAGACACCAAACGCAAACACATCGGCGCTCGGGCCAACCGCTCGCCCCTCAATCTGTTCGGGCGACATGTAGGCCGGCGTCCCGGCCAGTGCTCCCGGCAACCCGGCCGTCAGTGTACCGGCGGCCGCCGCGGCCGGTCCTTCGATACGCGCGAGGCCGAAATCGAGAATCTTGATGCGGCCTTCGAGCGTGCGCATGACGTTCTCCGGCTTCAAGTCGCGATGCGTGACACCCTTGGCGTGAGCGCCGCCCAGCGCCACCGCCAGCTCGCGAGCCGATGAAATGATGATCTCGGTCGATGGCCGTTTGCCGTTCGCCATTTCCTCGCGCAGCGTGTGTCCTTCAACGAACTCGGTGGCGATGTACAGCTCATCGTCGAATTCTTCCAACGCGTAGACGGTGCAGATTCCTGGGTGCGTCAACTGTGCAGCCGCCCGTGCTTCGCGGCGAAGCCGCTCGCGATGTGCGGGCTCGCGAGTCAGCTGGGGCGCGAGCGCTTTCAGCGCAACGGCACGTCCCAGTTTCCCATCCGAAGCCAGATACACACGGCCCATCCCGCCGCGGCCCAGTTCGCGGACGATCGTGTAGGACCCGAGCACTGTGCCTGGCTCGAGCGTGCGATCTTCTTCGAGGAGATGCGGAGCGGCTTCGGCGAGCGGTTGTGACAGAAACGATCCGGCACGCGAGTGGTGATCGAGCAACGACTTCACTTCGGCGCGCACGTCGGCATCCTCCGGAGCGGATGCCTCGAGCCAGCGCACGACATCCGCTGGCTCGTGCTCGAGCGCCGACTCGAATAATTCTCTGGCACGCCTCTGCTGCTCGGGCGTCACGTACTCAGCTCTCTGAACAACCAGGCGCGCGCCAGGCTCCACCGGCGCTTCAGCGTCGCCGGCGACATGTTCATGGCGTCGGCGGCCTCCTCGACGCTGAGGCCGGCAAAATAGCGAAGCTCAACGATCTTCGCCTGCTCGGGATCGATGTGTGAGAGCCGCTCGATAGCCTCGTCGAGCGCGGGCAGCATGGTCTCGGGATCGGCGGCCAGTTGCAGGGAATCGGTCATCGAGACGCGGTTCATGGCGCCCCACCGCTTCTGCGCGCCACGCGCGCGAGCGCGCTCGACGAGAATTTGTCGCATCGAACGCGCGGCGATGCCCACGAAGTGGCGCCGGTCGTTCCATGGTGTGCCTTTTGTCGAGGCGAGGCGGAGATAGGCCTCGTGCACGAGCGCCGTCGCCTGCAGGGTCTGGCCTGGGCGCTCGCGCCGCATGTAGGCCGCGGCCACGCGCCGGAGCTCGTTGTAGACCAGCGGCGCGACGTCCTCGGCTTTTTCTTTGACCATGAAGAGCCATCAGCTTCCAGCGATCAGCTCCCAGTTTTCAGCGAGCTCCAAGCTCACGGCTGGAAGCTGGTAGCTCGCAGCTCGCAGCTGATCTACGCCGCGTGATCCGTCTGTTCGTCGCGGACGTCGTACACGAAGTCGTGCGCCTTCAAGACCCGTTCAGCGAGTGCGCGCGATTTCGGATCGTGCGACTGCTCGAGCTTCTCCACCAGATCATCACGGTCTCCGAAAATGCCTTCGAGAATCGCCGAGCGGGCAGGTTCGGCTTCTTCGATAATCGACAGCAGCACACGCGAGCCGTACTTGATCCACCGCGGCTGCGGCACGGGCCGGCCGTCGGCCTTCGTCTCGATGACTTGGCGTCGTAGAATCGACAAGACCAGCTCCGCGTTCGTCTTCTCGTACACGGTCCCAAGTTTTGCGAACAGCTCCTTCACCGTGTCACGCCGTTCGTCGAGCAGCTTGAGGAACAGCTCGGGCGTCACACGATCGCCTTTCTTGGAATATTTACCGTCGGCCGTCAGCTCGACATGATGGAACACGGTGAGATACAGGAAATGCCAGAAGATCTCGTAGGTGGCAAGATCGTTCATGAAACGCAGGCCGGTGCGCGGATCGTAAATCGCGGCCGCGTTGTTGCCGAGCAGCTGCTGGTACATGAACTCGGTCGACATGTACATCGCGTAGCGCAGGCCGTCTTCGGTGGTGGGCCCCTGCGGGCGCGACAGCAGCTTCTTGCGCGCCTCCTCCGAAAAGAGTTTGTCGACGGTCAGATCGGCCTCCGACAGGTCCATCGGCGCAATTTGGCCGCCCTTCAACAAACCGAGATCCTCGAGCCGCTTCTGCTCGTCGGGCCGAAGCTTGTTGACGACGGTCTGCAGTTGATCGGCTTCCGTCACGAGCGGCTCACGCCCGGCTTCGACGTAGGCCGGCGCAACCGTGGCCACCCAGCTCTGGCGATACGTGTCGTGCATCTTGCCGTTGATGTTGAATAATCCGGTCAGTCGCTCGCGCAGCTTGTCGAACCAGATGTCGCGGAGCGCCTTCGCATCGTTTTCCGGCGCGCCCGGGTTTTGCATCTGCGCGGCCATCCCGCCGATCGGCATGCCGCCGGCAAGCAGCGCCAACAGCGCATTGCGCATCGTGTAGTAGGTGAGCGACGGCTCGGTCATGGTGACGGTGTTCGGATCCGGAATCACCATATCGGCATCGTGCCGGAACATCTCTTCGCGGCTGTTCAGGTAGTCCCAGCGGCCGACGTTCGGTCCGATGAGGTTCTCGCGCAGCACCCACATGACGGCTTCCTGCTGCAGCGCGTATTCCGCGCGCTCGTTCAGCATCTTGATCTTCAGCGAGCCGCGCGCGAGGCCGAGCGCCTCTTCGACGTTCTTCAGCAGCCGCGAGACCAGCCGCGCCTCCTGCCAGGTTTCGATTTTGGGCACGTAGAAGTACACGCCCGAACCGTTTCTCTTCTGCGCGTCGTAATTGCTGACGGCATGGAGAATCAGTGCAGGAATCATCCCCGGCACTTCCTCGCCGTCGAGCCAAATCTGCCGGTTACGCAGGTGCAGACCGGGGACGCGATGAAAAATCGTCGGCCATTTCTCTGGCGGGAGATCGATGGAATACTCGCGCGGCTTGCCGCCTTCTTTCTTCGTTGGGTGCACGAACGGCTTGCCGTTCCATTTGTGCGCCAGCAGATCGCGAAGATTTTCCCACGCTTGATAGAGCTGATCCTTGTAATCGCCGCCGGCATCTTCCCAGTCCCACATCCACGATGCCGCGCCGGTGTTGAGCGCGCCCATCGCCATACCCAGATCGATGGCCGGCCCGGTGCCTTCGAGGCCTGGCTTCATCGTATCTTTGGGAATCGGGACCGACGCGTTCAGACGCCACGCCGCCGGGGTCGTCCGGCCGAAAAATCCGTCGAGCATCCCCTGGCGGATGTCGCGAACCGTCGTCGTATTGCCGTCGGCGTCGCTCACTTTCGTCTCGGGCGCCAGAAACCCGTAGCTTCGCTCCCGCCTGCCGACTTGCTCCTGGAACGCGTGACGCGCACTCAGCAGCGCGCGGAAATCGTCCTTGGTGTCGCGCGTGAGCTGCTCGATCAGCCGTTCGACGTGGACGGTGCGGCCGTTGACTTTCTGATCGCCAAAAAGGGACCGATGTTTTTCGTAAATGTCTTTCCGGACTTCTATCACTGCTTCCTCCGAAGATGGGACGATGGACGATCAGGGAACCCACTTCCCCGCCCGCATAACCTTGCTGATCTTATCGATATTGTTGATGTCGGCCGTTGGATCGCCGTCAAGCAGCACCAGATCGGCGACCTTCCCGCTCTGAATGGAGCCGTAGCTGGGATTTTCCGTTCGCTCGAGCACGCGCGCCGCATCGAGCGTCGCGTCGCGAAGTGCAGCCAACGGCGGTACGCCCGCTTCGACAAACATCGCCACTTCGCGATGTGTCGTATGTCCGACGGGCGTCGTTTGAGACGCTTCAGCGCCGCAATCCGTGCCGGTGACGAGGCGAACGCCCGCATCGGACATCATTTTGATGAACGGATAGTTGTTATCCTTGAACTTTTGCTTCACGTCGGCGAAGTCGGCGGCTCCGATAATCTCCTGCTTGCGCGCGGGATCCTCCAGCATGGCGCGGCCGCGGAGGTAGAATCCGTCAAATTTTGGATCCATCTTCAGGAATTCAGGATGCTCGTAATAAAACCACCGCGACTGGCCCTGCCCGAGCGTCGGCGCAAACGACAGCTTCTTCGATTTCGCGTACGCGATGAACTCGGGATTCATCCCATCGCGCGCTTCGTGCATAAAGTCGGTGACGCCTAAATCCGCAAGCTGACGCACCTGCGCGGCGTTGCCGATGTGTGCCACGACAGGGATCCCCTGCTTTTTCGCCTCGTCCACGAT
>JANMJM010000316.1:0-30673 GCA_031371345.1 Vicinamibacteria bacterium
GCGGCGCGACGTCTGCGCGACGCGGCTGATATTCGAATCGAGATCGACGAAGCGATGACGTCGGACGCAACGTCGTCGGTCACAATCCTCACAGCCTCGATATCGCGCCGGACGACGATCGTTCGTCGGGCAGCGCTGGTCATGCTCGCGATCATCGTCAGCGCGGGATTGTTCATCGGAGGAAGTCGTTGGGCCGGGCCCGATCAAACACCTAATCCGCAGTGGCGCGGCGAGTTGCTGGGCGGATCGACTGTGGCGATGTCGCCGCGGATTTCGCCCGATGGTCAGACGCTGGCGTTTGCCGCCATGGTCCAGAACCAGACTCAAGTTGCGGTGATGAAGCCGCAATCGGGCAACTGGACTGTTCTGACGAGCGATCGCACCCGCGGAGCGGTCAGCGACATTACGTGGTCGCGTGACGGCACAAAGCTATTCTTCGACCGGATCGTGGACGTGCCAAAAGGCATCTTTACCGTTCCCGTGCTCGGCGGCGAAGAGCGGCTGGTCCTCGAAGATGCCATGGCGCCTGAGGTTCTCCCCGATGGGAGTCTTCTGGTGACTCGCATCAGCGCGAATGGTCCGCAACTCGTTCGATTCTGGCCCGATACTCAAAAGGTAACCGTCCTTCCCGCGCTGATCGCCAGAGGGCTGCTCACTTCTGGTGTGCATGTGTTTCCAGATGGCCGCGAAGCGGTCTTCATCGGAAAACCGGTCGGTGCGGAAAGCTCCCGCGATCATCTGTATGTCATCGATGTCTCCACCGGCAGTACCCGCCGCATCGCGAATGGAATCAGCATTCCTCACAACTGGAATTTCCCGATGGCTGTGACGGCCGACGGCAACTCGGTGCTGTTCGATTTTCCAGCCGGCAACCTTCATCGGATAGTGACCGCACGTCGGAACGGTTCGGACGAAATCCGAATTCTCTTCACCTTGACGAGTACGCCTGCAACCCTCGACGCCGGATCCGATGGCAGTGTGTACGTCGATCTATCTGACAGGCCCGCCGAAGTCGTCCGCTATTCGTCAGCCTCTGGCGACGCAGAACGCTTTCCGCTTCCGAACGCGTTGAGAACCGAAGACACGGTGAATTTCAGGATTGTCCCGCTGCCAGATCGACGCGTGCTGGTGGCAACGCGTGTGGCGGGCCGAGGACAGATCATGGCCGTAGAAGTGGGAAGAGACGCCGTGCCGTTTGTCGCCACAGATCAGGAGTCGGGAGGGCCGATAGCGATGGTTGGACGCGACCATGTGGCGTTCATGGTCGGAACGATCCCGAACCAGGCAATTGCGTTGGCGACTACGGCCGACGGGCGCATGACGGGACAGTTGAAAGGTGTCGACGTCACCAACATCGAGGCGCTCGCCGGGTCGATCGACGGCAGCACGATTTTCTATGTCGTCGGCGGCGTTGTTTGGGCGGTCCCCACCAGCGGAGGCGAGCCGCGCAAGATTACGGCCGGCAGCCAGATCGCCGTCGATCCAAACGGTCGAGATTTGATTATTTTGCGGACCCAGACGGCCGGATCGCGATTGGTTCGCGTTCCTGTTGCGGGCGGAGCGGAGCAGCCGGTGCTCCTTCCTCAGGGGACAGCACTGGGGCCTGAATTCGGCTCCAATTCTGTCGGCCCAGATGGGCGCATAGCCCTTCGATTAACTCCGAAGGACAACTGGTTCTGGCCGGCGGCCATTTTTGATCCGCGGTCTTTCCGGCTAACGATGATTCCGGGAGGCGACGCTGCCGATTTGCAATCGCCAGGCTGGGACAGCGAGGGCCGCCTCGTGATGTCCTCCTGGCTGATGCGATCGAGTCTCTGGCGCTTTTCGCCAATCGCCGGTCTCGACGCTAAATAATCGCGACAAGCCCAGCCGCGATCAAAACGGCCCCGGCGATGCGGGACACCGCAAGACCTGCCGGTCCCACCTTCTCAAACAGCACCAATCCGGATAGCGCCAACACCCAACCCAGATTCATCACGCCGACGGCAAACAGCACGCACATCAGCGCCCAGCAGCAGCCGAGGCAGAACACGCCGTGGCGAGCCCCCATGTGAAGCGCACCCACCGTTCCCTCGCGCCAGTTCGTCAGCAAGAAACCGAGTGGACTGCGGCAGTGCGCCAGGCACGCGCTCTTCAGCGGCGTCAGCTGATAAGCGCCGGCGACAACCAGAATGGCGCCAGCAATGTGCGGACTCGAGGCCGCCATTGCCGGTGAGAGGATCGCTGTTTCGTGCAGCCACCACTGCGCGAGCGCCGCGCCCGCGCTGAAGCCGACCCACACCGCGAGATATCCAAGCGCGAACACGAACACGGTGAACCTTACTGCGTGCTCGCCGCGTCCGGCGCGTGCGCGGGCAAACAGCAGCAAGACGGGCAGTGCCGCACCGGCCATCATGCCCACCATCATCACGACCCACATCGCAAACGTGAGCATGAAGTCGACGAGCGTCCAAGGCGCGTCAATGGGCATGCCCATCGCCGCCATTGCGACGCTGTACTCCACGCCGGGCGCCATCTGACGCGCGAGATGGAAAAGGTAAGCCCACGCCAGCACGACGATCGCCGCGATGCAGCTCGAGACGAGAACGCGATCGGAAGGACTACGCACTCCGCCAGGAGAACGGCGCGAACTGGCCGTTGTTCTTTCCGCTGGCGTCGTCCCACGTCAGGCCAAGCGCCTTTACATGACTCTTCGACGGGTGAGCGAGCGCCAGCCGATTCGATGCGGGATGACCGGCGTTGTCGAGATACAGCGGCTCGCTGATGCTGGGGTTAATCCCCATGGCGCCCTCGGCGGCCATGTCGACGAGCGTCGAGGCTTTCACGGACCATTTCATGCCGGTCCGATCGAAGCGGATCGGCGCAGTTTCCACGCCGAGAAATTTTCCAATCAACCCCGAGAGCGCCGCCATCGGACCGCCGGCTGCTCCGCTGGCAATGGCCGTGATGGCATCGCGCTGCTCGGCGGTTGCGCGCTCGTCGATGACGAGGCCAACCGACCAGTTGCCTTTTCCCATCGCTTCAGGCGTCCATCCGAGGACGATGAAACCCAGACCGTCGAGCGTCTGAGCGCCGTGCTTGCCATGTTCGATCTGAAAGGCCATCGCGAATGTACACGACCCTTTGGTGGGTTCGACCGCCATCTGTCCGAGGATGCAGGGACAAACGTAGTCACAACTGCACGTCTCGAAGTACTGCCCGCCGACTTGCCATGACACCGTCGCCATTCGACCACCCTCCAATGCCGGGATTATAGCGACTAGTTGACCTATAATCCCGCTGGTCTCCAAACCTCAACAGATGGCGCTCTTGTCCGGCTCTCGACTCGGCGCATATGAAATCGTCGCCGCCATCGGCGCGGGCGGCATGGGTGAGGTCTACCGGGCGCGCGATCCGCGGTTGGGCCGCGACGTCGCCATTAAAATTCTTCCCGATCACTTCGCCGACGATCCCGATCGCCTCGCGCGCTTTCAACGTGAAGCCCAAACGCTCGCGTCGCTGAATCATCCCAACATCGGCAGCATTTACGGCGTCGAAGATTCTAGCGGCGTGCGTGCCCTCGTGCTCGAGCTCGTGGACGGGCCGACGCTCGCCGATCGCATCGCGCAGGGTCCCATTCCAATTGAAGAAGCCGTCGTCATCGCCAGGCAGATTTGCGCGGCGCTCGACGCCGCGCACGAGCGCGGCATTATCCATCGCGACCTCAAACCGGCCAACATTAAGTTGAAGCCGGACGGCACCGTGAAGGTTCTGGACTTCGGCCTCGCGAAGGCGCTGGACGCCAACCTCGACGCGTCGCCGCTCAGCCCCGCCCTCTCGCAATCGCCAACGCTGACGAGCCCCGCGATGACGCGGATGGGCATGATTCTCGGCACGGCCGTTTACATGAGCCCCGAGCAGGCGAAGGGAAAGCCGGCCGATAAACGCAGCGACGTCTGGGCCTTCGGTTGCGTGTTGTTCGAGATGCTTACCGCGAAACGTGCGTTCGATGGCGATGATCTCACCGAGACGATCGCCGCCGTCATCCGCGGGGAACCGGAATGGACCGCACTTCCTCGCGACACACCGCCGCAGGTTCGCGCACTGGTGAAAGGCTGCCTGGAGAAAGATCGCAAGGTGCGCATTGGCGATATCGCGGTCGCACGGTTTCTGCTCGATCAGGGAGGCGTGCTCGCCGCATCAGCCGCCGGAACGTCAACAGTTCCGTTGAAAGCCGCTTCACGAACATGGCGCGTTCTTCCGTGGGCACTCGCGGGCTTGATTGCCGCTGCCGCCGCCGTCGCGTTCTGGGTCGTCACACGTCCTGGTGGCGCTGCGCTGCCGATTCGATTGGTGATGGATGTTGGCGCCGACACCGACATTCTGACGGCGATTGGCGGTTCGGTGGCCGTGTCGCCGGATGGCAGTCTCCTCGCATTCTCAGGCAGCAAGACATTTGGCGAAACTCCGCAGCTTTATATTCGGCGCCTCGACCAGTTACAGGCTTCTGCGTTGGCGGGCACTGAGGGCGCCTTCACGCCGTTTTTCTCACCGGACGGGAAGTGGGTCGCCTTTTTCGCCCAAGGTAAGTTGAAGAAAATCGCGGTCACTGGAGGTTCGCCAGTCACGTTGTGCGAGGCGCCGACGGGCCGCGGCGGAAGCTGGGGAGAAGACGGCATGATCGTCTTCACGCCGAATAGCGCGGTTGGGTCGAGTCTTCATCGCGTCTCGTCGGACGGTGGCACGTCCGAGAAACTGGGCGAGATCGCCAAGGATGAGAGCTCGCAGCGCTGGGCGCAGGTCCTGCCGGGAGCCAAGGCCGTCATTTTCACGAGCGGTCCCACGACGGGTACCTATGACACTGCCGATATCGTCGCGCAGCCATTGCCGAGCGGCGCCCGCAAGACGCTGTTGCGCGGCGCGTTTCATGCGCGATATCTGCGTAGCGGTCATCTTCTTTACGTGCATGAGCGCACGCTGTTCGCGGTGCCATTCGATGTCGATCGGCTCGAAGTGACCGGCGCTCCCGTTCCGGTCGTTGAAGGCGCGACGACCTCGGTGAATGGCGGAGGAGCGCAGTTCGCCATCTCCGATGCCGGAACGCTTGTCTACCTCGCCGGCACAGACATGGCCGGCGTCGCGCCGATCCGTTGGCTTGATCGCGCCGGGAAAACAGCGCTGCTGCGAAGCACCGCCGCCGACTGGAGCAACCCCAGCTTTTCGCCCGATGGTCGAAAGCTCGCGATGGACATCTTCGACGGGTCACAGAGCGATGTGTGGATCTATGAGTGGGAGCGCGACACGCTCTCGCGACTCACGTTCGATCCTGCCGACGATATGCGACCCATCTGGACGTCGGACGGGCGCCACATCACGTTTGGGTCGAGGCGTGGCGACAAATCCACCATGAATTTGTACTGGCAGCCAGCCGATGGGACTGGCGAGGTTCAGCGTCTCACCGACACCAAAAACAACCAGTTCCCGACGTCGTGGCACCCGACCTTACCCCTCCTCGCGTTTACGGAGCAAACGCCGAAAAACAGCGCCGATCTCATGGTGATGCCGATAGAGGGGAACGACGCCACGGGCTGGAAACCGGGCACCGCGCGCACTTTTCTCAGCTCGCCGTTTTCCGACTCGAGCGGGATGTTTTCTCCCGACGGGCGGTGGATGGCCTACATCTCCAATGAATCCGGGCGTAACGATATTTATGTCCGGCCATTCCCGGGCCCGGGCGGAAAATGGCAAATTTCAACGACCGCGGCCGACGATCCGAGCTGGTCGCGAACCGCGCCGCAGTTGTTCTTCATGAGCACAGGCGACCTTCGCCTGATGGTGGTCCCGTATCGAGTCGCGGGAGACTCGTTTCAGCCGGATAAACCGGTGCTGTGGTCCGAAACGCGGCTCACAGGGCGGCCCAGAGCGCCAAGCCGCGATCTCGACGTGCATCCAGACGGGCTAAGATTCGCCGTGTCGACTGGCGACGAGCAGGCGCCGTTGAAGCAACACACGCTCACCGTCGTGATGAATTTTTTCGAGGAACTGCGGCGCGTTGCGCCTGCGAAAAAGTGAGGAGGCAGCGGTGGCGACTTCCAAGGTCGGTGGCGGACGGCTGACGCGGGAGCAGATTGAGGCAATGTTCGTCCGTCGCCAGGAGGCGCTCGATAACCTCGATGCGGCGGCACTGTCGGCGGACTACGCTGAGGACTGCGTCGTCGAAAGCCCCGCAGCTGGAACGCTGCAAGGAGCTTGGGCCGTCGATAACCAGCGGCGCGCGTGGTTCGAGGCGTTTCCCGATCTGAAATACCGATCCCAACGGTTGGTGATCGACGCCGACACCGTTGTCCAAATCTTCATACTGGAAGGCACCGACATCGGCGGGTTCATGGGACTGCCGCCGTCTGGTAAGGCCTTCCGCGTTCCGGCTGTTTATACGTATGAACTCGATGGCGCCAAAATCGCGCGCGAGCAGCGCGTGTACGATTTCACCGGCATGCTCGTACAGATCGGCACCCTGAAAGCGAAGCCAGCATGACGCGAGAAGAGATTGAGCTGTTGTTTGCGAGGCGGCGCGACGCTGTGGCTCGTTTGGACGCGCCAGCACTGGCGTCGTTGCACTCGGAAGGCTCTGTCGTCGATAGCCCGGCCGGGGGAACCCATACGGGGCGCGCGGCCATCGAGCAGGTCTACCGTGCGTGGTTCGCGGCATTTCCCGACTTCAAGGTCCTGAGTGAACAGCTGGTCCTTGAGGGCGACACGGTCGCCGCCGTGATGACCATGGCTGGTACCGACGTCGGCGGTTTCATGGGGCTGCCGCCAACGGGCCGCCACTTCCAGTTTCCTGGCGTCTTCGTCTTCACGGTTGAAAACGGCGAGATCGTCCGCGAACAGCGGATTTACGACTTCACTGGGATGCTGGTGCAGATTGGCGTCCTTAAAGTCAAACCGGCAAAGGATCCGCAACATGCAAATTAACGAACGGTCGGCGGGCAACGTCAGCGTGCTGGCACTGAAAGGCGAATTGAAGCTCGGCGAAGGGCAGGCGCTGCTGAAAGACAAAATAAACAGCCTCATCCACCAGGGCCATAAGAACGTGCTGGTGGATCTCGGCGGCGTCACCTACATCGACAGCTCGGGCATCGGCGAGCTGGCGAGCGCGTTCACGAGCGTGGCGCGGACCGGCGGATCCATCAAACTGCTGAACCTGACCAAGCGTGTCAAGGATCTGCTCATCATCACGAAGCTGCTGACGGTCTTCGACTCGTTCGACAACGAGCCGGACGCGTTACGCAGCTTTGAGACATAAATGGCCGTGAGCGACGCGCGTCTCGAAGTCAGCGATGCGTCGGGCCGGCGTGTCGTGGCTCTCGACAAGGAGAGCTTCACGATTGGCCGCAGCAGCGGATCCGATCTGCGCATCTTCAGCGTCGACGTGTCGCGCGATCACGCGCAGCTCGTGCTGAACGGTGACCGTTGGATTCTGCGCGATTGTGGTTCGCGCTACGGCACGTTCGTGAACGACGTGGCCGTGTCGATCGATGCGAACAAAGTGCTGTCGCATCGCGATCGCATCCGGCTAGGTCGCAGCGGCGGCGCGGAGCTGGCCTTCCTGATTGGCGACGACACCCACTCGGGCTCGTCTGCGAAAGCCGCCTCGGCGGTCGGCGACCTGCGCCAAATTGCCGCGCTGCTCGAAGGACTGCGGGCCATCGGGTCGGCGCACGTGCTTGACGAAGTGCTGGCGCTTGTCCTCGACTCGGCGATTAACGTCAGCGGTGCCGAGCGCGGATTCGTCATGCTGGCCAACGCCGAAGGGGCGCTCCAGTTTGCCTGCGCCCGCGCTCGCGGGAAGGTGACGCTGCCCGGCAAAAGCTTTGAAACGAGCCGGAAAATTCCCGAAGAGGTGTTCGCAACCGGCCGCGAAAAAATCGTCAGCGATCTCCAGGACGTCAACCTTGCGGACGTGCACCACGGCACAGTGGCGCTCGGCATCCGCCATGTGCTGTGCGTACCGCTGCGGCTCGTACGGTACGTCGACGACGCGGCAGCGGTTCCAGAACAAAAGCGGATCGGCGTGCTCTATCTCGACAGCCGCGAGAAGGGGACGCTCTTGACGACGGCGACGAGAAACGGGCTTGAAACGCTCGCCACGGAAGCCGCCACCGCGATCGAGAACGCGCGGCTATACAAGGAGACGCTCGAGAAGGCGCGCATGGATCAGGAACTGAAGATCGCCGCCGAGATCCAACAGGCACTTCTTCCTCCTGGCGATTATGTGGGTGCTGGATTTTCGGTCGCAGGCGCCTCGCTGCCGTGCCGAGCGGTCGGCGGCGATTTTTTCGACTACCTCGAGCTGCCAGACGGCTCATTTGGTTTAGTGATTGGCGATGTCGCCGGCAAAGGCCCGCCCGCGGCGTTACTGACGGCGGCCGTGCAAGGCATGTTCGTCGGCCAGGCGATGATCGGTGGAAGTCCGGGATCGGCGCTCGCGTCGGTCAACCGTTCGCTGATTCGGCGCGCCATTCAGTCGCGCTTCGTCACGATGATGTACGGCGTGCTGTCGCCAGACGGGACGCTCAGGTACTCGAACGGCGGACACAACCCACCGTTCCTTATTTCAAAGGATGGCGTCAAGCGTCTCGAGACGGGCGGCCTGATCCTCGGCCTGTTCGGGCACGCAATGTACGAAGAAGAAACGCTCCAGATGCAACCTGATGACGTGCTGGTCGTCTTCAGCGACGGCGTCAGCGAAGCGGTGGACGTGGCAGAGGAGGAATTCGGCGACGACCGGATTCTGGCCGCGGTCGCGGCCTGCCCCAACCGCGATCCAAAATGCCTGCTCGACGCGTTGCTCGGGGAAGTGAAGAAATTCAGCGCCGGCACGCCTCAGCGTGACGACGTGACGGTGGTGGTGGTGCGGTTCACCGGGAGATAAACCAGATGTTGAAACGATCGATCTTCATCGCACTCATGCTGATTTCGCCGCTTTCCGCTCTGGCGCAAAGTCCCGATGCGCTGGCCGCTGCCATCAGTTTTCAAACCGACTATCAGATCACGCCGAACATCACGTATCTGACGGCGAATAACTTCGAGGCCAAGCTCGACGTCTATCGCCGCCGCAATGTCTCGCAACCGCAACCCACGCTCATCTATATCCATGGTGGCGGGTGGACGGGCGGCACCAAAGAACAGAGTTCGCTTGGGTTCCTCCCGTTTCTCCAAATGGGCTGGAACGTCGTCAATGTGGAATATCGTCTCGCGCGCGTGTCGCTGGCGCCCGCGGCCGTGGAAGATTGCCTGTGCGCGCTGCGCTGGGTTTACCGAAACGCGAAGCAATACGACTTCGACACATCTCGCCTCGTCGTCAGCGGAGATTCTGCTGGCGCGCATCTCGCCTTGACGACCGGGATGCTGCCCGAGAGCGCTGGCTTCGACCGTCAATGTCCGGGCACGGAACAGCTGAAGGTTGCCGCGATCGTCAATTGGTACGGCATCGCGGATGTCGTCGATTTATTGGACGGTCCGAACATGAAGACGTACGCGGTGACGTGGCTCGCGGCGATGCCGAATCGCGAAGACGTGGCCAAACGCGTATCACCGCTCACATACGTGCGCCCGGGTCTGCCGCCGGTGATCACCATTCACGGCGACGCGGATCCAACAGTGCCCTACACGCATGCCCTGCGCCTGCGGGAGGCTCTGGAGAAGGCTCGCGTTCCGAACCGGCTCGTCACCGTTCCCGGGGGCAAGCATGGCAATTTCTCGCAAGCGGAGCGGGTGATGGTGTACGCCGCCATCCGCGAGTTCCTCGCGCAATACGTGCCTGGGCCGGGCACCAGTTCAGCTCGGTAATTGCCGTCCCGAAATGGCACGCGCCACGCCGATTCCTGCAATTCACTGGAGTTTTCGTGGCTCCTTATAAGACGCAAGGCGTCCGCCCTAAGTAATTGTGTCACCTTGACTTACAGTGCAGCCGTCATTCGGCGTACCAGAACGGAACTCCCAGACGCCGGCCGTCGTCGGATTGCTGGCAATCCATCCTCGTAAGAGACTGAATCTACTGGGGTTGCGCCGTGTCGTCATGACTGTTGACCATGGCAGTCCAATTGCTCTGTTGGCCCTTGCCACTGAGGCGTTATGGCTGTCAACTTTCCCACACCGGAGCAGACCAGATTCGTTCGTGTCGACCGCACGTCGACGCCAGCGGCAACGCCTGCCGGTAAGGCGTTGCGAGCGGTTTCGGCTCTCTCGCCTCGCCTTGAGCCGGCCGCGCCGGACGCACTCGAGTCGAAACGCGGAACGGCGCAGAGTCTCGGAAAAATTCTCATCGAACGCGATCTCATCACCAACGATCAGCTGAACGCGGCCATTGCGCGCCAGAAGAAGACGGGTCGTCGGCTCGGCCACGTGCTGGTCGATATGGGGTTTGCGACCGCCGATGCGATTCTTGCCGCCCTTGGCGCGCAGTTGAACGTGTCGACGACGAGAGTGAACGCCTACACGGTCAATCCCCAAGCGATTTCCGCGCTGCCAGAAAAGGTCGCGCGCACACATACGGCGTTTCCGATCGCCAGAGTTGGGCAGGCGCTCGTCGTGGCCATCGCCACGCCCAAGGATTTGATCGCGCTCGACGACTTGCGCTTCGCCTCGGGCTGCGAGATTCAAACGGTGCTGGCGCTCGAAGATGAAATTACCGCGGCCATCGATCGGTATTACCGCGACGAATGGCTTCCGAACGTCAGCCAGGGCGAGGACGCCGCCGGCGGCGATGTCGTCATCGAGAGCGTGTCGCAGCAGGTCGCGGTCCGCGACGAAGCTGCCGAGCGCTCCGCGATCACCATTGTGGAACGCCTCATCGCGCGCGCCGCATCGGAAGGCGCAAGCGACATCCATTTCGAGCCGATGCCGGAGCACCTGCGCGTACGCGTGCGGGTCGACGGCGGTTTTCGCGAAATCGCGCAGTTGCTGGCCTCGCTGTCGCCCGCCATCATTGCGCGCATCAAGGTGCTGGCGGGCATGGACATCGCCGAGCACCGCATTCCGCAGGACGGCCGGTTCAGCGCGACGGTGGGTCATCGCCATCTGGATCTGCGCAGCTCCACCTATCCCACGGTATTCGGCGAAAAAGCCGTGCTTCGATTACTCGATCGCGCGAGCCTTCGACTGTCGCTCGATCAGGTGGGAATCACCGGTCCTGTGCTCGACAAGTACCGCGAACTCGTGCGCAGGCCGGAAGGCATTCTGCTCATCACCGGTCCGACCGGCAGCGGCAAGACGTCCACCCTGTATGCCACGCTTGCCGAGCTCGTCGAAACCGGGAAAAACATCATCACCATCGAAAATCCGGTCGAGTACTCGGTGCCCGGCATCAGCCAGGGGCAGATCAACGAGAAGGCCGGCTTCACGTTTGCCAAAGGTCTGCGCGCCATTCTCCGGCAGGATCCCGACGTCATCATGGTCGGCGAAATCCGCGACGTGGACACGCTTGAAACGGCGATAGAAGCATCGCTCACCGGGCATCTCGTTCTCTCGACGCTGCACACCAATAGTGCGATTGCGACGGTTGCCCGACTGCAGGAGATGGGGCTCGAGCCGTACCTGATGTCGTCGAGCCTGCTCGGCATCGTGGCGCAGCGGCTCGTGCGGAAAATCTGCAAAACGTGCCGCGAGGAAGTGCCGACGCCTCAAGGGCTGAAACATCTCTTCCGCGAAGGCGAGCCGGACACCTTTTACCGGGGCGCCGGCTGCAAGGACTGCCGCGGCACCGGATTCCGCGGCCGCATTGCCATCATCGAGCTGCTCGAAATGACCAGAGAGATGAAAGAGCTCGTGATGGCGCGCGCACCGGAACAGGCTATGTTCGAGCTCGCACACACGCAGGGCATGAAGACGCTGCGCGAGGAGTGTCTGGCAAGAGTTGTTGCCGGCGAAACCACCCTCGAAGAAGTGCTCCGAGTGACGCAGGACCACCGCTAGGCCCCCAAAAGAACGACTTTGTCCGGTCGCCCCTTTCTGATATCCTCACGCACCTCTCAGTAACCACGATCAATAAGGAGCGGGCGATGCAGATAGCGGAACGTGACTCAGGAGCGGTGACCATCCTCGACCTGGCGGGAAAAGTGACGCTGGGCGACGGCGACGCTTTGCTCAAGGACAAGCTGCACAGCTTGCTGCACCAGGGAAAGAAGGATGTCCTGCTAAATCTGGCCCAGGTGAGCTACGTTGACAGCGCCGGGCTCGGCGCGATCGTCAGTGCGTACACGACGATGACGCGCGAGGGCGGGAGCCTGAAGCTGTCGAATGTCACCAAGAAGCTGCAGGATCTGCTGTCGATTACCAAGCTCCTCACCGTTTTCGAGACGTTCGATAACGAGGACGAGGCTGTTCGCAGCTACAAAAAATAATTAGCCGGCGGTCGTCGCAGCCGCTGCTTCGACTTTTCAACTTGAGGACGTTGTGGGCACCGACCGGGCTCGCAACGTCCTTTTTTCTTTTTTATGATCGGCCATGAAATCGGGCCGTATCGCGTCATCTCGCTGCTGGGCGCCGGCGGCATGGGCGAGGTGTATCGCGCACGCGATACGAGGCTCGGCCGCGACGTCGCCATTAAAGTTCTGCCGGAAGCCTTCGCGTCCGATCCGGATCGCCTGTCGCGGTTCGAACGCGAAGCGCGAATGCTCGCCTCACTGAACCATCCACACATCGCCTCCATCTACGGCTTCGAGGAGTCGGGCGGCGTACGCGCGCTCGTGCTGGAGTTGGTGGAAGGACAGACGGTGGGTGAGTTGGCGGGGAAGGAAGGGATCGCGCTGCGCGACGCGCTGACGATCGCGAGCCAAATCGCTGAAGCGCTCGAGGCGGCGCATGCGCGCGGCATCATCCATCGAGATCTGAAGCCAGCCAACGTCAAGGTGACGCCCGGCGGCGCCGTGAAGGTGCTTGATTTCGGGCTGGCGAAGGCGTGGACGGAAGAAAGCGACCAGAGCCTCTCGCAACCACCAACTGTGACCGCGACCGTCGCTCACGAGGGCGCGCTGCTTGGTACCGCGGCTTATATGAGTCCCGAGCAGGCGCGCGGACGAGCGGTCGACATGCGCACCGACGTGTGGGCATTCGGCTGCGTGCTCTACGAGATGCTGTCGGGGCGGCGCGCATTTCCGGGCGACACGCTGTCGGACACGCTCGCGAGCATTCTCGAGCGCGAGCCCGACTGGAAAGCGCTTCCGTCGGCGACGCCGGCGCGCATCCGCGATCTTCTACGGAGATGCCTGCAGAAGGATGCCGACAAGCGGCTGCGCGATCTCGGCGACGCGCGCCGCGACATCGACGCGACGCTCGCATCGCCGTTCAAAGTTCCGCGCGCAGTTTTCGAATCGCTGAGATGGACGGCGTCGAGAACGGGCGTGCGGCTGGCGGTCGCCGCGGTGGTGATCGCGATCGTCGTCGCGTTGACGTACCGCATGCGCGATGTGCCATCACCGCTGCCGCAGCTCGTGAATCCGGTTCAGGTAACGAGCGCGATCGGTGTCGAGGACTATCCGACAATGTCGCCAGACGGCCGCACGATCGCGTACGAGTCGAACCAGGCTGGCCGTTGGGATATCTGGCTCAGCCAGATCGGCGGCGGCGCGAGCGTAAATCGCACCGACGCGCGTCGCGGCCACAATCGCTATCCGAGTTGGTCGCCCGATGGCCGCCAGCTCGCGTTCTGGTCCGACGAGGAGGGCGGCGGGTACTACGTCATGCCGACACTGGGCGGCGCGGCCGCCAGAATGGCGTCGGCGCCGTTTGCCGATCACCTGCGAAGCTCGGCTGAATGGTCACCGGACGGGTCTCAGCTTGCGTTCGTTAATTACAAACCGGTGGGTGGGAAATTCGAAGCGGCCCTCGACATTCTGACAATCGCGACGCGCGATATGAAACGCGTCGTCATCCCGGGAACACAGGAGTCGAGACTCGACCTCAGCTGGTCGCACGACGGCCGGTTCATCGCGTATCTCGATATTGCCCAGCAGCCGGCCGAGACGAGTCAGGTGATGGTCTTGCGACTGTCGAACGGAGCAGCCGCGCCGGTGACCGATGCCCAGCTGAACAGTCGGAGCCCGCGCTGGTCGGCCGACGACCGGTCGCTCTTCTTCGTCTCGAATCAAGCGAGCACCTGGGATCTCTGGCGTCAGCCACTCGATGTCGACAAACGTCCGCGCGGGGGCAAAGAGCGCGTCACGACGGGACTCGATATGCTGCACGTCGCGTTTTCACAGGACGGCAATCGGCTCTTGTACGCGAAAGGACGCTGGGTGTCGAACGCCTTTCGCGTCTTGATTCGAAACGATCGGCCGGCCACTTGGGCCGATGTTGAGCAGTTGACGTTCGATCAGGCGTTTATCGAGTTCGTGAACGTATCGGCGGACGGGCAGTGGCTCGCGTACAGCTCCGACCGCATGGGCAATCAGGATCTCTGGAAGATGAGGCTCGACGGCAAGCGTGAGGCCATCCGGTTGACGACCAGCGCCGCGCTTGAATGGGATCCGAACTTCTCGCCTGACGGGAAACAGCTGGCGTTTTATTCGAATCGCACAGGCAATCGGGAGATCTGGATCATGGCCGCCGATGGAGGTCCGGCGCGGCAATTGACGGACACGCGTACCTCGCTGAATGCAGGGGGTCCGTGGTCCCCCGACGGCACCGAAATCGCGTATCGCTCGGAGCGACTCGGCAGCTCCGACGTGTGGGTGACGTCGGCGGACGGCCAGCGCAGCCGGGTGATTGCCGGCGGCCCGTCAGCTGATTACGGGCATGCGTGGTCGCCGGATGGCAAGTGGATGGCATTTTTCTCAAACCGCAACGGCCTGCTGCAGCTCTTCAAAGTACCAGCCGCAGGCGGAGAGCCCGAGCGGCTGAACGACGGCGACACCGGCGCGCCGGTGTGGTCGCTCGACGGAAAGGATATTTTTTATTCCGGGCGGCGCGAGCGGGCGGGAGACTTCTGGGCCTGGTCGATTGCGACGCGCAAGGAGCGGCGCGTCACCGATTTCGCCGGCCGCCGTGGCGCGCTGGTGACCCAGCCGCCGAGCACCGACGGATGGCTTAGGGCGCGACCACCGCAAGCACTTCGCGCGTGGCTCCTGTGACGGCACTCAGGGGAATCGTTCGATCGAAGGTCGCTAAACATCCACCTTTGGTTTTTGCCAGTCCCAACAAATACACATCAGTCACCTGACGATGGCCTCGCACAAGCGCCGGCTTGAACAGTTTTTTGTCGCGCAGCGACACGGTCTCGGTCCAGAACGTGTGATGTGCGCTGTCGCAGAATTGCCGCAAGCGATCGACAAGTTCCGGAGCACGGACAATCGCTGCCCCATAGGACGGATTGGCGAGCACGCGAACAAAGCCGTTTTCGGTGAGCGCGCAGGTGGCCCAGCCGTTCGCCTCGTGATCGGCAAACCAGTCGTGGGCGAGATCGTGATGCACGTGATCGGGATCGAATAACGCCACGAGCAGATTGACGTCGAGGAGCGCGACCCGGCTCATGCGTCTCGAAGATCGTTCACCTGCTGCATGGTGGGCCGGCGGCTCCCAGGCGGGCGACGTGGCAGCACCGGCACGCCGTTTCGCACACGCGAGCGTTGCGCCGGCGTGAGCGCTTTACGTGCCAGGTCGGACAAGACTTTCCCCGCGGTCGTCCCTCGCGCAACGGCGATTTCCTTGGCGGCTTGGAGCACGTCTTCATCCAGATCGAGGGTGGTGCGCATCCCAGAGATCATCACGCATCACGCATCAGATGTCAACGACGGTTACTTACTTTCTAAACACCACGATCCTGTTCGTGTTCGTGCCCTTCGCGTTGTTGCTCACGCCCCAGCAGTTTGCCGTCTTCGTGAATGCCTGCGAGTTGATGACGACGAGCAGCGGCGTCAGGCCGGCCGCGACGCCGCACGGCAGCACCGCCTCCTCGAGCTTGATCTTTCCGTTCCGCACTTCACCGACTTCGAACGCCACATGGCCGCGCGGCTTCACGACGCGCGCAAGCTCCTTGAACACCGCGGTCATGGCGGCCTGCCAGTCCGGCAGTTTCTTGTGCATGGAAATCTGCACGTCAGACGTGTCGATGCCGCAGAACCAGCCGCGCAGCCAATTGTCGCCGGCATAATTCACGACGTCGAGAAATGGCGGCGACGTCACGACGAGGCTGACCGAGCCGGACTTCAGCTGTGGCGTCGATCGCGCGGGTCCTGTGATGAGCTTCGCGCGTTGCGACGAGCGCAGCAGCGTCGAGCGCGTGGCGCTATCGCAGTCGCTCAAAAGCGACCGCGTCTTGGCGGCGATGAGCGCCCGCACGTCGCGCCGCGGGGGCACTTGGTTGCGCGCCGCGTTGATCCTGGCTTGCCCATCGATCGATGTCGCCTGATTCGGGGGCAGCGTGTAAACGGAAAAGAATCCGGGGGAGTGGCCGGTTAACCGGTTGACGGCCACCATGCGGATCCACCGATCGACACCATCGAGCCATCCGCGCCGCTGGCGCGCAAGGAGATATTCGCGCAGCGAGCAGATCTCGCGGAGCGTTTCCGGATGATAAAAAACTTCGAGCTCTTTCGGATACGACGTCGCAAGCGACAGGTTCAGCGAGTCGAGACGCGCCACGACCTCTTCGATGGTCGGTGGCGCAAGTCGAGGCTCGGCGAGCACGGCGCTCAACGGGTTGATGTCGCAGCCGACCGGCGTGCGTCCCGCAAGCGCAGCTTCGACCACCGTGGTGCCACGGCCCATGAACGGGTCGTAGACGGTATCGCCAATCGACGTGAAGCGATCGATGAAGAAGCGGGGAAGCTGAGGCTTGAAGCACGCCCGATACGACACTTCGTGAAGGCTGCTGGCGGCGCGCTGCTTGCTCGTCCAGAACTCGTTGACGAGTGTTTCGACGACGATCGGGCGCTTGGCCAACCCGACGCTCGTCAGCGCGCGCGTCGTGGCGCGGCCGTTCCATTGGAATGCGCGCAGCTCCTGAAGCACCGCCGGCGAGGCGGAGGGGGCGCGTGCAGGTCGGGGGAGAGTCGCAGCTCGGGTCACCGAGCTTGTTTATCGGTACGAGCTCCGAAGAAGTACAGCGGCCGTCAAATAGACACCGGCGCCGGCCAGCAGCGTGATGGAAAAGCCCCAGTTCATCGCGATGAAGACCGCCAAGGTGGCGCCAATGACCGACAACGCGCCGTTCATTCCCCACGCCCAAGGTACGAGCTCTGAATGAGTTACGGCCATCAGCCGGATGCCCGCCGGCAAAGGCATGCCGAGCAGCACGCCGGCCGGAGCGATCAGGGCCACGGCCAGCCCGATGCGGGCCATGTGGCTGGCGCTGATGGCCAACACGATGATCGGCGGCAGGGCGAAGATGCCGAGGATGGCGACGCCGACGATCCCGATGATGACGAGCTGCACCCGGCCGAGCAGTTGCGCGTCACCGATACGCTGGCTGATGAGGCTGCCCACCCCCGTGCCGAGGAGCAGCGAGAAGAGCGTCACGGTGAGCGAGTACACCGGATGACCGAGCAGCAGGACGAAGCGCTGCAGCAGCGCGACCTCGATAAGCATGAATCCGGCGCCGAGCAAGCCGAAGTAGAGGAGCCAGCGCGGCCAATGGCTGCCGCGCAGCTCGCTGCCGGCCAGCGCCAGGGGCCCGACGACAAAGAGCACGACGAACGTGAGCGAGATCGCCATCAGCGTCATCAGCGCGCTGAGCCCGTTGCCGAAGAGCATGCTGCGCCCGAAGGCAGTCTGAAACTGATCGCGGATTTTTGTCGTGTTGAAAAAGAAGGGGCGGTCGTCGGTCGTCGGCGTCACGTCCTTGCCGTAGCTCGCATAGAACGCGTGGCGATCGGGCGCGAGCACCAACTTCGCGTAATCATTATTTGTTTCGCGCTGGCCAGGCGCATAGAGCACCGTAAAGCCAAGTTTGTTCGAGATGTCGTGCAGCTGAGCGACCTCGTCGGGTGTGAATGGCGTTTTCTTCAGAAGAAAGGTCGCGACGCGGTCCTGCTGGACGACGGCGAGCTGGTCGCGCACCGAACAACCACGCGTGTCGCACGCAGCCTGGGCCAGCGACACGAGCCGCAGCCCGTCGAAGACCCAGCGCGTAATCGTGAGCATGCCGCGATCGCTCAGGTGATCCAGATAATCTTCGAACGCTTCCTTTGTGTAGAGCGTGTTCTCGGTCAGCGTGTAGGCGCCCGCGGCCGTCGCTGCCCAGGTATCCACGAGCGACGCCTGAATCACGTCGAATTGCTCGTCGGATCGCCGCACGTAACTGCGGCCGTCGTCGACCGCCACCTTCACTCGAGGGTTCGCGTAGATCGAGCCCGAGAAATCCTTGAACTGGCGCAGCATGACGTCGTTGACGATGATCGGATTCACTTCCACGCCTTCGACCTGGCGTGCGCCGAATACCAGCGCCGTGAGCAGGTCTCGGCCGCCACCTGGGCCGATCACGAGCGCGTGAAATCCCTGCTTCATCAAGTGGTAGGCGAGTCCCGTCAACTCGTACCGCAGATAGCCCACGGTCGACAGGTCACCGTTGAATTTCAGGATAGGGGTCGACGCCGCCGAGTCGATATCCATGAAGCGCGTTTCCGGCAGCGCACCGGTGTAGGTGGCGCTCAACGACCAGTCGCCGTGCGAGCGGTCGTAGACCGCAATCCGCGAAAACGAATTCCACTTACTGAAAAGCACTTTGTCGAAGTCGTGCCCTTTCGTGTTGCTCACGTCGAACGGCGCGGTGCCCAGCAGTTGGGCACCGCCGGGGACACCCACGGCAATGGCGGCCGCGAGCGCCGTCTGTCCGAGCGCCCGACGCGGCGCGAAGAGCAGGGCAGCAATGCTCGCGAGGAGCGCCGCGAGCAAGACGACGCCCGGCGCGCCGAACCGATTCATCAGCGGGAGCAGCAGGAGACAGCCGACGGCGGCCCCGATTAAGTCGGCACCGTACACGACGTTGACGCGCTTCGAGAGACGAGAGATCGCCAGCGAGATCACGGCGCCTCCCGTGAAAAACGGCAGCGCCGCAAGCGTGTAGATCGCGATCATCTTCGCCAGATTCGAGGGCGAGTAGTTCAGCCCGACACGAATTCTCACCAAGGCCGCCAGCGAGAGGACGGTCGCCCCGGCGAAGATGAGGGCGTGGATGGCGAGCAGGCTCTCGGTCGATCGGCGATTCAGCTGTTTGCGGGCGACGTACACGTACACGCCGCTTGCGCTCAGGCCGAATAGCGCGATCGAGATTGCCAGAAAGGCGAAGTGGTAATACATGGTGACCGAGAAGATGCGCGTGAGCGCGAGCTCGATCATCAGGAGCGCTGCCGACACGCATCCCACTCCAAGAAGTGCACCGAACGAGAGCATTCGCGACGAAGTTTAGCATCAGACACTTGAGGTAAACTGGCAGGCGTGCCGGCGACTGCCACGGTTCGAGCGCAAACACCGAATCATTTTCTTCTCTGTGCGGCGGCGCTCGCCGTACCGGGCGCGGGTCATTTGTGGCTCGGCCGGCGCAAAGGGTTGGTGTTTCTTCTCGTACTGCCGGCGATGTTCGCCTTCGGTCTGCTGCTGCAAGGCCGGATCTTTCCCGTCCTGCTCTCCGATCCGCTCGTGGGACTCGCGGCGCTTGCCGACATGGGCATCGGACTCCCCTATGTCGTCGCGCGCTCGCTGGGCTATGGCGCCGGCAACGTCATTGCGGTCACCTATGAGTACGGGAACACCTTCCTCATCGTCGCGGGTCTGCTGAACACGCTTGTGGTCATCGACGCATTCGACATCGCGATGGGGAGGAAGTAGTCGATCGTCCATCTTCTATATGTTGCAAAGTCATTTGATCCTGCTCGTCATTTTCGCCGCCTGCGTGTCGACCGTGTTCGCCACGTTGATGCGCGACGGCGCGCACGAACAGGTGAGCCTCGGCGTCAAGATGTTCGGCGGGTTGCTTGCGACGGCCTTGATTCTCGGGTGGTTGATGTACCCGTTTCCTATCCAGTGAACCGCGTTCAATCACTGTGGGGTCCCGTCTTCGCCTACATGCTCGTGCTGTTCGTGGGGCAGATGTGGCCGAACGTTCCAGAGCTGCCGGGAGGGATCACCGATAAGCACGAGCATTTTGTTTTCTACGGAATCTTCGGTGTGCTCGCCCTTCGCGCGTTGGCGAAAGGGCAGTGGCGGCGAATGACGATTGCGGCCGCCCTCGGCGCGATCGCGTACTCATCTTTATATGGCGTCTTCCTGGAATTTTGCCAGCGCCTCTCGCCGACCCGCTCGTACGATGTGCTCGACATGGTCGCCGACACGATCGGCTCGGCGATCGGCGTCGGGCTCGCGTGGGCGTGGAGTATAATCGGGCGTCGTTCCGAGACGCCCCATGCCCTTTGACAACCTGCTTGTCGAGCGTGACGCCGGCGTCGCCGTCCTCACGATTCATCGCCCCCAACGACTGAACGCGCTCGACGCACGGACCCTCGACGAGCTCCGGCAGGCGGCCCTCGAACTTCAGCAAGACAACTCAGTACGCTGCCTCATTGTCACCGGATCTGGAGACAAAGCGTTTGTCGCCGGCGCCGACATCAACGAGCTGGCGAGCGACAGTCCCGATACAGCGAGGCGTCGTGCGCTTGCCGGACAACGCATATGCGATCTGATCGAGCAGCTGGGCAAGCCGGTCATCGCCGCCATCAACGGGTTTGCGCTCGGTGGCGGGTGCGAATTGGCGATGGCCTGCACGCTGCGACTGGCCTCCGACACCGCTCGCTTTGGACAACCGGAAATCACGCTCGGCTTGATCCCGGGTTTCGCAGGCACTCAACGACTCGCGAGGCTCGTCGGCAAGAGCAAAGCCATGGAGATGGTCTTGACCGGCGCGTCCATCACGGCGGAGGAGGCGCTCGCGATCGGGCTCGTGAATCGCGTGGTTCCTGCAAACGCTCTCATGCGCGAGGCGCGTGCGCTGGCAGCAGACCTGGCGGCCAAACCAGCCATTGCGGTGCGCTACGCGATGGACGCCATCAATCGCGGGCTCGAGATGCCGTTCGCCGAAGGATGTCAGTTCGAAGCGGCGCTTTTCGGAATGGTGGCAACGACCGACGACATGCGCGAGGGCACGCGGGCGTTTCTCGAGAAACGAAAACCCGAGTTCAAGGGACGCTGATGATCCATGTTGAGGGTACGCACAGAGGCAAGGGCCTGCGATTTGCCATCGTTGTAGCGAGGTTCAACGACTTCGTGACCGAGCGGCTGCAGACCGGCGCGGTTGACGCCTTGAAGTCGGCCGGCGTAGACGAGGACGATATCTGCGTCATCAAGGTGCCCGGAGCCTTCGAGATTCCGTTTGCCGCCAAAGAGGCTGCGCAGCGCGGCAGCTTTGCAGCGGTCGTCTGTCTTGGTTGCCTCATACGCGGCGCGACGGCGCATTTCGAGTACATCGCCTCGGCGGCATCACACGGCATCGTCGAGGCGGCGGCTGCTACCGGCGTGCCGATGACGTTCGGCGTGCTCACCACGAATTCCGTTGAAGAAGCGCTCGAACGCGCGATCGCCGGTCCCGCCAACAAGGGGTGGGAAGCCGCCATCGCGGCGGTCGAGATGGCGACACTGCAAAAGAGGCTGCGCGAGCCCAAGTCGGACGGACTCAAAGTATGACCGGCGCCCCTGACGTTCCGACGGGAAGCCCACGCCAGCGCACGCGCCACCGCGCGCGCGAAGCCGCCGTGCAGATGCTGTATCAGCGCGAGATCGGGCAGTCCGACATCGAAGACGTCATCCGCGGCTTCTGGCTCGCGAATCTGCCTGGTGCCGAAGGCGCGAGCGATGCCACGAAAGCATTTGCCGAAGGCCTCGTTCGGATGACGGTGGCCACTCAGGACAAGATCGATCCGCTGATTTCGGAGACGGCCGAGAACTGGCGGCTGTCGCGCATGGCCGCGCTCGATCGTCTCATCCTGCGGCTCGCGATCGGCGAATTCCTTCACGGCGAAACACCGCGCAACGTCGTCATTAACGAGGCGCTGGAACTGGCCAAGACCTTCAGCGGCGATGAATCAGCGAAGTTCATCAACGGCATTCTCGACGCGGTGAAGAAGAAACTTGGGTGACGATTAATCTCTCAATCTGTTACCGAACACTCTTCCGTGTTGTGCTGCTCGTCGCTTGCGGTGCCTGCGGCACCGCCGCAACGGCGCCAAGCACGGTCTCGATCGCGCCCACCTTCAACATCCTCCTTTTTTCCAAAACTGCCGGGTTTCGTCACGATTCAATTCCCGCAGGCATTGCCGCCATTCAGCAACAGGGTCGCGTGCGCGGCTTTGCCGTGGACTCGACCGAAGATGGCGACGTGTTCAACGATGCGACGCTCACGAGATATAAGGCGGTGGTGTTCCTGTCGACGACGGGCGATGTCTTGAACAGCGCGCAGCAGGCGGCGTTCGAGCGGTTCATTCGCGGCGGCGGGGGATTTGTCGGCGTGCATTCGGCAGCCGACACCGAGTACGACTGGCCGTTCTACGGTGCTTTGATGGGCGCGTATTTCGCCAGTCACCCCGACATTCAGAACGCGACCATACAAATCGAGGACGCCGCTCATCCAACGATGGCGGGCGTACCTCGGAGCTGGCCGCGCCGCGACGAGTGGTACAACTTTCAGGCGAATCCTCGCCTCAGCGCCACCGTCCTGGCCACGCTCGACGAGCGCACGTACTCCGGCGGCGCGATGCCGGCCGATCATCCGATCATCTGGTCGCATACTTACCAGGGCGGTCGTGCGTGGTACACCGCGGGCGGTCACACGATTGAGAGCTTTTCCGAACCGCTGTTCTCCGATCAATTGGGAAAGGCGATTGCCTGGGCGGCGGCGCCATAAAGGCGGGATCGCCGTATCAGGTATCATTTCTGCGAATGTCGACAGAAGAAGAACAAATACAGCAGCGCCAGTCCAACCTCGCCGAGATCGAGCGGCTGGGCATCAACCCGTATCCGCACCGTTTCGAGCGGACCTCCACGGTCAGCGACCTCGTGCAGGCGCACGGTGAAACACTGGGTCCAGCGCTCGAAGCCGAAAAAGTTCAGACGACGACGAGCGGCCGGGTTCTCAGCATTCGCAGCTTCGGTAAAGCGATTTTTCTGGTACTTTCCGACGGGAGGTCGCGCATTCAGGTGTACCTGAAGAAGGATTCGCTGTCCGAGCGCGACTTCGAACTCGCCAAGCTCATCGACTTCGGCGACGTGGTCGGCGTCGAAGGACATCTCTTTCGAACGCGGACCAACGAGCTGACGATCTGGGCCAGCCGCCTGGAGTTTCTGGCCAAGTGCCACCTGCCGCTACCGGAGAAATGGCACGGCCTCACCGACGTCGAGATTCGCTATCGGCAGCGTTATCTCGATCTGATCGTGAACCCCGAGGCGCGCGAAGTCTTCCAGGTGCGCAGCAGAGTTCTCTCCGCGCTCCGGCAGTTTCTCGATGCGCGCGGCTATTTGGAAGTGGAAACACCGATGATGCAGCCGATCGCCGGCGGTGCGATGGCGCGGCCGTTCAAGACGCATCACAACGCGCTCGACATCGATCTGTTTCTGCGGATTGCGCCCGAGTTGTACCTCAAGCGGCTTGTCGTCGGCGGCCTCGAGCGCGTGTACGAGATCAACCGCAACTTCAGGAACGAAGGTATCTCGACGCGACACAATCCCGAGTTCACGATGCTCGAGTTCTATCAGGCCTACAGCGATTACCGTGATCTGATGACGATGACCGAGGAGATGGTGTCGTTCATCGCGAACACGGCGGCCGGCAGGGACTCGATCGAGTTCGACGGCCACACGATCTCGCTGCGCGCGCCGTTCGCGCGCGTGTCGCTGAGGCAGGCGGCTGCCGACGCGGCGTCGAAGAAACTGGGCGCGCCGGTGACCGAGTCCGAGCTTCGCACACACGACTCGGTGAAGGCGCTCGCCGAACGTCTGGGCGTTGCCGTCGATCCGAAGAGCGGTCCGGGAAAGATCGCGACGGTGATTTTCGAAACACTCGTCGAAGAATCGCTCGTGCAACCGACCTTCGTGTACGACTTTCCGACCGACGTGTCGCCGCTGTCGAAGCAGCGACCCGACGATCCGGACACGGTGGAGCGATTCGAGCTCTACATCGGTAAGATGGAAATTGCCAACGCCTTCAGCGAGCTGAACGATCCAGTCGAACAGAAGAAGCGCTTCGAGCAGCAGCTGGCCGAGCGCGCCAAGGGCGATCAGGAAGCGCATGCGATGGACGAAGATTACCTGCGCGCACTCGAGTACGGCTTGCCGCCGACGGCAGGCGAGGGCGTCGGCATCGACCGGCTCGTGATGCTGCTGACCAACCGCAAATCGATTCGCGATGTCATTCTGTTTCCGCAGATGAAACCGAAGAATCAGTGAAGATGCCGTTCGAACTGCACGTCGCACTGCGCTACTTGAGGGCCCGCCGATATTCGGTGGTCTCGATGCTTGGTGTGGGCGTGGGCGTCATGGCGCTTGTCATCGCGCTCGCGCTGATGACCGGCCTGCAGTCCGAGCTGCGCGATCGCATTCTGGGAGCCACGGCGCACGTGTTCGTCTGGAAGCAAAGCGGGCTCGCCGATTACGAGACCGACGTCGCGGCACTGAAAAAAATCCCGCATGTGAAGGGGGCGGCGCCGGCCATTCTCGGCAAGGCGATGATCTCGAGCCAGAACGGGACGGCGTTCATCAGCCTGAAAGGCATCGACCCGGTTCTCGAAGCCGATGTGAGCGAGCTCGAGAAAGGTGTGACGGCGGGGAAGCTGTCCGACCTGACGGCTGCCGGCGAGGAAGATCTCGACGGCATCTTTCTCGGCAAAGATCTCGCGCAGACGTTGCAGGTGAGCGTTGGCGATCGCGTCGACATCATGACACCGGAGGGAACGCTGACCCCTGGCGGCATGATGATTCGAAAGAGGGGCCTGCGGGTCGCGGGCACCTATTTTCTGAATCTTTTCGAATACGACTCCACCTACGGGTTCGTCTCGCTGGCGGTCGCCGAGCGTTTGATGAACCGGAGCCAGCCGGAATTGATCGAACTGACGGTCGACGAGATCGATCTGGCACCGCAAGTGGCGTCGGAGATCACGCACGCGCTGGGGCCGCGCTACATGACGCAGGACTGGACGACGATGAACCGGTCGCTGTTTGAAGCGTTGTGGCTGGAGAAGATGGCGATTTCGATCACAATTTCCCTCATCGTCATCGTCGCGGCGCTGAACATTGTCGGTTCGCTCGTGCTGCTCGTGATGGAGAAGCGCGCCGACATTGCCATTCTGAAAACAATGGGCGCCTCGTCGAAGGCGGTGATGTACGTCTTCATGCTCCAGGGGCTCATCATCGGCGTGGTCGGAACGGCGGTCGGCGCTGCGACCGGCGTCGTGCTGTCGTGGGTGCTCGATCACTATAAGGTCATCCACGTCTCGGGCGACGTCTATCAGATTTCCTATCTCCCGTTCACGCTTCTGCCGCTCGACTTCATCATTGTTGTACTGTCTGCGGTGTTCATCTGCTTCATCGCGACGATCTATCCGTCGCGCCAGGCGGCGAAGCTGAAGCCGGTCGAAGCGCTCAGATACGGGTAACGGAGGCCAGGCCGATGAACATACGGCCTTGCGCGCCGGAACTTACGGTGCACGAACACGGCGCTTCAGGCCGTAAGTTCATCGGCCTGGCCTCCGCTCCCGGATTTGCGCGGCACGAACACGGCGCATCAGGCCTTGGAACGTCATCATGATCAAACAGATTCTTGCGATCGCGGTTTTGTTGGCGGTCGGGCTCGAGGCTCAGGTGAGCCTTCCCACGTACGGTGTGCGTCGCACCGTCGACGCCATTCGCGTGAATGGCAAACTCGACGAGGCAAGCTGGATGCTGTCGTCCCGGGTCGGTGACATCCGCCTTAACGACGATCCGTCGCGACGACCGAAATTTCCAACCGAAGCGGCGCTGGTCTGGGACGATCAGAATTTGTATGTGGCGTTTGGTTGCACCGATGCGGACCCTTGGGGCCGTATGAAAAATCGCGACGACCAGTTGTGGCAAGAGGAAGTTGTCGAGGTTTTTCTTGATCCCGATGGCGACGGGCAGAACTACGCCGAACTGGAGGTGAGCCCGAACAATGTTGTGGTTGATTTACTCATCCCCAACGCGAAGACGTTGAACGCCAACAACATTCGCTCGAATATCCCGGGTCTCCAGACGGCCGTGACGCGTCACGCTGCGGGCTGGATTGCCGAGATCGCCATCCCGTGGAAAGGTCTCGCCGATGCAGGGGTGACCGCCGCGCCTGCCGCCGGCAACATTTGGCGAGCGGGGCTGTATCGGATCAAGCGTCCCGGAGGCGTCGCAAAAGCCGAACAGTTGGCCTCGCTCGGCCAGGAATTGAAGAGCGCCGACGACGGACGCAAAATGGCGATCGAGCAACGCATGAAAGCACTGCGCGCAGATGATGAATATTCGGCGTGGTCAGTGACGCATCCGGAACGCGGCTTTCACGATCCTGAGCGGTTCGGCTACCTCGAATTTCTCCGGTAGGCATTCAAACCGTCCTCTCTGAACGTCGTTCATTGACGCGCAAAATGGACAGTGCGGGCCGTAAGTCCTTATTTCCCAACAAAATTCGCTGGCACTCTCCTTGATGTATACATCCCCAGCAAGTCTTTTAACGGGGGGATGATCATGAAAACACTTATTGGAGCAGTCGCAGGCGCGTTGGCCGTTGGTGCCATGCTCGTGTCGTACGATCTCGGCGCACGTCGCACGTTCAACGCCGACCTCGCCCCGACCACGCAAATGGTCATTGGGCCCGACGGCGTGGCCAGGCCGTACCTGGTGCAGGCAAGCCAGACGGCATTTGGTCAGACCCCGCTTACGGCGCAGCAGCCGTATGGCTGGTCGCCCTACGGGCCAACGATGGCGCCGGCGGCGGTAGCACCGTACGGCGGTGGGCAGCCGCAGTATGTCAGTCAGCCTGTTGCCTATTCGCAGCCGGCGGTGCGGCGCGTGTCGTCTCAGCGCACATATGCCACTGAGCGAACGGTGAGGCCGGCGAGAACGTGGCAGAAGAGCGCGCTGTTGATCGGCGGCTCGGCGGGCGCGGGTGCTGGCATCGGCGCTCTCATGGGGGGCAAGAAAGGCGCGGGAATCGGCGCGCTGATTGGCGGCGGTTCCGCGGCCATCTACGACCAGGTGAAACGCCGGTAAGGAAGAAGTAAGAAGCGGGAAGTAAGAAGTGGGAAGTGACCCCGAATGTGGGCGCTTCCCACTTTGTTTATGGGGGCACTACACTAGCCACGGTGCCATTCCTTACGGCGACGGATATCAATAAAAGCTACCACGTCGGTACCGAGCGTCTTCACGTGCTGCGCGATCTGCACTTGTCTGTCGAGCGCGGCGAAATGGTGGCGGTCGTCGGCGCGTCGGGCGTTGGAAAGAGCACACTCCTGCATCTGCTCGGCGGGCTCGATCGCATGGACAGCGGCTCGGTATGTGTAGGCGAGCACGACATCTCGAAGCTACCGGAACACGATCTCGTCACCTTTCGAAACAGGCACATCGGCTTCGTTTTTCAATTTCATCACCTGCTGCCGGAATTCAACGCGTTGGAAAATGCCGAGATGCCTTTGCGCATCGCGCGAATGGCGCCGGCCGAGGCGCGGACTCGGGCCGCAGCGGTTCTCCAACGGCTTGGATTAGGCGATCGGTTGACGCACCGGCCCAGCATGTTGTCGGGAGGCGAGCAGCAACGCGTCGCTGTGGCACGGGCGCTAGTTAGCGAACCCACGGTGCTGCTCGCTGATGAACCGACGGGCGATCTGGATGAGCAAACGGCCGACAGTTTGCACGCGCTTTTACGCGAGATGCACCGTGAACGTGAGCTCAGTTCGGTTATCGCGACGCACAATATGCGGCTGGCGGCATCCTGCGATCGCGTACTACGGCTCGAGGGAGGGCGCCTCGTGGCGGCATAGCGTAGGAAAGGCAAGGATTTGGCCGTATAATGCCGATAAGATATTTACGAGGTTGTTCCGCCCCATTTTCGTAGGTTAAAACGGATGTTCGAACGCTACACAGAACGAGCGCGCCGCGTGCTGTTCTTCGCCCGATACGAGGCGAGCCAGCTCGGCAGCATCTCGATCGAGACCGAGCACCTCCTGCTCGGACTCATTCGGGAGGGCAAAGGGCTAACGAGCCGGATTTTTGCCCGCTCGCATCTCTCCCTCGAAAACATCAGAAAAGAAATCGAAGGGCGCACGGTGTTTCGCGAGAAGGTCTCCACATCGGTGGAGATTCCTTTCAGCGCCGAAACCAAGCGGGTCCTGCAGTTCGCGGCGGAAGAAGCCGATCGGCTGCTGCATAACTACATCGGCACAGAACATCTGCTGCTCGGCATCCTGCGCGAAGAACGATCCGTGGCGGCGTCCATCCTGATGGAAAAAGGGATGCGCCTGAACACGGTGCGTGAAGACATCGTCCAGCTGCTGAACGAAAAGACCACGCTCACGCGCGTGAAGGAAACGCCGCTGCTTGCCGAGTTCAGCCGCGACCTCACCGAGTCGGCGATGAAAAATCAGCTCGATCCGCTGGTCGGCCGCGACTACGAGCTCGAGCGCGTGCAGCAGGTCCTCTGCCGGCGCACGAAGAACAACGCCGTCCTCATCGGCGAGCCTGGCGTTGGCAAGACCGCGATCGTCGAGGGGTTAGCGCAAAAGATTGTGTACGGCGACGTGCCGCACTTCCTCGCCGACAAGCGCATCCTTGCGCTCGACATCTCGCTCATCGTCGCGGGCACGAAGTATCGCGGGCAGTTCGAAGAGCGCCTGAAGGCGATTATGAAGGAGCTCACCGACAACCCGAACATCATCGTGTTCATCGACGAGCTGCACACGCTGGTGGGCGCGGGCTCCGCTGAAGGATCGCTCGACGCGGCGAACATTCTGAAGCCGGCGCTCTCGCGCGGCGAGATTCGCTGCATCGGCGCAACGACCCCGGCCGAGTACCGGAAATATATTGAAAAAGACCGATCGCTGGAGCGCCGCTTCCAGGCCATCAAGGTCGATCCGCCCGCAGAGAAGGAGACCGTCGAGATTCTGCTGGGCGTGAAAGATCGCTACGAGTCGTTCCATCACGTCGAGTACACGCGCGAAGCGATCGAAGCCGCGGTGTACCAGTCGAGCCGCTACATCACGGACCGGTTCCTGCCCGACAAGGCGATCGATTTGATCGACGAAGCCGGCGCGCGCGCCAAGCTGCGCGAGGCGGGCTACAGCGAGGAGTTCGGCGAGATCAACCGCAGCATCCGCGTGGCGGTCGAGCAGATGGAGAACGCGGTCTCGCAGAAGGATTTCGAGAAGGCGCAGTTTTATCGCGAGCAGGAAGTCAGCGCCCGCGAGAACCTCCAGTTCGTGCGCGAGAAGTTCGACGTGAAGTCGAGTGCGCGGCGCGTGTCGGTGGGCAAGCAGGAGATCGACGAAGTCGTCTCCAAGTGGACGGGCGTGCCGCTGGCGTCGATTAATCAAGATGAAGGCGACAAGCTGCTCCGCATGGAGCAGGACCTGCACAAGCGGGTCGTCAGCCAAGACCGCGCCATCTCGGCGGTGTCGCGGGCTATTCGCCGGTCGCGCGCCGGGTTGAAGAACCCGAATCGTCCCGTGGGCAGCTTCATCTTCCTTGGGCCGACCGGCGTCGGCAAAACCGAGCTCGCTCGCGCGCTGGCGAACTTCCTCTTCGGCAGCGACAACGCGCTTATCCGCTTCGACATGTCGGAATACATGGAGAAGCACTCGGTATCGAAGCTGATTGGCTCGCCGCCCGGATATGTGGGCCACGAAGAAGGCGGCCAGTTGACGGAGAAGGTGCGGAGAAATCCGTACTCGGTCGTGCTGCTCGACGAAGTCGAGAAGGCGCATCCCGACATCTTCAACATTCTGCTGCAGGTGTTCGAGGACGGCCACCTCACAGACGGTCTCGGCAACCGCGTGAACTTCAAGAACACGATTCTGATCATGACGTCGAACATCGGCGCGCGCTTCATCCAGAAGAAGGCGTCGCTCGGGTTCCAATCGTCAGAGACGGAAGCGATTGCCAAGAGCGTCACGGAGATGGTGCTCGGCGAGGTGAAGCGCACGTTCAATCCCGAGTTCATCAACCGAATCGAAGAGATTATCGTCTTCGAGGCGCTCGGAGACGACGAGCTGCGGCGCATCATGCTGTTGCTGGTCGACCAGATCAACGAGAACCTGCTGAGCCGGCAGTTGAAGATTCAGCTCATGCCGGAAGTCATCGACTGGATTATCGATCTCACCTGCAAGGATCGCTCGTATGGAGCGCGCCCGCTCCGCCGTGCCATTCAGCGTTATGTCGAAGATCCGCTCTCGGAGGAGCTCATTCGTGGGCATCTCAAGGGCGGCGATATCGAGGTCTACCTCGAAGGGGGCTCACTGACCTACCGGGCAGCCGGGGAGGTTGCTGCAGGCCGCCGTCTGGCATAGCACGTCTAAAGCAATCAACTGGTGCCAGCGCCGGCCCCGGCCGGAGGTCTTCCCCATGCGGAAATACACATTTTTCTTCAGTTGCGCCCTTGTGGCGCTCGTTGCCGGGTCTGCCTTTGCGCAGGCGAGCTCCGTCACCAAATTCGCAGTTTCCGAGT
>JANMJM010000357.1:0-12322 GCA_031371345.1 Vicinamibacteria bacterium
CGACAATTCCCGGTGCAGCTGTTCAAGACCTTCGTACTGCGGCGTGTAGCCGCATTCGCTGGCGACGTTGACGACGAGCGTCACCTTGCCGCGAAACACGCCCAGATCGGCGGGCCTGCCGTCGAGGTACGATGTTTTTAGATCGTAGAAGGATGTGGCCGCTGTCAGGCCGGCGACCGCGACCACCACCAATCCACCCGCCGTCAACCAATCGCAGATGCGCATAACTTAGAAGTATAGTGGCGAACGATGATGAACCGAATCGGCATCATTGCCGACGACCTCACCGGCGCCAGCGATACGGCCGTACAGTTCGTCCGCGTCGGTTGGGATGCCGAGTTGCAGCTTCGACCGTCTGCAACGCGCGCGAACGTGATCGCCGTCACGACGGATTCCCGCAATCAACGCGCGCCTGACGCCGCCACTGCGGTCGCCGCTGCGGTGACGCGGTTGCGCGAGACGGGTATCACCCATATCTACAAGAAGATCGATTCCACTCTACGCGGGCATGTCAGAGCAGAGGTGCAGGCAGCCCTGGACAGCTGGTCGCCGCGTGCCATCGCGATCGTCTGTCCCGCATTCCCGGCAGCCGGTCGCACCGTCATCGACGGAGAATTGCGCGTGAACGGCGTGCCGGTCGCGCAGACGGCCGCGAGTATGGACCCGGTAAGTCCTGTGACGGAGAGTCACATCCCCACGATGCTGCAGGCGGCTCACCTCGGTTGCCAGTCCAGCGAGTCTGCCCGGGATCTTGCTGGCCGCATCACCCGCGGCGGCCGAGTCGTGGTCGTCGATGCGACGACAGACGACGATCTGCGACGGATCGCGGATGCCGTCGTGCTGCTTGGAGCGGACGCGATTCCGGTTGGCTCGGCTGGGCTGGCGCGCCATCTCGCGAGCGCGTGGAGGACAGATCCTGCGGTCCCGGCTCTGGAGATTGTCACGACGCTGCAGGAAGTCGCCCGGCGCCAGGCGGCCGCCGTCGAAGGAGCCGGCACATTCCGTTACGAGCCGGCACTCGATGATCTCATCGACGACCGCGCGTGGATGCGATCGTCATCGAGAATTCTCGACGAGCTCGACCAATCGCATGCCACGTTGGTCTTGACCGCGCCGACCGATCGAAGCCGCGGCCTTTCCGCCACGCTGATTCCAAACCGATTCGCCGAGCTTGCGGCGCGCATCATTACTCAGAGAGCCCGCGGCAGCATCGCGGGCGTCGTCGTCACTGGCGGGGATGGCGCTCGCGCGGTGGTGGAGGCGCTAGGCGCAACCGGCATCGCACTTCGCGATGAAGTGGCGGCCGGCGTGCCGATCGGCACGCTCGTCGGAGGTCGAGCCGAGGGACTTCCGGTCGTGACGAAGGCAGGCGGATTCGGCGCCGAAGATGTGTTGGTTCATGCCGTTCAGGCTGTTCAAACAATGCATGACCGGAGGTTGGCGTGAGCGCGACGGAAACGCTTCCAGTTCTCGGCGTCACCATTGGAGACGTCGCCGGCATCGGACCCGAGATTACGGCGAAAGCGCTGCTTCAACATCCCGAGCTGCGCCGCCTCTGCCGGCCAATCGCGATCGGCGACGCCGCGGCGCTCGCTCGAGCCGTCCAATTGATCGGTGGCGATCCGGCAGCGATTCGGATCTTGGACGCGCCAACCGTCGCGACGAATGATCCTCGCCTGCTGGAAGTCATTCAGGAAGGCCCGGCACTGGGACATGTGGCGCCGGGAGCGTTGAGCGCCGAGGCGGGCGACGGCGCCGCACGATATGTGATCCGCGCGTGCGCGCTCGCGAAAGCCGGCACAATCGACGGAATCGTGACCGCCCCTTTAAATAAGGAAGCGATGCACGCGGGCGGCCACCAGTGGCCCGGTCATACCGAGTTGCTCGCGCACGAGTTCGGCGTCGAGCGCTACAGCCTCGTGCTGTCGGCAAAGGACCTCTATATATTTCACGTCACGACGCACGTGTCGCTTCGTCAGGCGATCGAAGCGCTGACGCACGAGCGTGTGATGGAGGTGATTCGACTGGCTTCGGCGTTTGCCCGCGCGTCGGGACAGACCAACGCGCGCATTGGCATGGCTGGCCTGAACCCTCATGCCGGCGAGCACAGACTCTTCGGTGACGAAGACGCCGACATCATCGAGCCGGCCCTTCGCGCTGCGCGTGCCGAGGGCATCGACGTCGTGGGACCTATTCCGGCCGACGCGCTCATCCCCGCGGCCGTTCGCGGCAAGTATCAATTTATTGTGGTGTGCTATCACGACCAGGGACACGCGCCGTTCAAAGCGGTGTACGGAGACGAGGGCGTCAACATTACTGTGGGCCTTCCGATCGTGCGTGTGTCGGTCGATCACGGGACCGCATTCGACATCGCGGGGAAAGGCGTGGCGCGTGAGGCAAGCCTGGTGCTGGCCATGCAACGTGCCGCGGCGTTGGCGCCGGGCTGGAATCGAAATTACCGATCAATCCATTCGACGTAACCGCCACCCGGCTCGTTTCGTACTACCATGACGCGCAGCACACGTTCCTCGCGGAAGACCTCGACTGCGCCCGCTCGCGCCGCTTCGATGGTTGGATAATGCGCCCACGCCGCCGCAATCCCTGACGCCGAGCCCCGCCGTACTGTCGTGACAAGTCTGAACATGACACATCTACGATACGCAATTCGGCCGCGAGTACCTGTGCTCTTCAGCACACGCTAATACGTCACCCGCGCTCTATATTTCAGCACGGCGGTTCCATCCGGCGTCACCGGGACCGTGAATTGTGCGGCCCACGCCGATGTTTTGGTCGCCTCGTAGGATGACTGCAACATGCGCCACGTGCCGCCGATGGGCTCGTTCACTTCGACCGTGACCGGCACGGCCTTGTGGTTGCGCAGCGTAATCTCGTACTCGACGTCGTACGTGTTGCCGGCGATTTTCTGAAAGTCGGTCTGCTTGCGCTCGCACACCACGTCAAAGGCATTGCCGATCTTCAAGTTGATGGCTTCGTCCTTCGGCGTGTGAGCGATACGATCTTCGCCGACGAATTGCACGCCGCCGCTGGAGTCGGCTTGGTACACCCGCACGTTGCCCGATGGCATCGGCATTCCGAGCCCGGATTTGTCCTCATTCTTGAATTCGTAGAACACCTGCACGACGTCTTTGATCGGCGCGCCAGGATGCTGAACGTTGTGATAGTAGAAATACTGCCCTTCAACAACGTAGCGCTTGTGAACGGGAAACGCCGTCGCGCCAAGCATGCTCACTTGCTTGGTCTCGTTGTTGTTGATCGTCGTCTTTCGGCCGAGTGTGTAGAGGTGGTAGTCGGAGAACGATTCCTGCGCCATCTCGGCAGCCGGTGCCGCCGCGTCTCTTCGCATGGCGTTCATCTCCATCTTGCTGATCACCTGGCGCACGCGATTCAAGTCGCCGGCCACGAGCTGCAGCTTCGTATTGTTGAAGGATGTGCCGCTGCCGTTGGTCACCGTCACCCATCCGTCGAGGTCGGCGTTTTTGTCGTCGCGCGCCACCGTCAGCACGTAATCGGCGTTCCACGAGAGCTTGCCCGCCAGATACGATGCTTCGACGCGATGCCGCACACCGCCATTGTTCTCGAGCGTCCAAATCAGCGTGGGCCGCGAATAGAGATTCCCGGGCAGCTCCGGAAATCTGATGTGGTCGGCCTGCATGCCGGTCACGATCTCGCCGTTGATCCGCCACACGGGCGAGTTGTTGAAGCTCAGCAAGTGCGCTGTCACGTCTTCTTCGAGCGTTGTGTTCAGATCGCGTCGTAATCTCACGAGCGTCACGTCGCGCCCCACATACTTCCGCAGGAGCTTTTCCGGCTCGAGCAGGTCGTACTCGTAATTCTGCTCGAGAACCTTCACACGCGATGGCTCCGTGAGTGAACGGAAATGCACCGTCGCGGGATTCACGGTGGCCGCGATGTCCATGAAGTGGAGATCGGACGTGCCGCGCGCGAGCTGGAGATTGCGCACATCCCGTACGAGCGCGATGTCGGAGTTGTAGACCGTGACGGCGAGCTCGGTCTGGTCGTCGAGGGTCGTCGTGGCGGCTTGTTGTTCGGCCGCGCGAACGGTGGGCGACAGCGCCAGGTGATGAACAGACGTCGTGGCGGCAAGGCCGATCACGAGCGACGCGAACCAGAATCGTGCAGACATGGACGGCTCCTTCTTGATGGGGACGTGTCCCCTTTTCCTTAGAACGGAGCCGATTAGAAATCTTGCAGGGGGCGGGGAACCCAGGTGGCGCCGGCGTCGGTGGTGCTGAAGCTTCGCCCATCGGCGGCCATCACCGACACGCTTCGGGCGTCTCTGGCTCGAACGCCTGACAAATCCGTTATTTCGGGGAATGGCACTCGACGCCACGTGCGGCCATCGGTCGAGAGAAGCACGACACCGGCGCGACCGACAATCCAGACGGTCGAGGCCGACGGGGCTGCGCCCGCGGTCAGTTCAGCCGGCGCCCCGGTCGGCTGAAGTTCCCAACGCACCCCACCATCCGTCGACCGCTGAACGGTCGAGCCAGCGATGCGCCAGCGAACCATTGGATCGGGCGAAAGGATATCGAGACCCGCCGCTTCCGCCAGCGTGGCGTTCAACCGTGCCGGGCCCCTCTCATTGACCGAACGCGCCGCAGGCGCATTCTCTGCCGGGGCGGACAGCGCGGCGTCGGCCGACTGTTTGGTTTCCCTCCGTAGTTGGCTCGCCAGCTCCTCGTCTTTCTTCGATTTCGCGTCCGAAAACGTTTCTGCCGGTACTGGCGGCGCCGCCACGGGCACGTTCTGCTCCTCGGCCCGTCGCCGTACTTCGATCGTCTGCGGTGCAGGCACGTCATTGCGATGGGGAACCGCGACCCAGACGGCTACGCCAGCGGCCGCAGCCGCGAGGGGCACAGCCCAGGTCAGCCAACCGTGGACGCGCCGCACGGTCTCGACCGGCGCGCCAGAATCGATCCGGGCCATCGCGCCGATCAGGCTCTGACATCGGGCGCAATCGGCGACGTGAGACTGGGCTGCAGCAAGCGCGGGGCCAGGCAGGCCGCCGTCGATCATGGCGGCAACAACCTCAGCGTCGAGGCACTCGTCCGTCGCTCCCGCTCGCTGCGAATCGTTCAGAGATTGCCGAAGCAACCGCTCGATCGACTCGTCCCGTTCACGCGAGTTCGCCACAACACCTTCCTTTTACGCAGAACGATCCGGCACAGTTTTCTTGCGCGCAGAATCCTTTGTACCAGTATCGAGCATGTCGTGCACGCTTAGCGGACCGGCATCCTCGCTGACGCACTCGAAACACCTCACGATCTCGTCATCGGTCAAGCCCGCCGTCCGGAGGTCACGCTCCAGCGTCTTCCGGATCGTCGCGCGCGTGCGCGCAAGCCCGCGCGATACGGTGGCTTCATGCTCGCAGAGGACCTTTCCGGTCTGCGCCAGTGTGAGCTCCTGCGCGTAGTAGCAGGCAAGACGAAGCCGGTCGCGCGCAGGCAAGTCTGCGGTCGCGCGTTTCATCGCTGCACGAATGAGTTGGAGGTATCGTTCACGCTCTGGTTCGATCGTCTCACTTGACGCGCGAAGCGCGGAGGCGGATTCCTCGTCCGGTAACGGTTCCGAGCGTTGGCTGGCGCGTAGACGGTCCAGGTAGCGCTGCGCCAGCACGGCCCGCAGCCATGTCGTCAAACTGCTTCGGCCATGGAAGTAGCGGAAGAGCGATTGGCGGTCCCCGTCGCTGCCGCGAAGACCAAACAGCTCGCCGTACAAGGCATCGGCGAGATCTCGAGAGCCGCCGGTTGCATCGAGCGCGTCGGCGGCGCGATAGAGCACGGGACGCCGTGTGAGCACGAAATGCTCCCACGCCGCGTCATCTCCTGCCGCGCACGCGCAGGCAAGCGCCAGATCCTCGAGGTGAAGCGAGGTCAGGTAGCGCTCGAGCTCGCGCGCTTGCGGGCTCCGGCCGGCAAACGCGTGCTCGGCGCTGGTTTCCAGCGCCCGAGCGAAGCGGTCTTTGGGCGCGCGCCACCGCTCGCCCTTCGCCTGACCATAGCATCGCTCGACGAGCGTTCGGTCAATCCGCATTTGTCGGGCGCTCGATTATCGCAGTCGTCCGAAGTCGACGATCAGCCGCGCGACATCCCGGGCTTCGACGCGCACAACGATGGTCCGGTAGTTCTGCCCAACAACGTCGGTGTCGAACACCGATTCGGTCGTGACACCCACGACTGGGAGCTGTGGCTTGGGTTTGCCCGACGCGAAGCCAAACTCGGTCTGACTCTGCAACTCGAGGCGCGGCACGGGCTCAAACCGGTCGAGCACAACAACATCGACCGGCGGCCCGACGACATAGTTGTTTTGTGGATGAAAGCGGACGCGGGCGACAACGGACACATGATGCCGAAACGGTCGAATCGCTTCTTGCGCAGCGAGCGTGTTCCGCGCGAAAAACCGATCGCCATCGGCAATCCGCGCTTCGGCAATTTTTACCAAACGCCGAAACTCGGTGATGATCTCGATGCTCTCGACGATCGGCGCGCTCGTGGCGAGCACGTACGGCTTGTGAAATGCCGCCCGCTCGGCCTCCGGTTTGCGCGCGATCTCCAACGCGGCGTCGATTTTTGCGGCGTCGACGTCGAGCTCGATCGCCCCCGCGGTTGAAACAAAGAGCGCAAGCGCCACAACAATCCAGGCGGATCGACACGCGGCAGAAAGCGTCATCCCGCTCGAGTCTACGCTACTTTTTTCTCTCGTACCACCGTCTCCAGACCGCGGAATCCGGCGACAGGGACTGTCCTGTGATGTCGCGAAGCGCTTGAAATACCCAGGTGCGCGTTTCCGCGTCCAGCGCGTAGTCGTCGGCGTAGTCGAGCAGTTTCGGCACAGCTGTCTGCCGTTGTTTCTCGCCCAGCATTCCCGATTGCGCGAGGCTGCACGCCGCACGCTCACGGATCATCGGCGACGGGTCATCGTGAAACACCTCGAGCAGCGGAGCAATCGTCTCGTCGGTGCCGAGATAGGCCAGGCCTTCCACCGCCCAGTAGCGAATATTGACGTTCTCGTCTCGAATCGAGCTCAGCAGAATTTGCGCGATGCGTTCCGGCTCGACGCCGCGATTGCCGAGCAGTCCGAGATCCCAGAGCGCATTCGCGCGTGGTCCCTGCGCTCCTGCACGGGCAGCAGGCTCGAGCCGATCGACGGTTGCCGAATTCTTTTCAAGATTCCGGGCGGCGATATTGACTTCGAGCCCCGCCGCGCGAACGACGAGATCGTCGGAATTGATGGCGGTGATAAATAAATTGTTGAGCCTTGGCGAGAGCGTGATGTTTCCTCGCCATCCGTCGACTCGCGCTTCGATCTGCGTGTTTGCACCCCGATAGTGATTGATCGATCGCTCGAGAAGGAGCTCGGCCTGCTGCTGCGCGGTCATCGAATCGAGCATCGTGATTTCGTGCTCGGACAGCACGGTCGCAGAAGCGCGCGCGGACCGGCTTTGATCGGCGGCGTGGAGAGTGCCGCTTGCCAACACCAGCAAAACCGCCTGCCGAAGGAGTCGCGTGGGGCTGTGCATACGCCAATCGACGCGCAAACTCGGTGCCGGGATTCGCTGGGCGAGCTGAAGGAAGATGTGGGCAGAATTCGGCAGCGGCGAGTGTTCCGTAATCAGTTTGGGACACGTTGGTCACAGTTTTGTCAGCCCCACGTGTCGATTCGAACACCTGCCGTTGGTCGTATCGTTGGAGGAGAATAGGCTCAATGACAACGACGCAGCGGATTACACCGTTTTTGTGGTTCAACGGCACGGCCGAGGAGGCCATGAATTTTTACGTTTCCATTTTCAGGAACTCTAAGGTGCTCAGCGTGAGCCCTCATGGCGTGACCTTCGAGCTCGACGGACAGAAGTTCATGGCGCTGAACGGCGGCCCGGAGTTCCACTTTACGCCGGCCATCTCGTTCTTCGTAAATTGCGGGACTCAGGAAGAGATCGATGAGTTGTGGGACAAGCTCTCTGCGGGCGGAGAGAAAGGCCGATGCGGCTGGCTGAAAGACAAGTACGGTCTTTCGTGGCAGATCATTCCGTCCGTGTTAGGCCGGCTGATCGGCAACAAAAACGTCATGAAGGCCATGATGCAGATGGACAAACTCGATATCAAGAAGTTGAAAGACGCGGCGGGCTAGCGCGGGAAGCGGCGCGCGCCTTAGGGCAGCACGCGGAACGCCGTCAGCGTGCGCTGCGCCGGCGCCGTCAGTTCGATCAGATAGTCGCCGGTCGCAAGCGGCGCAAGCGCGAGCTCCGCGACACGCCACCGCGATCCGTCGGCATCTTCGCGAATCGTCGCCGACACAGGTATTGAGATCGGCTTACCAGTGCGATCCAAAAGGCGAGCGGAGACGGCATCGGAGGACAGGGTTGGCAGCAGCACAATCAGCCGCTCGCTGCGGCGAAAACGAAGATCGGCCGTCGGCGCTTCGCGGTTCCCGCTGGTAATTCCGCGTCGGTTGAACAACACGCCATTGCTGTCGGGCGGTGCGGCCAGCGAAATCCGCGCGGTGTCGGTCGCCGGCAACGCGCCGGCGCCTTTCACACGCACCTGGACTTGATACTCACCGGGGACGACTTTCGCCGCCGGCTTCAACAGGACACGCGCACTCATCGGGCCCACGCTCGGCGGCAGCGCTACTTCCTGAGCGGCGAGCGTGGTACCGCGCGAATCGACGAGCTTCACCTCGGCGTTTCCGCCCTGGCTCCAATCGTCGCCGCTGGCGTTCCTCGATATTTCCGCCACAACCCAGAAGACGGCGTCCGCGGCAGCCGTCCACCCTGTCGCCGCCTGCACGCGAAGTGAGCGTTCTCTCGTGAAGGCGCCTAACGTGCCGAGTGCTTGCGCCACGATCTGCCCTTCCGCGCCGTCCACCCCAGAGACGGTGGAAACAGCCGGCCGCACCGCATCGGACAGCTTCGCGGCAAGATAACCCGATCGTGCTCGCACATCGACGCCAGGACGTTTCACGCGTACCGAGATGCGATGGAATTTTCCATCCGGCTTTGCCGGCGAGTAGTACGCGAGAAGATAGTACGAACTGAGATCGTCGATGACGCGCCGCAGCCCCTTGTCCATGTCGCCGGCATTCACAATGGCAAGACCGTCGGTGGCGGTCGCCATCGTGCGCAGCGATTCCTGGTTCCGTGGCGCCAACCCCATGCTCTGAGCTGAGAGTCCGCGCGGATCGATCGGATAGAACGAGACGTTGGCGCGGTTGGCGGCCTGCATGATTCTGAGGAACCGCTCCTCGTGACGGACATCGCTGAGGAGGGACCGGTCGTTTTCGCACGTAGCGTAATCGATGCGAAGCCCCATCGGATCGGCCGTCGTCGGCCGGCCAGTCCGCGGATCGACCGTCATGGGCATCTCCGGCACGGGCAGGTCCTTGATTGGGCGCCTGAGCCTTGCGTCGGGGCCATACAGAGGCCAGCCTTCGGAAATCGTCATCACCGCTTTGCGTTCCTCGCGAAGCGTTCGCAGATACTCTGCCAGATCTTCCAGCGCGTCGAGCGTCAACTTCTCGCGGCGGCGCTGCTTCATCGCTGGCGGGATGTCGGCCTCGCTCGGGTGTGGATAGCACGCCTCGTACTTGAACTCGATTGGATCGGTCGTGCCGTCCCAACCCTTTTCACCCCAGTACTTCGACAGCATGCCCTCGATGCTCGTCGTGCGGCGAGTGAACGTCAGATCGCGCGCCGACATCGCCGGCGTCATGATCGCAATTAGATCGTCGCCGCCGACGAGCTGGTTAATGGCGTCGATGAGCGGCCGTCTGATCTGCATTGAAGAAACGCCGTCGACGTGACGCGGATCGAGAAACAGGACGAACAACCTCGCCTTCGGGTCGCGAGCGGCCTCGCGCATGTCGGCCATCGTCGAAGGGTCGCGCCGCACAGCCTGCGATCGCTGACCGCCGATAGCGACGCGCTCGAACTGCGCGACCTTCTGCAGAACGCCGTCCTCGAGCACCTCGACGTCGGCGGCGACAAGATCGGTGACCGGCTTGCCGCCGATTGTTGGATACATATCGACGCGGACGTAGTTGATGTCGGTCTGGAATGGCTGGCGCTGCGGCGGGTCTTGTGCGGCGTGAATGGTGACGGCCACCATCGCACCCAGTACTAAAAGGATGCAGAGTCGGACTGCGCGCACGGGTCCCAGCATACACGAAGAATCCTACGAGCACGCCCGGCATTACGAAGCGAATCGCGCTGAAAGATATTCACCCGGGGCGTTACCTGTTGCGCATCGAGGCGCAGGTGAACGCAAATGCGAAAGACGCTAAAACAGTCGCCGGGAGACCGTCGTGACGGTCATCTCCGCGGCGAAATAACTCCGGCCTAGCCGCCACCGACTTTGCGCGGCGTCCTCGATTTCGGGATATAGCCACGAGCGGTGGTGGCTCTCCAGGGTTCATGTGTTTTCGGTTTGGGCGGGCGCGTCGCTGCCGCGGGTGCTGCATCTGCCGGCGCGTCCGCGGCCTCGACCGACGCGGCTTTGGTTCGCGCTTTACTCGCCTTCGCCTCGTCCTTCGCCAAACAGCACTGTTTGTATTTGCGGCCTGAGCCGCAATAACACGGCTCGTTGCGCCCGGGTCGCTCGGTGGTCTGAGGAGTCATTGCGAAAGAGTGTACCGCAGGTCGTTCGCTCAATGGGCCGTCACGAGCGCGGCCGTCTACGTTTCGCTTTTCTCCGGCTGGCTCTGCTCGTGGGCCCGCATGATTTCGCGGGCGAGTGACTGGGAACGCATGGCTGCTTCGCGCAGCGTCTCGATCTGTTGCCGCTTCTCGTCGAGCTCCTGGACCATGTCGCGCTGGTTCGACGTCGCTTCGGCAATCAGGCGCTCGAACGTGAAGCGCTCTTCCGTGCGTTCTTCGCGGAATTGCTTATAGGTGGCCTCGCGCTCCTCAAGTTCGGCAGCAAGGCGATCTTTCCCCGCTGTCACCTTCTGAAGCTCATCGCCAAGCGCCTCAATCTGCTCCCGCTGCTCCTGCTCTTTTGCCAGCATGTCGCGCTCGCGCTGCTGGGCGAGCGTTTGCTGGCGCAGCGCCTGTCCAGCGGTCTCGTCGATCTGGCCCTGAAGTCGATCGACTTCACGCTGGTGCGCGTCCTTGTACTCAGCGAACTCGGTCTGCAGACGATCGCGCTCGGCTGTAGCTTGCAGGAGCCGGGCTCGCAGATCCTGAAGGTGTGCGCGACCCTGTTTGAGGAGGTCTTCCAGCTGTTGTTGAGAGGCCAAGGTGGTTTGAAGGCGTCCGAAATCGCCTGCCGCTTCCTCGAGCTTTTTCTTGAGTCCGAGGACCTGTTCCCGAACGTCGACCGTGCCGGGCCCTCCGGCCTCAGTCGATGAATCGGGCTCGACGTCAGTTTGCCGTGCGGTGGCGAAAGGAAGGGTGCTCATTGATGTTGAATTTGTGTGAAGGAGCAAGAAAGAGACCATCCCATTGGCCCGAATTTACGGGCAACGCGCAGCAGCTCTCGCCCGGTCGCGCCATTTTGGGACGAATATTGAAATCGCACAGTTCATTTATCGACCGTTAGGGTCGCTCTCTGCACTCCCTCGTACGCGGCATCCGGCTCTCCCACCAGCAACCGATTCTTCGGCGTGATGCCTTTGGGAATCGTTTGCGAGCGAATCCGGTACCCGCGCTGCCGAAGGCGAATCGCCCGCTCGATGTCGATGGCCACGGCGCCGCTGATCCAGCCGGACAGGTCACGCGCATCTGAACTGGCAAGGTGGTGGCAGCAGGGCAACACCGCGGCCCGCGCGCGCGCCGCCGCCGCGCGGTCGAGGACGACATCGGTGAGATGCCCGCAGGCATGGCTCGACACGACGATGTCGGTGGACATGATGTCCACACGGTCGAGCTCGCATTCGATAAATTGCACACGGCCCGACAATCTCGGCCATGCCTTCACGAGCGCGTCGTGCAGCGTGGCGCACGACGCCGGCAACTTCTTGTCGGCCACCAACGCTCCAGGAGACGAATCGTCCAGAAGGAGCATGGTCTGAGCCAGCAGACCGTGCCCGCCGGCAAGGTCCACGACGCGTCCTCCGCGAAACAGGCGCCTTACACGCCGCGCGACTTCCCACGCTTCGTAGAGCTCTTTGCGCGGCAGACACCCTGCGCCACATACGGCGCGCGCGAGCCGGTCAAACAGGGTATTGGTAGGAAAGCGATCGAGGTCGCGGTGGGTCAAACGGCCGCGCGACGCTGGAGAAAACCGAGCGCCGACGCAGGGACGCGGAGACGCAGAGTTATTTTCTGAATGCACTTATAAACGTC
>JANMJM010000268.1:0-2189 GCA_031371345.1 Vicinamibacteria bacterium
GGGTTAGGGGCAGCGGCCGTGGGGGAATACAACAACGACGGTTTCCTCGTTCTCTTGGTCGCCAGCACGATTGGCGGCGAGCCGGCGCTTTGGCTCAACAAAGGAAACGGCACGTTCAGTCGCGACCGTCGTTCCAGCGCCGCGGTGGGAGTGTTGGCGTCAATCAGAGGGTTGGCGGCGACGTTCGTGGACTACGACAACGACGGCTGGGTCGACCTCGTGGTTGGCGGTGCTTCGATCGCAACGCCGGACGGCAGTGCGAAGCTGTTTCTCTTTCGGAACGACGGCACCGGCAGATTTCTCGATCGCTCCACCTTGGTTCCCGAGCCCGCGCGGACGGCCGGCGCCTCCACGATCGCCGTGTCGGACGTCGACGCCGATGGCGACGAGGATCTCGTGCTGATGGACACCTCTGGCTCTCCGCGATTGCTGCGAAACGATTTCGGGAACAGCAATCTCGCGGTCAACGTGGAGCTAAAGGGTCTCCGCGACGGAAGTGGCAAGAACAACACTTTCGGCGTCGGCGCGAGACTGGAGCTGCGAGCTGGTGAGATCTACCAAACGCGCGTCGCAACCGGTCGCACCACGCATTTTGGGCTGGGACCGCACCTCAAGGCCGACGTGCTGCGCGTGGAGTGGCCGAATGGCGTGCCGCAGACCGCATACTTCCCGGGATCCGACCAGGACGTCGTCGAAAGCGAAATGCTCAAAGGGTCGTGCGCGCTTGCCTATACCTGGGACGGCAAGCGGTTTCGCTTCGTGACCGACGCGATGTGGCGCAGCGCGCTGGGAATGCCGCTCGGCCTCATGGGCGGCAGGAGCGCGTTTGCTCCTGCCGGCGCGTCGCAGGAATATCTGCGCATTCCAGGTGACGCGCTCGCGCCGCGCGATGGACGCTACATCCTCCAGCTCACTGAGGAGCTTTGGGAAACGGCGTACGCCGATGAGGTCAAGCTTCTCGCCGTCGACCACCCGGACTCAGGCGACGTGTTCGTGGACGAGCGGTTCGTCCCTCCGGGCGCGGTGAAGCTTCACCTCTTCCAGATTGCCGAACGCGAGCTGCCACGCTCCGCAACCGATGAGCGCGGGAGCGATGTCCTCCCGGCGCTGCGTGAGAGCGATGACGTGTATGTCTCGAATTTCACACCGACGAAGTATCAGGGGCTCGTCCAGCCGCATGATCTCGTCATGGACCTGGGCGAGGCCGCGGGCCGCCCAGGGACGTATTTGTTCCTGCGCGGTTGGATCTATCCCACTGACGCCAGCATCAACGTCGCGCTCTCACAGCAGTCGTCAATCAAGATCGCTTCTCCGTCCCTCGAGGTGCGGGACGCGCATGGCAGGTGGCACGCGGCGATGCCTGACATAGGATTCCCCTCCGGCAAGGACAAAACGATCGTGGTGGATCTCGCCGGGAAGTTTCCCACCGCAAATCATGAGATCCGCATTCGCACGAACATGCAGATCTACTGGGATCAGGCGTTCGTCGCTCGCGCGCTCGCGGGCAGCCCGGTCGCGACCACGACGCTTGCGCCGGTCTCGGCCGACCTCCACTTTCGCGGCTTCTCCCGTACGTATCGCAAGGGCGGCCGATACGGGCCGTACTGGTTCGCGTACGACGACGTGACGAAGGAGTCGCCATGGCGGCCGATCACGGGCGCCTTCACACGCTTCGGCGATGTGCTGCCGCTACTGCGGAATCCCGACGACATGTTCGTGATCATGGGCCCGGGCGACGAGGCGACGATTCAGTTCGATGCAACGTCGGCGAAGGCGCTTCCTCCCGGTTGGACGCGTGACTTCCTGTTGTACACGGATGGCTGGATCAAGGACTCGGACCTGAACACGGCGTTCGGCACCACGGTCCACCCGCTCCCCTATCACGGCGCGTCGAGCTATCCGTTCGGCAAGGGCGATGCATATCCGTCGGACCCCGAGCACGAGCGCTACCTGCGGGAGTTCAACACGCGTGTGGTGAGTGGACGTGCCACGCGACGGTAGCGCTGGCGAGCCGCACGGTTGCAGGTTCATCACCCGGGCAGTCGTGCCGGGTGCCCACACTTTCGGTCGACAGCGAGGACCGTCCAGCATGCTCCAGCATCGTGTTCCGACCGCGCGACTCGTCGCCGCCCTGACGCTCGCGTGCACCCTGTCCGCGTGCGGTGCCGCGCGCGTTCCGCAGCCATCTC
>JANMJM010000085.1:0-5645 GCA_031371345.1 Vicinamibacteria bacterium
GGGCCGAGGCGGCTGATGCAGTCAAAAGCAGGACAAGAGCAAGCAGGGACCCGATCGCAGCACGCAATGCCTTCATGTAAGTAGCTCCTCGGCTGGATATTGTATATGCGACTACGCCCTGGTAGGCATTGGCGTTTACAATCGAGGTTCGCGTGCAGAATGTTACGTCGCGATTCCGTAACGACCTTCCTCGCGCCCCCTGGCACACGTCGCCGACACGTCCCTCATCGACCGTACAATGAACACCTCGTTGACGACAGACGCTGTTTGGCCCCTGCCTTGCACCTTGGTGGGGTTTTGGAGGAATTAATGTCAAACACGCTGACGAAGTCTTTTATTGGAGTGGCCGCCGTCTGGACACTCTGCTTGCCGCTGTCTGCTGCCGCGCAGAACAGCAGCTGGACCCCGCTGAACTACATCGATCCAGGCACGTCTATTCCCGTCAGGACGACGCAGGCGATCGATTCATCGACACAAGACGGGCTCGTGTATTCAGGGGTGGTCGACCAGGACGTGCTCGACCGTCAGGGTCGCGTGTCGATTCCGCGCGGATCGACCGCCGAGCTTGTCGTTCGGCGTGGGCCGAACAATGAGCTCGTGCTCGATCTCGATTCGATCACATCGAATGGCCAGCGGTATGCCGTCGACGCGACGCGTCACCCGGTCGCAACAGGTGGTATCGACATACAGAACAGCGGCATCGGGAACAACGATGAAACGCTGAAGAAGGTCGGCGGCGGCGCGCTTCTCGGCACGGTCATCGGCGCGATTGTGGGCGGAGGAAAAGGCGCAGCGGTTGGCGCCGCAGCTGGCGCCGCGGTCGGCGCTGGCGCGCAGATCCTGACGCACGGGCGGAAGGTGAGCGTTCCGGCAGAGTCGCTGCTGACCTATCGTCTGCAGAGCGGCCTCGACTTAGGCGTGACCGACACCGGGTATGAGAAGGACAACCGGCACTACCACCATTCCGACGAGAACTAACGCGGCAGGCGTCCGGGCACGGCCATTGCTCTAGGCACTGGCCGTGACCCAGATGCGTATCCATTCCGTACAAAAATCGGCGGATCCAGGCCCCCACGAACCAGGCGCGGTCGAAACATCGCTCGATGCCCGCACGGTCTCGCTCGTCGTGATTGCGGTGGGCGTCACCATCTTTCTCCTCCAGCAGATGCAGGCGCTTTTCGCGCCGCTGGCGTTCGGCGTGCTGCTGTTCTACGCGCTCGATCCGATCGTCGATCTGATGGAGCGGATAAAAATTCCGCGCTGGATGGCCGCCGCGATCACCCTCGGCCTTGCCCTTGCCGCTCTCGCGGCAGGCGCCTATGCGCTGCAGGACCAGGCGCTGACGGTGATCGATCAGCTGCCGACAGGCGCGCGCCGGCTCGCGTCGATCGTCGAACGAAAACCGAGCGAGGCGCCCGGTGCGATCGAGAAAGTGCAACAGGCGGCCGACGCGCTCGCGCAGACAGACAAGCCGCAGGCTGGCGTCGTTCGCGTGCAGGTGGAGGAGCCGTTCAGCGCGAAAAGTTACCTCTGGTCGGGATCGATCAACGCCCTGTCGGCAGCGAATCAGTTGATCATGGTTCTGCTCCTCACGTATTTCATTCTGCTGTCGGACAAGATGTTCAGAAGGAAGTTCGTCGAGCTGGCCGGACCCACGCTCACGCAAAAGAAAGTGACCGTCGAGATTATCGACAGCATCTCGAACCAAATCGGGCGATTCCTCCTGGTGCAGATCTTCACGAGTGCGGTTGTCGGCGTGGTGACGTGGGGCGCCTTGCACGCGATGGGCCTTCAGCAGGCGGCGCTTTGGGGATTGATGGCGGGCGTGTTCAATTCCATTCCGTTTTACGGTCCGCTCATCGTCAGCGGCGCGCTTGCGGCGATCGCCTTTCTGCAGTTCGGCACGCTCACGATGACGTTGGCTGTTGCGGGCGTGTCGCTCCTCATCACGTCTCTGGAAGGCTGGGTCCTGACCCCAACGCTGATGGGAAAAGTCGCCGAGATGAATCGCGTGGCGGTCTTCGTCGGCCTGCTGTTCTGGAGCTGGGTGTGGGGCATCTGGGGAATGCTTCTCGCGGTGCCGATGATGATGGCGATCAAAGTCATCTGCGATAACGTCGAAGATCTTCAACCCATCGGCCGGTTTCTCGGCGACTAGCGGCGACGCCCTACACCTGTTCCTGCAGGAGAGAGGCGACGAACTGCTGCGTGATGGCCCACACGCCGCGCTTGCGCCAGGCGTCGAGGGTCACGATCTCGCAGAATGGCACATCCTGCATGAATATCGACTCGAGCCTGGCTGCCAACGCCCGGTCGTAAAAACACACGTTGTTCTCTTCGTTCTGGGCGAACGATCGGCTGTCGAAGTTCGTCGTTCCAACGGTCCCCCACACGCCGTCGACGACCATCGTTTTCTGGTGCAGCATCGTGTGGTTGTATTCGAGCACTTGGATCCCGGCTTCCAGCATCGGTCCGTAGAGCCGAATGCTGTTCTGTCGCGCGAGCCACGCATCGTTGTAGATGCCTGCCACCATGATTCGCACGTCTACGCCACGACGCTTCGCGTCAACGAGGATATCGATGCCGCCCTGATCGGGGACGAAATAGGGGTTCGCAATGAAAATCGATCGCTGGGCGGAGCTTATCGACAGGTAATAGAAGGTGCGGACCGTCGACGCGCCGGTCTCCGGCGAGCTCATGATCGTCTGCAGCGCGATGGAACCAGGGTTTTCTCCCTCCGGAGGATAAAACAGCGGCCCTGAAATCAGCTCGCACGTGGCCTGCACCCAATTTTGCGCAAACCCGGTTTGAAGCGGAACCACGGCGGGCCCTTCGATACGCACCTGAATGTCCCGCCAATGGTCCCTGTCCTGCGCGTGCCCGAGCCAGTGATCGGCGATGCCGGCGCCGCCGGTGAATCCGATACAGCCGTCGATGATCAGCGACTTCCTGTGCGTCCGATGATTCAGCCGCCCGATGCTGTAGGGCCGCACAGGGTTGTACCACGCGAGCTGGCATTGTCCTTTCTCGAGGATCTCGAGAATTTCATCGCCGATCGTCGCAGAGCCGATGGCATCGAGCAGAATTTTCACGGGAACGCCGGATTGCGCTTTTTTCGCCAGCGCGTTTGCGAAACGCTTGCCGATTTCGCCGGCCCAATAAATGTAGGCCTCGACCGTAACCGACAGCTCTGCCTCCGTAATGGCGTCCAACATCACTGGAAAAAACTCGTCACCGTTGTTCAGAATCTCGAACCGGTTGCCTTCGAAAAACGGCACACCGGTCGCACCTGCGATGGTCGTCAGGAACTCGGGGTCTTCGACGCCGAACTGGTGCTCGAGCCCAAATCGTGGCGGCACCTCCGTCGGCCAGCTCAGATACGTGAACACGCCCATTGCGCCGGTGCCGAATGCCCACCACCACTTGTCAAAGACAAGGGCCGCTATCGCGGCAAGGGCCCAAATCCACCACAAGAAAATCATCCGGCGAGTCTTGGCCCACAGCGTCCGCACGCCCTTGGGCGGCATCGAACGAGGGTCTCGGTGTAGCCCCTTACGCCACCGTCGAGGCACGCGTCGGCGCTTTCGGGTGGTTATGTATGAACTCAACGGACGCCGGGGAGTCAGCCGTGCCTGTGGGATGTTCAATGTCGTTCTAGATTAGCGCAGCGAGAGCACGCCCAGGCCGATCAGACCCGAGAGCACCAGATAGGTCGCCACGAGGTAATTGAGCAGGCGAGGGAATACAAAGATCAGAATGCCGAACAGAATCGCGAGCACCGGGCTAAGAGTGGCTGCCGTTAATACCATCTGAAACCTCCGCGGCAGGCCCTCGCAAGGTTCGGGCCATGCTAAAGTCTCGGCATGAAATCGTTACGCTTGACGGCAGCAGCCGCCTGCTTACTTTTGACGGCCGTTCTCACCCAGACGGGCGCGCGGGCCCAGCCGGGGCCGGCCGGGGCCGATGGACCCCGCTTTACCGGCGCGAATGAGCTGATGCGTCCCACCGATTTTCGGGAGTGGATCTTCGTGACCTCGGGTTTGGGCATGACGTACAACGAAGTCGTCGCGGGCGCCCCCGCACGTGTACCGAATTTTACGAACGTGTACGTCAATCCATCTTCGTACCGCAGCTTCATGAAGAGCGGGCAGTGGCCCGAGAAGACGATCTTCGTCCTTGAGGTCCGGGCGTCGCAGAGCGAGGGTTCTATTAATAAAGGTGGGAACTTCCAAGCGGACATCGTCGCCATCGAGGCGTCGGTGAAGGATTCGGCGCGTTTTCCCACCAAATGGGCGTACTTCAACTTCGGTGGCCGCGGCGCCGACATGAAGGACAAGGTCGAGGCGTTGCCGAGTACCGCGAACTGTTACGCGTGTCATGCCACCAATGCCGCGGTCGACAACACATTCGTGCAGTTCTATCCGACGCTGTTGGGAGTGGCGAAAGAGAAGGGCACGCTTCGCGCTCACTAGGCGAAGGGCTGAGGGTTAAGTGTCGCGTTGCTACACGGCAAGTTGGATTCTCGCCCTCGTCCTCGGCGGCAGTGCCGTTGCCGCCGCACAGGACGCTCCAGCATCGACATCCAATGCGGACAACTGGAAGCGATGCAGGGATACCGATCCCACGGTTCGGATCGCCAGCTGCCGCGCGCTGATTCAATCCGCCCAGGAATCGCCATCAGATCTCGCGCGCGCCTATTACTATCGCGGCATGGCGTATCGCGCACAGAAGCTGTTCGACGTCGCCCTCGAAGACTTCAACGCAGCCATCAAACTCGATTCCGCGTTCGTCGATGTCTATGGAGAGCGTGGGATCACGCTCACCGCAGCCGGGCGCCTGATGGACGCGATTCCCGATTTCACCCGCGTGATTGAAGCCGATCCGAAAAGCGCGTACGCGTTTTATGATCGCGGCCTCTGTTATGAACTCCTTGGCCTGGACGATCTCGCGATCGAAGATTTCTCGTCAGCGCTCGTGCTCATGCCGATCGATGCGTTCAAATGGGAGCGTCGCGGGACGATTTACTTTCGAAAGGGTCAGCTCGATCTCGCGCTCGCCGATTACGAGAAAGCCCTGACGGTCGATCCCCAATACGCGCCGGCGCTCTACGGGCGCGGGGCCGTCAAAATGAAAAAAGGCGATCTGGCCGGCGGCGGCGCCGACATTGCTCAGGCCAAACACTTCCAGGAAAATGTCGATCGCGACATGGCGCGGTCCGGCGTGCGGCCGTAGGAACTGCGCTTGCATGTTCTGTAAGTGGAGGAGCCCGCATGAAACGGATGCTTGCCGCGACTTTCGCCGTCCTGACGCTCGCCGCCTGCCACCCGGGTCCCATCTTCAATACTGAGCCGAATAAGGTTGGCGGGACCATCGCCGGCATCGTGCGCGCCACCGACGGGTCAATGGCACTCGCGACACGGCACATCACCGTCGTCAACACCAAGACCGGGGAGAAATTTGAAGGCACGACCGGCTCGAACGGCGGGTACACAATTAAAGTTCCGGAGGGTACCTATCACATTGACGTCGAAGTGCGCGACGCAGAGACGGTGTCGAAACAGCCCGACGACACGCAGATCAACAACGGCGACCTCGACTCGGGCCGAGACTTCGAGATTACAGTAAGGAGAGCGGCGCGTTAGCGC
>JANMJM010000090.1:0-3934 GCA_031371345.1 Vicinamibacteria bacterium
TGACATTCCTCACGGCCCACAACCTCGCCGTCGGAACACCGGTTCAAGTGGAGATCGACGCCGAGGAACATACGAACGTTGTCCTCGTTCCTGCCGAGGCCATTGTCCGAGAAGGCGAAGAAACGGCCGTGTTCGTCGCCGCTGGCAAGAAAGCGCAGCGCCGTGCGGTCGTGCTTGGGATCGTCGACGCCACGCACGCCGAGATTAAAGAAGGTGTCAAAGCGGGCGAACAGGTGATCGTTCACGGTCAAGCGGGATTGCCTGACGGCGCCGATATCACGCCGGAAAAGCCGGCTGACGCACAGCCGGCCGGCAAATGAGCGTGGCCGCCACTTCGCTCCGCCACTCGCGGGCGGCGGCTCTGATCGCCGCTGCGCTCGTCGTTGCCGGTGCCTTTGCCGCCTATTCGCTGCCGAGCAGCATTTATCCCCCGCTGCAATTTCCGCGCATTGTCATCATCGCGAAGAGCGGCACGCTTCCGCCTCAATCCATGATGCTTATCGTCACGCGTCCGCTCGAACAGGCGGCGCTTGAAGTGCCTGGCATCCGCCGTGTGCGATCGCGAAGCATTCGCGGGGCGACCGAAATCTCCGCGCAGTTCGATCCGGCCACCGACATGGTTGTGGCGCTGCAGATGGTGCAGAACCGCATCGCCGAAGCGCGTGGCGAGCTCCCGGCCGACACCCAGCTGACCGTCGAGCGGATGACACCCGCGGTCTTCCCGGTTTTCATTCTCGCGCTCACTGGAAGCCTGCCGACGGCCGAGCTGAATGACTACTCGCTCTACGTCATGCGTCCGGCGCTTGCGCGCGTGCCGGGCGCCGGCGCCATCGAAGTGCTTGCCAGCGACACGCGCGAGATCGAAGTCATTCTCGATCCGCTGAGGCTGAACGGGGCCGGCCTCACCGTGACCGACGTCTCCGACAAGCTCAGAACGCAGAATCAACTGTTGCCGGTTGGCCGGTTTGCCGAATCCGGACAGCAGCACCTTGCGCTCGCGACGGGACAGTGGACGACTCTCGATCAAATCGGCACCTCTCCAATCCTCGTCAAGGACGGGTCCACGATTCGCGTCAACGACCTCGGGAAGGTGATCCCAGGCGCGCCCGACCGCACATTACTCGTGACCGGCAACGGCCGCGATGCCGTGTCTATCAGCATCTCGCAGCAAATCGGGGCGAATATTCTCGCCCTGAAGGCGGGGATCGAACAGACCCTCATCGATCTGACCCACGCGCTTCCCGCCGGCCTGACGATTACCAAGGTCTACGACCTCGCCGAGTTCGTCCAGTCGGCCATCACCAACGTTCGGGATGCCATTCTCATCGGCGGTTTTCTCGCGATCGTCGTGTTGATCGTCTTCCTGCGCGATCTGCGTCTCACGATGATCGCGGCCGTGACCCTGCCGATGGCCGTCATTCCAACGTTCGTGTTTCTCCGCATCTTCGGCGGTTCGATCAACCTGATGTCGATGGGCGGCCTCGCTGTCTCCATAGGTCTCGTCATCGACGATGCCGTGGTGGTCGTCGAGAACATTCATCGTCGGGCGTCTGAAGGTGTCGACAGCGTCGTCGACGCGGTCCAGGAACTGATGGCGCCGCTCACCAGTTCCACTTTGACAACGGTCGTGGTGTTCGCCCCGCTCGGCCTTTTGTCGGGTGTGGCGGGACAATTTTTCCGCGCCTTATCGATGAGCCTCACCGTCGCCGTGCTGCTCTCGCTCTTCCTTTCGGTCACCGTCGTGCCGCTGCTCTCGCGATGGGCGTTCAAACATCACAAAGAGGCGGTGCAAGCGGATGAAGGGCGGCTGGCGCGGTGGTATGGCCGGCAGCTCGACGGCGTCGTACGTCATCCGCTCGTCGCGGTCGTGGGCGCGATCGTGCTCGCGGTGGCAAGCGTGGCGCTGTTTTACACCGTGGGCACCGGATTTCTGCCGCCAGCCGACGAGGGCGGCTTCGTTGTCGACTATCTAACGCCGGCCGGCAGCGCGCTTTCAGAAACCGATCGTCAGGTGCGCGCCCTCGAAAAAGTGATTGCGGACACGCCGGAAGTCGCTGCGTATAGCCGCCGCACCGGCTCCGAGCTCGGCTTGTTCGCGACTGCCCAAAACACCGGCGACATTCTCGTGCGGCTGAAGCCGCGTGGACAGCGAAACCGCACGTCGGAAGACATCATTTCCGATCTGCGGCCCAAGCTTCACGAGGCGGCGCCGCTCGCCGAGATCGAGTTCGTTCAGTTACTGCAGGACATGCTCGGAGACCTCGAAGGCAGCCCCACGCCGATCGATGTCAAGATCTTCGGCGACGACCCCGACGTTCTCGCGTCGCTGTCGGCGCCTGTGGAAGAAATGCTCAGCAAGGTCACCGGCGTGGTCGATATCGTCGGCATGCAGCGCGGCAATCCGGAAGTGACGTGGGAGATCGATTCGGTTGAAGCGGCACGGCTCGGCCTGACGGTCGAAGATGTCTCGAAACAGCTGGCGGCGGCCTGGCTCGGCGAAGTGGCCACGGATCTCCGGCTTCCTGATCGCATGATTCCTGTCCGCGTGCGCCTGCCCGACACCACGCGTTTCGATCCCACGAGGATGCCGGACACGCTGTTGCGAACTCCCGACGGGAAACTCGTGCCGGTGCGCGTGGTCGCACACTTGAAACGCACGAACGGTCAATCGGAGCTGCTGCGGGAGAACCTCCGGAGCATGGCCAGCATCACGGGGCGCCTCGAAGGGCGCGACCTCGGCAGCGCGGTCGCCGACATTCGGACTCAAATGCAGAGCATCCCGTTGCCGATTGGTTACACGTATGAGATTGGCGGCCAGTACGAATCGCAGAGCCAGGCGTTCCGCGAGCTGCTGATGGTGTTCGGCATCGGCACGTTCCTCGTCATGACCGTGCTCGTGGTGCACTTCCGCGCCTTTGTCCCGGCGACGTTGATTCTGATCGCCGCGCCGCTCTCCATCTGCGGCGCATTGCTGCTCCTGTTCGTCACGGGCACCGACCTGAACGTATCGTCGGCGATGGGCTTGATTCTGCTGATCGGACTCGTCGTGAAGAACGGGATCATGCTGCTCGATTTCTCGGAACGGCTGCACGAAGGCGGCGAGACGTTCGAGAAGGCCATCGCGCACGCTGGCCGCATCAGGTTGCGTCCGATTTTGATGACGACGTTCTGCACGCTCTTCGGCCTTCTCCCGCTGGCACTCGGCCTTGGCGCCGGCGCGGAGTTGCAGAAACCGCTCGCCCTCGCCGTGATCGGCGGGCTGGCGCTCTCGACGCCGGTGACGCTGCTGGTGGTGCCGGGGTTGTACGCGGCGATAAAACGGCGCAGTCGTGGTTGATTAGTTGATTAGTTGATTAGTTGGTTAGTTGGTTAGTTGGTTGGTTAGTTATTGGTTGCTCGTGGTGGCAGGCCGCTTGCGTTGTCCCCGCCATCATGGCAAAAAAGCTCGAAGAATTGCTTGTGTACCAGAAAGCCGTTCAGGCGGGTGATGCAATTTCTGCACTCTTGAAACTTCCGGGATTTCGCAATGAATGGAAACTCACGGGCCAGTTGGGTGATGCCGCGGATTCGGTTCAAAGCAATATCGCCGAAGGTTTCGGGCGCAGCAACCGCCAGTTCATGCAATTCTTGGATTACGCCAGAGGGTCTGCGAACGAGGTTCGGGCTCATCTCGCGACGGCTGGCGGCCGCGGTTGTATCACGTCGAAATCGCAACGAGTGATGGACGAGCGGTATGAGGTTATCGGAAAGATGCTGACGCGCCTGATCCAATACCTGCGTCGAAGAAACCAGGACTCCAACTAACAACCAACAACTAACAACCAACATCTAGGTATTATGCGCATCCTCTTAGTCGAAGACGAACCCGACGCCGCACGCATGCTCGCGAAGGGCCTGCGCGAGCACGCCTACGCCGTGGACCTGGCCAACGACG
>JANMJM010000107.1:0-2232 GCA_031371345.1 Vicinamibacteria bacterium
TCTTAACGAGACGGGAACTTCTCTCACTTCAGCCAGCGATCGGTTCGCCAATTCTCTGCCAGCGCAACACAGACGGTCAGCGACTATTAATCGTCACTACCGCCATCAGCCCACGCCACGGCTCCCATCGGAACCGCGGGCAAGATAAACGCGCACAGCCCCGCCACAGCCGCCAGAATCGCCGAACCCCACAACGAGCCGGTAATCCCTGCTTGCTGATATAAGAATCCCGAGAGCAACGTTCCAAGAAGTCGACCCATCGCGTTGGCCATGTAATAAAAGCCCACACTGAGGGACACCTGATCAGCGTCGGCATATGCCAAAACGAGATACGAATGAACAGACGAATTCAGCGCGAAGAGCACACCGAAGACCCCTAATCCAGCCAGAATGACGAAACCTGCCGGCATATTTGTTCGAAGGCCCAACGTAATGAATGCTGTGACAGCGGCGAGCGTGAGTCCCAAGCCGCCAACCATGAGAGGTCCCGGTGTCGCGTCACCGAGCAGACCCCTCAAGAGCGTGGGAGACACGGCTTGTATCACGCCGTAGCCGATGACCCATACAGCCAGGAAGCCGCCAATTTCCATGAACGTCCAGCCCAGCACACTGCCGAGGAAGATCGGCACACTGACGACGAACCATACGTCCCGAGCGGCAAAGAGCGCCATGCGTGCGAGGGACAGGCGGTTGATCGCCGTGGAGTTCGAGAAAATGCCTCTGAACTTTGGCTTTGTTTTAGCTTGCCCGATGGCCGACGGCAATGCACTGAGAACGAACATCAGGATAAGGAATACACCCACGGCCATCGAGAGCAAGCTCGCGCGAAATCCCAGTGTCGATAAGAGGAAACCGCCCAGGAAGAAGCCTGCGCCCTTCAACGCATTCTTAGAACCGGTCAACAACGCCACCCACTTGAACAGCCCGGATTCGTCGCCTTTTGGGACCAGCACCTTAATCGCACTCTTCGCGCTCATCTTTGTGAGATCTTTCGCGATTCCCGATAACGCCTGACATCCCATCACGTACGCCACAGACGCCGACACTCCCCACGATCGATTCAACATCGCGAGCAGAATAAGCGCGACGACTTGGAAGGCTAAACCTAACTCCAAGGTGAACCGCAATCCCGTACGTGCAGCCAGCCAGCCACCGACAAGGTTGGTGACCACACCAAAGAACTCATAAAGCAGGAAGAGGACGGCGAGTTGGATGGGTGTGTAGCCGAGTTCGTGGAAATGAAGAAGCACAAGCAGCCGCAGGGCGCCGTCTGTTAACGTGAACGCCCAGTAAGCAGCGGTGACAATGGCGTAGTTACGAATGCTGATCATCGCCGGGCGTGCTCAGGACTCAATCGAGGAGCCGACCTTGAGTGCGAGTTCCACCATCCGGTTCACATAACCGATTTCATTGTCGTACCACGCAAGCACCTTTACGCATGTTCCATCCACGACCATGGTCGAAAGCGCATCGACGATCGCCGAGCGGGTGTCGTCTTTGAAGTCAACCGACACGAGCGGCCGTTCCTCAAATCCAAGAATTCCCAGGAGCGGCGCTTCATTGGCGGCTCGCTTGAATGCCGCGTTCACTTCCTCCACAGTTGTTGGACGTTGCACCTCAAATACGCAATCAGTGATCGATGCGTTCAACAGCGGAACCCGTACGGCAATCCCGGTGAGTTTTCCCAGCAGTTCAGGGTAGATCAGCCCAATGGCTGTCGCAGAACCTGTGCTCGTCGGAATGAGCGAAAGACTGCTGGCGCGTGCGCGTCGCAGATCTTTGTGAGGTGCGTCGACCACAACTTGGGTGTTCGTGATGTCATGAATCGTCGTGATCACGCCGTGCTTGATGCCGATGGATTCGTGGATAACTTTGACAACGGGGGCGAGGCAATTCGTCGTGCACGACGCATTTGTCAGAATCCGGTGGCGTGCCGGGTCATACAAGGCGTCATTCACTCCGAGGACAATGTTGAGGGCTCCAGTTTTAACCGGCGCGGCGACGATCACCTTCTTCACACCCTTGGCAAAATAGGAGTCGAGCGTTTCAGTCGTTCGGAACTTTCCGCTGCACTCGAGCACGATATCGACGCCGTGGTCGCCCCACGGGACGGCACCAGGAGTGTCGGCAGCCGAAAAAGACACGTGCCGCCCATCAATCACCACCGAATTGTCACGAGACTCGATGCGTCGATTCCACCTGCCATGAACGGAATCGAATTCCAAAAGGTGC
>JANMJM010000134.1:0-4520 GCA_031371345.1 Vicinamibacteria bacterium
GCGTCCTGTTCCCGCCGGCCGGTTCCAGGCTCAGCATGAAGCCCGTGACGTTTCCCGACAGGTCGGGAGGCGTCTCGAACGCGGCGCCCACGCGACCCTGCGCGTCCGGCGAGACGAAACCCAGGCCAATCAATCCTCGCGGCGTCACCAACCAGAATTGATAGACGTCGTTTGAAGAAGTCGCCGGAAGCTTCGACGCGGTGAGCGCAATGCCGCGAGACGGACTGAAGAAGACCTGGCCCTCGGCTGCAGCGGCGGCGCGCTGGCCGCGCAAGGGAACTGCGCGCGCGTCGGACGCCGCCAGCACGTTCGCCAGGCGCTCGGCTCTGGCAGAAGAGGTGAGCGCCTCGGCGGTCAAGCGCTGAACCATTTGCTGCGTGTCTCTGCTCTCACGTTGAACGAGCTGCTGCAGCTGCACGACACGCGCCTCGCTCGAGGTCGCGCGCGCCGATGCGTCGCTGAGCTCGCCTCGTAATTTCCACATCGTGTACGCGCCCAGCCCCGTCAGCGCGACAAGCGCGACCAGCGCGGCGGCCAGCGCGACGCTTGCCCAGCGTGAGCGCCCCGACGGTTCGTGTGGATCTTCGATGGGGAAGGCCGTCTCGACCGGAACCCGAGTTCGTAGAAGCGACAGCGCTTCGCCAACCACGTGCAAACAACTTTCGGTGATGGCTGTGGTGCGCTGCTCGAGGGTTTTCAACGGCTCTTCGTGAAGCTGCCGCAGCGCAAGCCACTCATGTTCCAAGCGACGCTCGAAATCATGAATGCGACGCGCCGACGCGTCGAGGATTCGCTGCTCTTCAGCCTGTAATGTCTTTAAACGGTGTTCGATCTCGCTCAGCTGCACGTCGACACGGCCGAGACGATCCTCGACATCGGCGTCGAATCGCGTGGGAGCGCCACTCATAATCGCTATAATACGCGAATCACTTTTCACGTCATGTGCCATGAGCGTACTCGCAAAAATCCCGGTTCTCCGCCACATCATCCCGCCGCCCGAGCACAAGCAGCGCTATAACGACGACAAGGATCGCCGCGCCGTCATCACGTCGCGCCTGCTCGCCATCGGCACCATCGCGGCCGGCATTGCGTATCTTATCTGGCTTTTCTTCGCGTTGAATCCCCATCATCTATGGATGGGCGGCGCATTTTTCGCCGCTGAACTGGTCTGCCTGCTCCTCTTTATTACGGCGACGTTCACCGTCTGGAGGCTCCGATATAAGCCGGCTGAAGGCTTGCCGCTGAATCACCCCTCCAGCGTGGATATCTTCATTACCGCCTGTGGAGAACCCTTCCCGGTTGTCCAACGTACGTTGAATGCGGTTGCCGCCATCGAGTGGCCGGGACCTCGCAACGTGTACGTCCTGGACGACGGCGGCTCTGAACAGATCGAAGCGGAAGCCGTGAGCCGCGGCTTTCTTTATCGATCGCGCTGGCGCAGCGATACGCCGCCCGATGGTGCGAAGGCGGGGAACCTGAATTTCGGACTCGCCAACAGCGACGGCGAACTCATTCTCGTGCTCGACGCCGACCAGGTGGCCGAGCCGATTATTTTGCGCGCGCTCGCCGGCTACATGCGCTTTACCGATGTGGGATTTATTCAGTCGCGACAGAACTACCTCGTCCCGCAAGGCGACCCGTTTTTCAATCTCGATCGCGTGTTCTACGAAGCCGTTCAACTTGGCTACGACTATCGCGACAACGCGATCTCGTGTGGCTCGGGGGTGCTCTACAGGCGCGCGGCACTGGCCGATGCGGGCGGCTTTGCGTCGTGGAACCTTGTTGAAGATCTCACCACGTCGTACGAGCTGCACAGCCGCGGCTGGCGATCGTTTTATTATCCGCACGCGGTCAGCATTGGGCTCGCGCCTGCCGACATCTGGGGCGTCTACCGGCAGCGCGGACAATGGGCGCTCGACACGATGCGCCTGTTCGTCTGGGACAACCCGCTGCTCAAGCATGGGCTGGGCTGGCAGGGGCGCATGAGCTACCTGGTGATTCCGCTCACGTATCTGGGGGCGGGATTCGTGTTTCCATTTCTGTTTGTGACGCCGCTCTGGACCTACGTCACCGGCGGATCGGTGTTGGCGTCCTCCGAGCTCAGCTTCGCTCTTTTTCGCGGGTTGTATTTCGTGATGATGGCGATCGCGTTGAGGAATCTATTTCGCAGACAGCAGGCGGGACGGCAGTTTCAAATGCTCGTCGGCTTGTTTCCTATTTATCTTCTCGGCACACTCCGCGCGTTTTTCTATCCACCAAGACGCGGACCGCGCTATGTCGTGAATCATGGGAGCCGTCCGAAGTCGCGAAGGCCCGCAATCGTCGCGGTGCTGCCGCAGCTGACACTGCTTGCCGCGAGCGTGGTGCTTCCGTTTTATGCGATCGCCGCACAGACGGCAGAGCCCCGTCTGATTCTCAGCAACGCGTGCATCTCGGCGGCGGCCATCTGGTCGCTGCTGCCCGCAATCTTCGCAGCCATGTCGAAGAAAATCTGGCCAGAAGAACACGCGCCTTATGCCGCCTACCAGTAAGAGTCGAACTCTGTGGTGGGGCGCCCTTGTCGCCCTCACACTCTGGTTGATGGTCGTCGTCGCGATGGTGCTCTGGCGACGGCCGGAATTCTGGGTTCACGCCAACGAACGGTTCCAGCGCGCGGAAGCACTCGCCAGGCAGGGGCGCTCGCGCGAGGCGGTTGCCTCCGTGGATCGCGCCCTTGCCGAAGATCCGACAAACGCCGGGTACTTGGTGTTCAAGGGGTATCGCCAGCTCGAGCTGAAGGACAACGTGCAAGCGCAGCAAAGTTTCAGCCGCGCGCTTGCGGTCGAACCGGCGAACACCGAAGCGCGACTAGGATCGGCCAGCGCGTTGGCTCGGATGAGCAAACGCGAAGACGCGCTCGCGGTGCTGCAAACACTATCTTCCGACCTCATCAGCCCATCGCAGCTTCATCGTCGAAGCCAGCTGTATTCGCAGCTGAACGCTCCGCAGTCGGGCCTCAACGACTTGAGCGCGCTCCTGGACAAGGACCCTGGTAATCCGGTCTATCTCAAAGGCGCGGCCGAGCTCGCATTAGTGCTGAAGGATTGGGATCGCGCTGCGTCGTTGTTGCAGCGGCTCGACTGGGCAACGACCGACGCCGACGTGAAGACGTGGGCCGCCGCCAACCGCAGCATTGCGTTAGAAGCCGCAGCCGAGGACGCTCGCCAACAGCATCGGCATCTGGATGCGGCCGATCGGTTCACGACGCTCGCGAACGAACATCCCGACGACCCGCGATTTTTGCGCGCGCGGGCGCACGCGCTTCGCGCTGCAGGAAATGTTCGCGAGGCGGAAGCGGCGTTTCGTCAGCTGCTGGCGAGTGGCGCAGCCGACGTGGCCGCCCGCGAAGCCTACGCCTGGCTGCTGAATGTGCAGCACCGGTACGCGGAAGCGTGGAATGTGATTGAGCCGTTGCCGCGTCCCGCTTCAGATATCGAGCTCCTCGAGCTGCAGGCGAACACCGCCATCTGGGCTGGACAAACGGCAGAGTCGGTCCAGCTGATTCGCGCGCTCTTGAATCGACGTCCGCAGGACGCCGAGCTTTGGAAGCGATTGGCCCAAGCGTGGGACATGCTGAAGGACGACCGGCAGGCCGCCGATGCGCTCGCCGTGTACGTGCGTCTGCAATCGCAAGACTGGCGCGCACGCGAGCGGCTGGCGCAGATTCTCGCCAAGGAGGGATCGTTCGCCGAGGCGGCCGCCGAGTATCGGCGACTGCTCGAGGCCGATCCGCGAAACGCCGAGTTCCTCCGATCCCTTGGACTCATCCAGGAAACCTCAGGCGATCTCCACGCCGCCCTCATCAGCTACGTGCAGGCCGCAGAGGCATCGCCCACGGCCGCGCCTGAGTTGCTGCTGCGCGTCGCGCGATTGCAGCGGTGGACGAAGCATCCAGATGCCGCCGTCGGATGGTACGAGCGCTACCTCGCCATCGCCGATCCATCTCTGCGCCGAACAGCAGAAGCCGAGCTGGCGCTGAGCCTGCTCGAGTCGGGGAGCCCTGAAGCGGCAGCGGCGCGGCTTCGAAGCCTCGACTCACTCGACGCCGGCGAGCTCGTGACGGCGGCGCGCGCGTCGACCGCCATGCGGCAGCCTGCCGCGGCCGCGCAGTATCTCGAGCTTCTCCGTTCGCGGCGACCGCTCACGGCGGCTGAAGAGTCGTGGCTCGCCGGCCAGTATCGCGCAGCAGGAGATGCGGCTCGCGCCCTCGCCCTGTACGAGCAGCTCGCGGCCGGCTCGCCGAATCTTTCACGCGAGATCCTCGAAGCCCTCGGCGACCTGCGGTACGACCGAGGCGATTTCGTGGGCGCCTTACGCGCGTTCCAGCAGATTTCAGACACCGATGCCGTTCGGTTGAAAATTGCACGCACCGCGGCTCGCGCCGGCAACTTGTCGCTCGCATCAGACACCTACGAGCGCTACGTGCGGTCGCGGCCAAATGACATGGGCCCTTTTCGCGGGCGCGGGGCCGCAGCAGAGCC
>JANMJM010000151.1:0-23337 GCA_031371345.1 Vicinamibacteria bacterium
ACGGTTTCAAGGTGGCCATTCGTGAGAATGATCAGGTCCCTGGTTTTGCCGTTCACGACCGTTTCGATCTCGAACTGCGGCTGACCGTTCTCAGTTTCTTTCACCATGTTCACGACCTTGGCGTCCCTGGTTTCCGCCAGAACCGTCCTTCGAACAGCGGCCGGGAGATCCTTCATCTGAACCTTCGTTTGCGCGACGAGTCCGACGGCACAGATCGACACGGCGAACGTGCACAGAATGGCATTTTTCATTGGCTCTCCATCAATCATGTTGCCCTGTTCATGATGAACCTATAATTACGACTGGGATGATTGAAGTCCTGGAGCGGCTCGTCGCAGAGGTTGCCCGCGCATCGGCGCCTGCCGAAGTCTACGAGGTCACGCTCGACGCCCTCCAAGAGGCGCTCGGTGTATCGCGCGCGTCGATTCTTCTCTTTGACGACGACCGTGTCATGCGTTTCAAGGCATCGCGCGGGTTGTCGGACACGTATCGATCGCGCGTCGAAGGACACACCCCGTGGTCACCCGAGTCGATTGATGCCATACCGATTCTCGTCGCGGATGTCGCCCTCGACTCCAGCCTCGCGGAATATCGCCCGGTGTTCCGGGAAGAGCGCATCGCCGCCCTGGCCTTCATTCCGCTTATCGCGCGCGGCGGCGTCCTGGGCAAATTCATGCTGTATTACGCCGAGCCTCACCTGTTCACGCCCGAGGAGATGGCGGCGGCCGGCATCATCGCACACTACGTCGCGTTTGCCATCGATCGGCAACGCACCGAGTTGAAGGCGCGCGCCAGCGAGGAGCGGCTGCGCTTCGCCCTTGACGCCGCGGCGATGGGAACTTGGGAATGGAACCCGCAGACCGGCCTGCTGCAATGGTCCGACGGCCTGAAAGCGATTCACGGGTTTGCTCCCGGCGACGACAACGTCTCATTCGAGCGCTATCAGAGCGAAATCCATCCCGAGGATCGCGACCGTGTTCTCGCGATCCTCGCTGAGTCCGCCAAGGGACACGACCATCACATCGAGTACCGCATCGTGCTTCCAGACGGATCGGTGAAATGGGTGGAAGGCAAAGGCCGCCTGTTCGTCGACGGCGAGCACGGCACGTCGCGTATGGCCGGCGTGTGCATGGACGTTCACAGCCGCAAAGAGGCGGAGATCGAACGCAGCCGGCTGGTCGCCGAGCTCGAGGAAGCCCGCGCCAGAGCCGACTTTCGGGCGAAGGTCAGTAGCATCCTCGCCTCGTCGCTCGATTACGACCAGACGCTGCCGCGTGTGGCGAAACTGATGATTCCCTTCTTCGCCGACTGGTGCACCGTCGATCTCGTCGACGATCAGGGCGTCCTGAAACGGATTGCTGTCGCGCATCGAGATCCGGAAGCCGAGGCGACGCTCGTGGCGCTGCGCGATCGCTACACCGACGTGCCCGGTTCGCTCCCCACCGAACAGGTCATGAAGCGCGGCCAGGTGGTTCTCTCGCCGGAAGTATCGATGGAGGGACTGCAGCGCGCGTCAATCGACGAGGAATATTTCAAGATTGTGCAGGCACTCGGCCCAAAGTCAACGATTGCCGTGCCGCTGCTATCGTCGGGCAAAATGCTCGGCGTGCTGACGTTCGTGTTGAGCGGATCAGGCCGTCGGTACTCGGAGAGCGATCTCGAGATTGCCGAGGACCTCGCGCAGCGATCGGCGACGGCCATCGAGCACGCACGTCTCTTTCGCGAGGCGCAGAACGCCAACCGGATGAAAGACGAGTTTCTGGCGACGTTGTCGCACGAGCTGCGGACTCCGCTGAATGCCATTCTGGGATGGAGCTCGATGCTGGCGGAGCGCGAGCTCGACGATCCCACGGTGGCCAGGGGCCTCGCGGCGATCGATCGCAACGCGCGTGCGCAGACCAAACTCATCAGCGACCTGCTCGACGTCTCGCGCATCGTGACCGGCAAGTTGCAGCTGAACTCGATGCCCGTCGACTTGTTGAAGGTCATCGAGAACGCCGTCGACGCACTGCGATTGTCGTGCGCGTCGAAGAAGATATCCCTCGACCTCCCGGCCTTCATCGAGCTTCCGACAGTGCTCGGCGATGCCGATCGGCTGCAGCAGGTGATTTGGAACCTTGTGTCCAACGCGGTGAAGTTCACGCCGTCCGGCGGCCGCATTACAGTTCGCGCGAGAACCGAGGGGCCCTTCGTCGAAGTCACGATCGCCGACACCGGGGCCGGCATCGCGCCCGATTTTCTGCCGCACGTGTTCGACCGGTTCCGGCAGGCCGATGCATCAAGCACGCGGACGCATTCCGGACTCGGCCTCGGCTTGGCGATTGTGAAGCAGCTTGCAGAGCTCCATGGAGGAACCGTGCGAGCGGAAAGCCGGGGTCTTGGCCTCGGGTCGACCTTTACTGTGCGACTTCCCGCCGCCGCGACCGAAGGCGTTCTGAAAGAAGCCGAACAGGCTGCGGTCTCCGACTCGTTGCTCGCCGGCGTACTCGCGCTTGTGGTCGATGATGACCACGACGCGCGCGAGTTCGTACAGATTTGTCTCGAGCGCTCGGGGGCTCAGGTGCGAGTCGTGTCCTCGGCCGACGAAGCCGTCGTTCAGTTGGGCGGCGACGTCGACGTCTTGATTACCGATATCGCGATGCCGAACCAGGACGGATTCGCGTTGCTCAAGCGTGCGAGGCACGCACGGCCGACGTTGCCCGCGATTGCGTGTACCGCCTACGCCATGCCGCACGACAGCGAAAAGCTTTTAGCAGCCGGCTTCGACCGGCATCTGGTGAAGCCGGTCGAAGCACAGGGGCTGGTCAAAATGGTTTGCGATCTCGTGCGGGCCTCGAGGGCACACTGAGTTACGACTGCGCGACTGCCTGAATCGAGAGCGAAATCTTCACATCGTCGCCTACCAGGAACCCACCCGTTTCGAGCGCGGCGTTCCAGTTCAGACCGAAGTCCTTACGATTGATCGTGAGCTCGGTTTCGAACGCCGCTTTCTCGTTGCCCCACGGATCTTTCGCCTTGCCGAGATAGCTCACCGGTAGCGTCACCTGTTTCGTCACACCATGGACGGTCAGGTCGCCCACCACGTCGAATGCGTCGGCGCTGCGAGGCTTCACCGACGCGCTCGTAAATGCGAGCGTCGGATATTTGTCCACATCGAAAAAATCGGCGCTGCGGAGGTGATTGTCGCGATCGCCGGTCTGTGTGTTGATGCTCGCCGCCTGAATGGTGACATTCACGGTCGAGTTGGCCGGATTCTGCTCGTCGAACGCGATCGTGCCGCCGAAGTCGGCGAACTGGCCGCGGACTTTTGTCAGCAGGTGGCGCACTTGGAACGCGACCTCCGAGTGTCCCTTGTCGATCTGATACGAACGCACCGCCGTCGCTGTCGTTGTCTGAGTCATGTGTCTCCCTTTACTTGTTTAAACACCTATTAGACGCGAAACACTCCCGTTAGATGGCTGCGCGAGCCTCCGAGAGCAGTTTGATGAGGTCCCGAGCTTTCTTCTCCCCAAGATGCCCCAACAGCCGTGTATGAATGCCGCAAATCTCCCGGTCGAGCTTATCGACGAGCTTCATGCCTTTGTCGGTGATGCGGGTCGACACATAGCGGCGGTCGTCCCCACTGCGGTGGCGCTGAATGAACCCGCATCGCTCCATGCGGTCGAGCAGCCGCGTGACGTCGGGCACTTTCGTCACCATCCGCTCGCCCACTTCGTTGCGACACAGGCCGTCGGGCGAGCCCCGCAGAATACGCAGCACGTTGTATTGCGTCGGCGTCAGCCCGAAAGGCTTCAGCGATTCCGCGAAGTCGTGCTCAAACACGGCGGCCGTGCGGACGATGCTCAACAACGCCTCCTCGGCAACCGACTTGAACGGCTTCGTCATCTTCAGCTCGGCGTGCAGGTCTTTGGGAGGCGGTGCCATCACAACCGGTAATATACGTGTTTAAACACATATTGTCAAGCCGTTCGAATTCGTTCCGCCATGAAAGCGGGCCGCCCTCGCGCAAGTGCGCCTGCCCATGAGGCGCAAGGGTGTCCGGCGCGTGTTTCGATCGAAATAGGTGACACCGTCGCCGCCCAGGTACGGGTATTATTGGGTATCCCTCAATTTCCAGGGGCTCAGACGTTGGTGCCGGACTTGCTTAGCGATATGGCGCCGCTTCTACCTGGAGGTCGTTTCATGCGCAGTAGTCTTCCGCTGGCCATTCTGCTTGTGGCATTGCTCGCGAGTCCGGCGCACGCTCAGAGCCCGGATTTTCTGTTCGGCAAGCCTCACGGCACGGTCGCCTTTCGTTCGGGATGGTTTTTCGCCAGGGCTGGCAGCGATCTGTTTACGTTCGTGCAGGATCAGCTGACGGTCAGCAAGAAAGACTTCAACGCGCCCGCGGTCGGCGTTGATGTCGACGCGCCGGTCGGCTCGCGGCTCAGCATCATGTACGGGTTCGAGTACAGCGGCTCGTCGAAAGACTCCGAATATCGGAATTTCGTCGACAACAAGCGGCTGCCCATTACACAGACGACGCAGATGCGCGAGTTGAATCTGAGCGCGGGGGTCAAAGTCGCGCTCACTCCGCCGGGACGCGGCATCAGCGCGCATGCATGGATCCCCTCGGCGGTCACGCCGTATGTGGGTGCCGGCGGCGGCGCCCTCTGGTATAAGTTTCATCAGACCGGCGATTTCGTCGACTTCAACGACAGCTCGGTGTTTACCAAAATGTACGACTCGCGAGGGTGGGCGCCAAGCGCGCACGTCCTGGGCGGCGTCGATGTGAAAGCGTGGAAGCGTCTCTACGTCAACGGCGAAGCGCGCTACCTCTGGTCGCACGCGACGCTGGGCAAGGCGTTCACAGGTTTCGATCCCATCGATCTCACCGGCTTGAAAGTCGGCGCCGGCATCCGTTACATGTTCTAGGGGAACAACTATGACGACAAAAAACATGATCCGCATCATCACGCTGTCGATGGGTCTGCTCGCGGCCGTGCCCGTGGCGGGGTTCGCGCAGAACGCGCCTGCACCGTCGCGTGCGGGGAGCTTCGACGCTCGCTGGACGCCGTACCTTGGATGCTGGCGGCTGAACCAGGAAAGCTTCCGCGCCTCGAACGTGCCGTTCTCCGATGTAATGATGGTGTGCGTGGCGCCGGCGACGTCGGGACCAGGCGTCACGATGACGACGTACGCCGCGGGACGCTCCATTCTCACGCAGACGATCGCCGCCGACGGGCAGTCCTATCAGGTGAACGAAGCGGATTGCCAGGGCTCGCAGGCCAACGAATGGTCGCGCGATGGCGAGCGGCTTTTCACGCGCGCGGAACTCAGCTGCAATGCCCGGCCGAAACGCAACGTCACGGGCATGACGATGATGGCGAAGGGACCGACATGGGTCGATGTGCAGGCGACTGACGTCGACGGTACGTCGCAAGTGCGCATACGCCATTATCATCGCGTGAACGAGCGACCCGCCAACGTCCCGGAGCTGCCCGACTCGGTGGCGGCACGTGCCTTCGCCGATGCGCAGGCGCTGAGCATGGCGACGATGAGCATGGAAGACGTCATCGAAGCCAGCAAGAAGGTTTCATCGCCCGCGCTCGAAGCAGCGTTAGACGAATCGCGCACCCGTTTCAATCTCAACAGCCGTACGTTGACGCAGCTTGCCAAAGCCGGCGTTTCGCCCGATGTGATCGATCTGATGATCGCGCAAACATTCCCCGATCGTTTCACCATCGAGCGCGCGTCATCGGGAGGACCTCCAGTGCCGACGTCGATCGGCGCCGGGGGGACGACAATCTACGGAGGCTTCCCCGGGTCGATGGGGTCGATGGGGTCGATGGGCTACCCGTACTACGATCCGTACTATTCGTATTATTCGTACTATTCGCCGTTCGCGTACCCCTACTGGGGCAGCAACTATTACTACAACAACTACAACTACCGCGGTTACCCGAACACGGTCATCGTGCCCGGCAGCAGCGGCAGCATCGGCGGTGGCGGAGGGGGCACGGCGATCGGCTCGGCCGATTCGCCCGGCCTGGTGGTGAATGGCCGCGGGTACACGCGCGTCACTCCCGGGTCGTCGACTACCGCGTCATCGAGCAGCGGCGATGATGGAACGGCCGTGCAGCATACGGTCACCTCCCCGCGCGGCGTGCGGTCAACAGGCGGCGACTCGTCTTCTGGCGGAACGGTCTCTGGCTCCGGTTACTCGAGCGGAAGTTCGAACAGCGGAAGTTCGAGCGGAACATCGAGCGCCCCATCGAGTTCGGGAGATTCTGGCGGACGCACGGCACAGCCGAGGTAGGCGTTAGTTATTAGTTGTTAGTTGTTAGTTGTTAGTTAAGAAAAAGGCCGGCCTCTGAATTTGAGTGCCGGCCTTTGTATTTTCCGCAACCAACAACCAACAACCAACCAACCAACCAACTAACCAACTAACCGACTAGTTCAGAGGCCGTGACGCGGTGTAAGCCGCGATGTTCAACAGATCGTCTTCAGCAAGCTTCGTCAGTACGGGCTTCATCAGGTCGGACCATACTCCGGCGCGATTTCCGGTTTTCATGTCCCACATCTGACGCACGAGATAGCTCGGCGATCGGCCAGCCAGTCCTGGAACGGGTCCAAGGCCTTTCAGGTCGGCACCGTGACAGATGCCGCACGCCGTGGTCTTGCCGGCGCCGTTCATCACCAGCGCCTCACCTTTCTTCACGCTCCCGACGGGAACGTAGGCGATAAACCCAGAGCGGGGATCGCGCAGCATCTCAGTTCGTTCGGTGTTCTCTGGCACCTCGATGATTCGCTGGCCCAGGGGCTCGGTCGCGGTGCCGTCGAGCTTCAGAAAGAGACCGCCGGCAATGCGCGTTTTCGGAACGTCTTTCACCTCGACGACTTTCACCCACGGCGTCATTTTGACTTTGGCGAAGTATTCCGCCGCCTGCTTGATCTCGTCGTCTGTCATCCCCTTGGCGATCGCAATCATCGCGTTCGTGTTCGCCTTACGGGGCTCGGCGCTTTTTCGCACGCCATTCTTGAAGTCTTGCATCTGCTGGATGAAGTACGCGACCGGCAGATCGTTCACCGAGGCATTCTCCGCCCGCCCCTTCCCATTCGGGTAATGGCAGAGGCTGCAGGCACGCACGTCTTTCGCGCGCCCCTTGGCCACCACCTCGGGCATCGCCGGATGATCGTCCGGATACCAATCGGCGGGACCGAAACCGTTGCGAATTTCTGTGAGCGTGAACGATCCTGTGCTGCCCGTCAGGCTCTTCTTCGAGCCGTCATCCGGCGCAGCCGGCGCCGGAGCCGCTGCGGGCGGCGCGCCTGCCGGAGGAAAGCCATACGCCCATGGAATCGGCCCAGCGCCAGCCGGCGCACCTGCCGGAGGCGCGGCCTGTTGCGCGACGAGCGCGCCCGCCGCCAACACCATCATCCATACAGTCACAATCGCGAGAAACCTTCGCATCATCTCCTCCAGATCACAAATCACTCAATCACCAATCACATCATTCACTCAATCACATCGACTCTGCATATCCATCCAGTCGAAGGGCTCTTATCCCTTTCCCAGCCCGGGTGAATGCCGGCGTCGCAGAAATATAACTTGCCGCTTACCATCGCCAGTCCGTGCGGATCCGGATCGCCGGCCGCCAGCTGAATTGTTTCGAGCGTCGCACCTGTTTTTGCGTCCATCTTCACGATGCGCGCCGCATCGTCGCCATCGACAACCCAGATAGCGCCGCCCGTGTCCCATGCCAGCCCATGCGGGCGCGCCATCTGAAATGGATGCGCGACGAGAGGCTGAAAAGTTTCCGCGTCGACTTGCATCAGCGCGCGCAGACGGCCCGTGGCCATCCATAGCGTGCCATCGACATATTCCAGGCCGGTCGCTGAGCCTCCGCCGAGCGGGACGGCGTGGCGCTTCAGCACCTTGCCGTTCATATCGCACTGAAGAATTTCTTGATTGGTGCGATCGATCGTCACAGGCCGATCGAACTGCGGCGCGCCGTTGGCCGACATCCACAGGTAGCCCCCGCCGACAGCCAGGCCGCTGCAGTTGTGGCAGTCGGTGTCGACCGCACGCAGCACTTTGCCGTCGAGGCTCATGAGGATGGCGCGATCGGTCACCTGCTCGCCAATCCAAAACCCTTCGGGCGACGCGTCCAGTGCGTTCGGATGTCCGTCCGGCGTCTTGAACAGCTTGGTCACCGTGGCCCTACGCACAGGTGGCGGCGACGCCGACGACCGTGATGGCGTGCGCACCTCGCCGGGTGCGAGCGGGCGCCCGCGTCCCTGTCCAAAAGCCGATGCAGCGCTCGTCGTCAGACCAGCGGTCATGAGCGCGAGGAAATCCCTCCGTGCCGTTCGCAATGCGTCCCCCCTGTGGCTGTGGGAGCAAATTGCTTCAATGAGCGGCCCTTGTCAACAGAAAACCGAACCGCTGTCAAGACTCGTTAGAAATGTCCCCATCGTTAACTCGTTAGAAATGTCCCCTTTTCCATAAAGCATGAGGACGCCTGTGGAAGCTCGTGGAAAACTGTTCTGTAGTTTTCCAAGGAGCGGTGGGCGCGTGCTCTTCGCGTCCACGGCTCCGGCAGCTTCCACAGGCCGCCTTCACGGATTCACCGCGGTGTACGCTTTCCGATCGGCATCCAGTTGCTGATCGATGCGGAACTGCTCGACGACACGGCGCCAGGGATGATCGCCACAGGGCACCTTACTGCGCGGCGCGTCCCCGGCCGCTGGACGGGGATGGGACGGCATGACGCGTGGCGGTGACGGGACCGGCGTCACGATGGGCGTCCACCGCATGACGTGATCGCGATACCGAATTTCAAGCTGACCCGCGGCATCTTCGAACACGCGGACCGTGCTGCGCGCCGGGGGGCGGTGGCTTTGCCGCTCGAGCTGGAACAATCGATTGGCGTACCGCACCACCCAATCATTCGAGACCGTACGGGTCTCCTCCAGGCGGAAGATCGCATCCAGTGACACGCCCTGCGGGAGGGCCAGATGGAAGTCATCCGCCGACGCCGGCGCTAGCGCAAACCGGCGATTGTGGTCGGCCCAATACTCCTCCGTCAGAAACCGATTCGCCGCCTCCAAATCCGCAATGTGTTTCCGCCGCAGCTTCTTGACCAACCGATCCTGATGCGTGCCGTGATTGCGCTCGATGCGCCCTTTCGCCTGCGGGGAATTCGCCGGGATAATCCGGATCCCCAACTGGGCACACATGCGGCCAAAGTGCGTCACCGGTTCGACGCCGGTTTCCTGCTCCTTGTGATTCGGACGGCGGACATACACATTTTTCCAGTCCGTGTAGAGGGCGCGCGGAATCCCATAGCGATCGATCCACGCGCGTAACACCGCCACCGCGGCCCAGATCGTTTCCTGCGCCCCCAACCGGCCCAGGCACTGACCGGTCGCATCATCGACCAAGGTGAGCAAACAGCTCTGCGGCCCGCGATCTTCACACCACGCGTGAAAACTCCCATCGAGCTGCACGAGCTCGCCAAAGTGCGCTTTGCGCTCGCGGCGGCGGCGATGCGGACTGCGCTTGCGCGCGCGACTCCAGAGCCCCGCCGCCAACATCCAGCGTCGCAACGTTTCGTGATCGACGGTGACGCCATCTTCACTCGCCAGATGCTCGGCCGCCAGTGTCGGACCAAATCGCGCATCCACGCCGCCGCCGTATTTCTGCCGGATGAGCGCCAGGACGCGTTTACGGAGTCGCCCCGGGCTGGCGCGATTCGACGCGCGCCCGACGTTGCGATGGGTCAGCCCCTTCGCGCCGGCCGCGCGATACCGGTGGTACAACCGTTTCGCCTGGCGATAACTCACCGCCATCAACGTCGCTGCCGACCGCAAGCTCAATGCCTTTGCCTTCACCCGCGCCAAAATGCCGGCGCGCGTGAGCTCTCGAGTGCTCATTGCTGTCCGTCCCAATCCACGACCTCCCATGAGGTCGTAAGCTTAGGGGGACATTTCTAATGAGTCGCAGAGGGGACATTATCAAAGAGTCGCAACACAGAAAACCGAACCGCCAGACACGGCGAGACAGAACGGGCGTCCGACCGAAGGCCGTGTTCTCGCCGTTCAGGCGTTTCGCTTCTCCAATTCATCCACCGGGCACAACAGGCGCGGGCCGTCGCGGTGCGCAATGTCGATCTGATTCCAGCGGACGACAATCTGATGCGTCCGTCGACCGAACAGATTGCGCGTAAGCGACCAGCGCTCGAGGAGCGCCCCGGAGCCGAGGTGATACTCGACAAGCTGCAGCTCTCCCTGATGGCGCTCGGCGCGGATCTCCTCGATGCGACCGACGCGGAATCCGTCGACCGAGTCGACGCGGCTGCCAAGGAGATGCTCCAGGCGGACGGTGCGCATTTTCATTTCACTTTAGCCGCGGTGCCGCCGGGAATGCGCTCGATCACATGCGTGCGGAGCCATTTCTCCGCGCGCATCAGACGAGGGTCGGCCTCGCAATCAACCGGCAGCTCGATAAAATGCCCTTCGTGCGAGAACGTATCGAGAGACAGTTTCACCGATCCGAGCGGGATCGGCAGAACTCGCGTTGCCGCAGCTTCAAGCCATTCCGCCATACGCCGATTCACGCGCCGCAGCAGAACGAAGATTCCGCACTCGATCTCGGTCGCAACGGCCGGCTCGCCGTCGCGTATCTTCACAATAATGCTGTCCACACGTCCGCACTCGCGGCCGTTCCGATCGCGCAGCACGCTGTCGAGAACGTCGCGCGCCATGTGAAGATCAGTCACCAAGCACCTGCAGGGGAATGGCCACCAGCGCTAAGGCGACCGCGATGAGGATGACCGCGCCGACGGCGAGGTTCGAGAACCACCCGTTGACGTGGGTTTTCAGGATCCGCCGGTCGTTCATCAGCACCAGCAACGGTCCGACGACGAGCGGCAGCGCAAGGACCGTGAGCGACATCGAGACCATCGTGAACCTCAGCGGATCGACGCCCGCAAGCGTTGGAAGCGGCGCAAGCAGAAGACCTCCGGTATAGATCATCGCAAACCGCGCCTCGGCGTCGGGCGTTTGATCTTCGCCCCATTTCCAGCCAAACGTCTGCGCGACGACGTAGCTGGCGTCGAGCGCCAGCTCGAACGCAGCGCCCACGCAGCCCACGAACATAGACGCGCAGAAGAGCCAGAAACCCCAGCGGCCAAGCGGCTGGCTCAAGGCGACCGCCGCCTGCTGATATGTGTGGGCGGCGATGCCGCGCGGCGCCAGTGTGAGCGCGGCGACGACGACAACCGACATGCCAATCATCGAGCCGAAGGTCATACCGAGGCCGGCGCTGATACGGTTGGCGGCAAGATCGCTCGTCTTCCACTTTTCCTCGATCACGCCGGAGGAATAAAACGAGATCATGTAGGGACTGATGGTGGCGCCCAGGATGCTGACGGCGAAATAGGCGTACTTCGTCGGATCGTCTGACGATCGATGCGGAATCAGGCCGCGAGCGACCTCACTCCAGTCCGGATGAAGCCGCGTCGCCGCCACGATAAACGACAGCGTCACCAAGCCGAGCACCGCGACGCTGTTTTCGATTATGCCGAACGTGCCGCGCCACAACACCACCCAAATCAGAAACGTGACAGGCACGGCCCAGAGTTGCATCGAGATGCCGGTCATCAGCTCGAGTGCCAGCGACGCGCCGCCAATTTCAGCAGCGAGCACGAACAGATCGACGAGGATCTGGGCGGCGACAGGCCAGAACTGGAACGTGAATCCGAAGTGCTCGCGCGCGGCACTGTAGACCGTTTCTTTGCTCACCGCCGCGAGGCGCCCGCTCATTTCGACGCAACATGCAATACAGACCGTGCCGAGCGCAATCGGCCACAACAGTTCGTAGCGGTAACTCGATCCCGCCTGCAGCGCCGTGCCGAGCGAGCCCACTTCAAGATATCCTCCGACGCTGGTCAGAACGCCCAGCAGGACCTTCGTCACGTTTTTCATGGTCGGCCTGCCGTTCGAATGAGCGAGCGGAGTGTGTCTTCTAGCTGCTTCAGTCGCGCGACGTCGAGCGACCGTGGATCGCTGCTGGCTGCGTTCAGCACCGCCATCATCTGCTCACACAGCGTGATGGCTTGTCCTTTGAGATGCACTGGGAGATCGGTAATCTGCTCTATCGTCTGACGAACTGTGTCGATTTCTGGGCCTCCATCCGTGACGATCTGTTTCAGATAGGTTGCAGGCACGGCACGCTGAGACTCCAGATCGTGAGCGTATCGAATGGCCGCAGCCCACGACGCCGCCTGATCGATCGCGCGTCGAAATGGAACCATCGGCGATTGGCCGCAACGCGTCGAGGTGCAGACGATGGTCAGGACGAACAAACAGGAGATGGCGGATCGACGGATTCGCAAATGCCTCATGCGAGACGCAGGTTTTTGCATATTTTTTGCCACAAAAGCGCGCCTGGGACACGGCGCAGCGCCAGAATTGACTGGAATCCAGACACATTGTTCCAACGCGTACTCGTGGTCCGTCGTTTGCTTTATCGATGTCCATGAAGGGGACGGTGTTCGGCCTCAGCCTCGTGGCTCTCAGCACGATTGGACTGGCATGGCCAGACAAATCGGGCCGAGCTGAACCGGTGCAACCGCCGTCCGCTGAGCAATTACACGTTCGGAACGATGCGCTGGCGCGCGCCAAGGTTTTCCGGCACGAGACGTTCGATGCATCAACCATCGATTTTTCGAAAGACCCCAATGATGGCGTCATCGATACGACGCTGACCACGTGCCGCTTCCTACCGGCCAAGCCGACCGGTACCACGCCAAAGTTCGATTGCGAGCTGCCGGGCGGCGAAGAGATTAAGGTCAAATACGGCTGGACCGCGGAAATTCCCGCCGAGCTCGCGGCGACCCGGCTGCTGCATGCGCTCGGGTTTGGCGCCGATCGGATGAGTCGCGTCAAGACCCTTCGGTGTTTCGGGTGCGTCGTGGCGCCATTTCATGTCCGCGTCATGATGCAGAAGCTCGGAATCTTAAAGGCGTTCGATAAACATCTCGAGTACGACCACGCCATCGACTTTCAGAATGTGGCCGTCGAGCGGAAACTGGAAGGCGACTCTATCGGAGCTGGCGACGACAAAGGCTGGGGGTTCTACGAACTCTCGAACATCGACCCGTTGCGCGGCGGAGCCAGTCGCGCAGAGGTCGACGCCCTGCGACTGATGGCAATGTTCTTAAGCCACTGGGACAACAAAGCGCCCAACCAACGGCTGATTTGCGCGGGCTCAAAATCCGAGGACTGCAAGCATCCGCTCGCGATGATCCAGGACACCGGCTCCGACTTCGGGCCGTCGAAATTGAACCTCGCGAAGTGGTCGCGCACGCCAATTTGGTCTGACGCCGCACGCTGCACCATCAGCATGAAGACGATGCCGTGGGGCGGCGCAACATTCGAGGACGTTCGCATTTCGGAAGAGGGGCGGCGGCTGCTAGGGGATCGGCTGAGGCAGCTGTCGAAGGTGCAAATCGAGACGCTGTTTACGGCCGCGGGCTTTCGGGATGTGCCCCAGTGGGCTGCCGCGTTTGAAGAGAAGGTGCGCCAAGTGTCGGACCGATCGTCGTGTCCCTCTGGTCCTTCTTCTTCGTAATCCGCCCGCTATCGATCGTCTCGCCGAGCCGATTGATCGTCTGGAAGTACAACGTATCGCCGGAAATTTCCATCAGCATGAAACTGAGGTCGCGATCGTAACCTTTCGCCGTCAATGGCGACGGCTTCAAATCGCCAACCCGGACGGCGCCAGCGGAGCCCGACGTGAAATGGATGATGCCGTTCTGCGGCACCATCCGCTCGTAGACGTGCTCGTGCCCAGCCAACACAAGATCGACACCGCTCTTCACCATCACCGGCTCGAGCGTCCGGCGGCGAAGGAGCGTCGACCAGTAGTACCGCCCCGAGGTGTACATCGGATGGTGAAAGTAGACAATCTTCCAGTCGGCATGTGACCCTGAAAGCTCTCTGTCAAGCCAGGCCACTTGATCGTCGTCCAGATTGTTCGTGTCGAGCACGAAGAACCGTACCGCATTCTCTGAAATCAACGGCACGCCCGTTTTCTCTTCGAATGTGTAATACCTGTGACCGTTCATGTTGAAAAGTGGGTAGTTCCACTGCGGACCGATGTCGTGATTACCAAGCGCGGCGTAAAACTTCACACCCGCCTGGATCAACGGCGTGTACGGCTCTTCAAACCGCAGGCGATAGGATTCAGGCGACCCGTCGCCGTAGTTGTTGTCGCCCAGCATCAACACGAACTCATAAGGGAATTGTGCGCGCTGCGCGATAACCTGTTGGGCGAGCTCGCGCTGTTGCGTGCTCCACTGACCCGCGTCGCCAATGATCGCGAATCGAATCGCAGCGGCTTTACTGGGTAGCGGTGAGCGATCGGCGGCGGCAACGACTTGAGGTTGCGAGCCCGCGGTGCTTTTTTCGCTGCACGCAGGCGTAACACCGGCAACGAAAAAGAGAAGGAGAACAAGGGAGGCCAGATGACGTTTCGGCATCTAACAAAAACGCGGTGGGACAGGCGGCCGGCCCGAAGGCCGGCCCGAGTACTTAGATGACTGGACCTCTCCGGCCTGTGGCGAGATGAATCACCAACAGGACGATGCCGACGATGAAGAGAATCCACGCGATCTTCGACGCGATCACGGCAACGCCCGTCGCGCCCAAGACACCGGCCACTAACCCGACAATCAGGAATACAAGCGCATAATAAAGCACTGGGACACCTCCTTTTCGGTTCGACGTAAAGCAGAAGGTGTGCCGTTCGGTTTTTCGGAACAAAAACACCGAAAACCGGTTTTCGGCGTGCGCGCTATGTAGTGAAATCCAACACCCTGCGGACCATCGCCAGCATCGCGGGAAGCTCGAACGGTTTCTGGAGGAAATTAATGGAACGTTCCTGCAGTCCGCGCTGAACGAATTCATCGTCGGCATACCCGGAGATGTACAGCACACGCATTCGTGTTTGCTCGTCGGCGATTCGCTCGACCAGCTTCGGACCCGCCATCTCGGGCATGACGACATCACTGACGACGAGCGCGATTTGACCGGGATGCCGATGACTAATCCTGATCGCTTCTTCGGGGCGGGCCGCCGAGAGCACGGCGTAGCCAGCGCCCTTCAGCGCCTCGACCAGCAGCACCCGCACCTCGGCCTCGTCTTCCACGACGAGGATCGTCTCGGTTCCCTTCGGCAACTCTACGTCCGGCGCTACGGCAGCCGCACTGACTTCCTGTCCGGACGCGCTAGGCAGGAACACCGAGAACGTCGTCCCGCGGCCCAGATCGCTGTCGAGCTGAATGAAACCTCCGCTCTGATTGACGAAGCCGTGCGCCATGGCGAGTCCCAGCCCAGTACCTTTGTCGACCGGTTTGGTCGTGAAGAACGGCTCGAACACTCGCGCCTGCGTTGCCGGGTCCATGCCCGATCCGTTGTCGGCGACCGTCAGCACGACGTACTCGCCTTGCGGAAGCGATCGATTCTCGAGACCGATCGTCAGGCGTCCCCCATCAGGCATCGCGTCGCGCGCGTTGATGGCGAGGTTCAACACCATTTGTTCGGCCTGGTTCGGATCGACCTTCACGGGCCACACGTCCCGTGTGACGTTCACCGTGACATCGACGTGCTCGCCGACTAAACGACGCAGCATGTCTTCCATGCCAAGAATAAGATCTCCAGGATTAATCACGGCCGGCTGCAGCAATTGCTTCCGGCTGAAGGCGAGCAACCGTTGGGTCAATGAAGATGCGCGATCGGCCGCGTTGCGAATGCGATCGACCATGCGCGACTGCCGCGCAGGCAACTCCGACATGCGCAGCATCTCTACGTAGCCGACGATGACGGTCAGGAGATTATTGAAATCGTGCGCGACGCCGCCGGCCAGCTTGCCGATGCTCTCCAGTTTCGCCGCCTGGCGCAGCGCATCTTCAGTGTCGCGGAGCGCGCCCTCGACGCGCTTGCGCTCTGAAGTATCGCGGATGATGCCGGTGAAAAACATCTCTGCGCCCGCGTTCCATTTCGACAACGACAGCTCGAGAGGAAATTCCTCTCCGTTTTTTCGCAGACCCGCAAGCTCGACCGTGCGCCCGATCACACGTTGCGCACCGCCTTGCCCGACACGCGCAATGCCTTGCGTATGCGCCGCGTGAAACCGCTCCGGCATCAGCAGCGTCAGCGGTTGCCCAAGAGCTTCGGCGGCGGTATGGCCGAAGAGGCGCTCGGCTGACTCATTCCAAAAGGTGATCTGCCCACGCCGATCGGCCGAGACGATCGCGTCGACGGCAGATTGCGCCAGCGCGCGGAACCGGCTCTCGGATGCGCGCAGCGCCCCTTCGGCGCGCTCGCGTTCGGCGACGCGACCGAGCTGGCTGCCGACCTGCGCCAGCACATGCAGTAACGCGTCGTCCGGCTCGATCGCCTTTGCGTTGAAGAATTCGAGCACGCCGAGCACGTTCGAACCCGACAAGACGGGCACCGCGAACGCGGCTTTGATCCCGAGATCAAGAGCGTTCCGACCGCGGGGAAAGTTTTCGTCCTTCGTCACGTCGGTGATCCAGACAGGTTGCTGAGATGCCAGCACCCGGCCGGGCAATCCCACCCCACGGCGAAGCGGCGTGCTGGCAGTTATCGAACGGAAGTCGTCGAACCGCTCATGGTCGGACGTGCACCACACGTTGGTCGAGATAAGCTGGTCGGCGTCCTCCGTATCGACGACATACAGATGACCGATGCCCCATCCTGTGACCTCGCAAATCGCGCTGACGGCGATCTGGCCTGCAGCCTCGAGCGATGTGGCCAGGTTCGATGCGATGGCCACGCGCACCAACACGCTGAGGAGCGAGTGTTCGCGGTCGGCGGGCAGCCCATGATGGCGCAGTGGCATGGCTTTCGAAGCTTAGTATTGGTCGGGAGGAATCATGAAGAGGCATGATACCAAGTACGTCGATCCGAACCGCGACCTCGTCGAGGCTCAACCCCTTCGACCTATAATCGTGATGACCTCAGGGGCGAGGGACAAGGCGCGACACTTACCCCTTACCCCTTTCTTCAACGCCTCCCATGGACCCCAGTCCCCTCTCCTCCCGACGAACTGCTGAGGAGCAGCAACGTGATCGCGATCTCGGCTTCGGCGCGGTTGTTAGCCAGCACAGGCGCCATCGGCTGCTGAATCGCAACGGCACGTTCAATGTCGTCCGATCCGGTCTCGACCTCGTCGAGACGCTGGCGCCGCACTATCTGCTGAAAATGGAGTGGCCGACGTTCATCGGCCTGATCACCGTCGGCTATCTAATCTTGAACGCGCTGTTCGCCGCGCTCTTTGTTGCACTTGGACCGGACGCGCTCAAGGGCCCCGGTGCATCCATGCTCGGCGACTATCGCTTCGTTCAGGCGTTTTTCTTCAGCGTTGAAACATTTGTCACGATCTCGTACGGACAACTTGCCCCGAACGGTGTGGCGGCCAACGTCCTTGCAGAAGCTGTCGCCGTCGTCGGCATGGTGTATCACGCCGTCTCGATCGGTTTGTTGTTCGCAAGGTTTGCGCGCCCGCGGCCGACTATCGTCTTCAGCGATTTCGCCGTCATCGCTCCGTACGGCGAAGGACAGGCCTTCGAGTTCCGCATCGCGAATGCGCGCAGCAGCGACATTATCGAGCTCGAGGCACAGGTGCTGTTCAGCTCGTTCCAGCCGAACGGCCGCGGCGACACAACACGACAGTTCGTTCCTATTCCGCTCGAACGGAATTCGGTAGTCTTTTTTCCACTCGCGTGGACCGTCGTGCACCCGATCGATCAGTCGAGTCCCTTCTATGGCATGACGCGGAAGGATCTAGAACACATCGGGGCCGAGGTGCTGGTGCTGCTCTCGGGCATCGACGAAACATTCGAGCAGACGGTGCATGCGCGCTCGTCGTACCTCCCTGAAGACATTGTGTGGGGCGCCCGCTTCACGTCGATCTTCCTTCCCCCCGAGCCGGACGCGCCGGTGTCGATTGATATTGGAAGAATCCACGACATAGAACCAGTTATGTAAAAAGGAAACCGGAGATGAGACGACGATTCGTGTGTTTGATCTTGTGCGTAGCGGCGATCGGGTGCGGAGGCGGCAAAGGAACAGGGGCCGCCGGTCCCTACACGGGACCGCAGCCTGCGTTCTCCCAGACCGATCTGACGACCGGAACGGGAACGCGCGCGGCGAGAACGGCGCGCATCACTGTGAATTACACCGGATGGGTGTACGACCCGAACAAGCCCGACCATAAGGCATCGCAGTTCGACACGTCGATTGGGCGCGGGCCGTTCAGTTTTACGCTCGGTGCAGGTGAGGTGATTCCCGGATGGGATCAGGGCTTTAACGACATGCGCGTCGGCGGAAAGCGGCGGCTCATTATCCCGACCGAGATGGGATACGGAGCGCAAGGTACACCCGACGGATCAATTCCGCCGAATGCACCGTTGGTGTTCGAGATGGAGTTACTGGACGTGAAATAGGCTTTGGGCTTTGGAGTTTTGGCTCTGGGCCTCAGCCTAAAGCCCAGAGCCTATAGCCTGCTTCATACCGCGGTGATGGGGTCCGTCATCATCTGCGCCGCTTCTGCGTCGCGGCGCTTCCGCTTGCCGGAAGATCCGCGAGGGCGTGCGTCGGTGACCGCTTCGTCCGCCTCGATCACCTGCTTGAACCGGCGCAGATCCTCTTCAACGGCATGCTGCGCATCTTCGCCGAGCATCCAGGCAACTGTCGCGCCGATTTTGCCTGCTGGCGGGTCGTATTGAAGCTTGACCCTTACTTCCGTGCCGAGATCGCCCGGCGCCTGCCTGAACCGCACCGACCCCGCGCTAACGACGTCCGAATCGCCGACGGTCTTCCAAGCAATCAGTTCAGGAGGCAGGTCGTTGATGATCTCAGCATTCCACTCGACCGGCACACCCAACGGCCCTTTCGCGACCCAATGAGACCGATGGCCGTCGATGTCCTGCACGGCTTCCAGGTGGTCCATGAAGTTCGGGAGATTTTCGACGTTGCGCCAGTACGCATAGACCTCGACCTGCGGGCGATAAATGGTGATGGCCGCCTCTACCCGGACACCCCGCAACCCACCGAGGCGGGCCCGCGTGTCGTACTGCGAAGCCGTGTCGCGCCCAAGCGCTGCGCTAACCGGGCAGTATCCCGACGCACCGCGACCCAACAACGCGAGACCCGCGAGACCCATGGCCTTGTTCGAGCGCTGGAGGCCGATGAGCGCGAAGGCGGTACCCATCAGTGATGATGTCCACCGTTCAGTCTTAGAGATATTGGGTTTGTACATTGATTTCATCATTGACTCCGTTTTCCCAGGCCCGATCGATGGATCGGGGAAGTTTGGGCTATCGGCTGCACATCACGTGCCCGGTTTGGTTGGTTGGTTGGTTGTTAGTTCGTCGTCGAACGGAGGCGTCCGATAAGCTGGCGCAGATCGTCGGGAATGGGAGCTTCGAACTTGATATTGCGATTTTCTGCCGGATGGCGAAAGCCCAGTCGCCACGCGTGAAGCGCCTGCCGGCCGAACAGGACCGGCCGTAACTCGTCGGGACCGAATGTGTATCGCACCTCGCCGACCAGAGTGTGACCGCGCAGCCTGGCTTGAATGCGGATCAGATTCCGCTTGCCGGTCGTCAGCCTGACTTCAATCAAGCTTGTTGACCCCAAACGACTCGACCACCTTGTAGTCGCTGATGGCTTCAGCCGCACGCGGATCGTGGGGGTGCGTTTCTTTCTGAATCAGCGCCTTGGTGTCCCACACGAGATAATCGCGCCATGTGCCCGATGGAGGCTGCAGCGTGCCGTAAACGACGGCCAGATACACGCGCTCGGGCGTGCGGTCGCGGAATTGCGCTTTCAGCGAGCCCTGCGTGCGCGGATCTTTGGCGAAGAGCACGATGCCAGATGTGTCGCGATCGATCCGATGGACAACAAAGACTTTTCGCTTTCCGTGCGAACGCAGATGATCGGCGATCTGGTCGAAGATCGACGTCTCTTCGCCTCGCTTCTCGAGCGGCACCGCGAGCAGCCCGGCAGGTTTGTCGAGGACGATGAGGTATTCGTCTTCGTACAGAATCCGCAGGTCGCCAGAGGTGATCGGCGACGCGCGGCGCTTCGCGCTGCCTGGCCGATCGTCCCAGACCCGCACAACGTCGCCAACCGACAACTTGAGGGCAGCCTGGGCGTTTCCCGCCTCGCTGTTGTTGACGAACACTTTCCCGCGCTCACGGGCCGCCGCCGCTTTCGATCGTGAGCCGAGGCGATCGCCTGCGGCGAGAAACTTGTCCAGCGCCACGCCGGCCTCCTTCGCGGTGACCGTCCACGATCGGCCTCGATGCACTATTCCTGCTCTGGCGGTGTCAAGAGGTTGGAGGCCGTTTGCAGGCCGCTGGCGACTTCCGGCAGGATCCCCATCCTTATGTAAATGGGGCGCACGACCGCGCGAATTGCCGGCAACTCCTGGCTGAACCATGCCGTAGCGCCAAAACAAAGGAGGCCGCTCAGCAGCACGGTGTGCGGCGCGCCGATTCGAGCAGACAATGAGCCGGCGAAAAGACTGCCGAACGGGGCCGTGCCTAGAAAGGACATCGTGTAGAAACTCATCACGCGTCCCCGCTTCTCGTCGTCCACGATCGTTTGAATCACTGTGTTGGCCGACGCCATCATCACCATCATCCCGCATCCCGCCACGGCAAGCGCCGGGACCGAGAGCCACAGCACACGTGAGAACGAAAACATCACGAGGCCGCCCGAAAACACGGCCGTTGAAACCATGATGATGCGCCCGAGGCCAACGACCGATCGCCGGCTTGCCAGCCACAGCGCTCCGCCGAGGGCGCCAAATCCCACTGCCGTCATCAGAATTCCAAGGGTGTTCGGTCCGCCGCCAAGCACCTCGGTGGCAAACACAGGCATCAGCACCGCATAGGGCATGCCGACGAGGCAGATAAATCCCAGGAGCAAAATGAGCGATCGAATCGGCCGAAAGCCGAACACGTACCGCCACCCTTCCATGAACTGGGTCCTCACCGTCACGTTGTATAGCGGCACCGCCGGTTTCTGCAGCCCCCTCATCGACAGCAACGCCAGGATCACCGCCAGATAGCTGACGCCATCGATCAGGAAGCACAGACCCTCGCCGGACGCGGCGATGATGATGCCGGCAATCGATGGACCGACGAGCCGTGCGGCGTTAAACATCGACGAGTTCATCGCGATAGCGTTCGCAAGATCCTCCTTGTCGGAAATGATCGTGACCAGGAATGTCTGGCGCGCGGGCATGTCGAAGGCGTTCACGACGCCTTGAACAGCGTTCAGAATCACGATGGCCTCGACCGTAATGTGTCCGGTGAGCGTCAGCGTTGCCAGGATGAACGACTGGACCATCGAAATGGTCTGCGTCGTGACAAGGACGCGGTGACGATCCCAGCGATCGAGATAGGCGCCAGCGAACGGTCCCACAACGAACCCGGGTATCTGACCGGCGAAGCCGACGACGCCAAGCATGAACGCCGAGCCCGTAAGCCTGTACACCAGCCAGCTCGTGGCGGTCATCGAAATCCAGCTGCCGACGAGCGAGAGAATCTGACCACCGAAAAAGAGCCGATAGTTTTTGTAGGAAAACGCGCGGAGCATGAAGGAGAGACGCGAGGGAGGCATCGCTATTGGACTAATAGTATCAAGCTGATGCCAATGGGCTGTTACTTGGGTAGGGACTGAAAAAACCTCACGACGTCTTGTTCGCCGACCAGAGCCGCGTAACCCGCCGCCGAGCGTTGGTCTTCGTCGAGCGCCTTCACATCGGCGCCCTTTTCGACAAGCGTTTTCACCATCTCTAACATTCCTCGGACGGCCGCGCCCATGAGCGGCGTGCGCCCACGTTTGTCTGGCAGGTTCACTTTGGCAGAATGTTCCAGAATCACTTGCATCGTGTCGGCGCTGCCGGCGAACGCCGCGGCCAGCAGCGGTGACGTGCCTTCAGCGTTCACCGTATCGACGGTGGCCCCTTTCGAAATGAGATAGCGCATCGTCTGGGCGCAACCGCCCATGCCGGCGGCGAGTGTGGAGCTGAGCCCGCCCCCATCCTTTACGTTCACATCGATATTCAGCGGACCCTGCTCGAGCAGCCGCGCGACGACCTCGTCGTGGCATTTGGAAGCCGCGACGAGAAATCCTCGCGCAGCCCCCTCCTTCGCGCCGGCGTTCAACAGCACGTTCACGACGGCGAGTTGACCGCTGGCGGCTGCGTAAACGAGCGCCGTCTCACCGTTCTGCTCAGTGGCCTCGATGTCGGCGCCCTTGGCGATTAATGCCTGCGCGACTTCGGTGACACCATTAATCGCGGCAGCCATCAGCGGTGTGCGGCCCTGAGCATCTGTCGCGTTGAGATTTGCCCCGCCCGACAGCAGAAGGTTCACGGTGTCGGTGTGACTCGCGAACGCGGCGGCCATCAGCGCGGTGGTGCCGACTGAATTCTTCGCGTTCACGTTCGAGCCGCGCGCCAGCAGGAACCGCACTGTGTCGGTGTGGCCTGTCGACGCCGCCGCCATTAGTGCCGTCGTTCCGTCGAGATCGGCCGCACGCACCTCGGCGCCTTTCTCGACGAGCAGTTCGACGATAGCGGTGTGCCCACCGGCTGCCGCCATGATCAGCGCCGAGCCTCCTTCCTTGTCCCTGTCGTCCACACGAGCGCCGGCATCGACAAGGAGCCGTACAGCGTCGAGGCTGCCGTGCGCTGCCGCGTAGGCAATCGGTGTTCGATGATCCTCATCGGGAATGTCGGGCGTCGCGCCGGAATTCAGCAGCGCCTTGATTTGCGCGGCGTCGCCGCGCATCGCTGCGTCGATCAGCTGCATGTTGGGGTCTTGCGCGTCAAGCGGGGTGGTGACGAGAAGCGTCAGGGCAAGAACGCGGAGGATCATCAGTGCGTCATCGCATAAAGGATGACGTCGATCCCGATGGCATAACCTTCGACGGAGAACGTATAGAAATATGTCGGGTCGTCGCCTTCGCGCTCGTACGCGTCGCCGAAGTCGGTGTTCATCGACATGAACAGCATGATGCGACCCTTGCTGTCCAGGATGGCGCGTGGATACGGCGTCGCGCTGTCGGCCCCTCTCTCGGAGGTCGACCCGCTGTTCGTCCATCCAATCGACGGGATTTGCGGGAATCGCTTCGCGTCGAACAGAGTGTGAAACATCGAGTGGCTGATCGGAAGGTCGATGATCGGAAATTCAGCGGCCGATGGAAAGATTTTCCTGACCTGCCGTTCCCAGCTCGCCCACGCGTAGG
>JANMJM010000181.1:0-1820 GCA_031371345.1 Vicinamibacteria bacterium
GGCGCCACGCCTCGCGCTCTGGTTCTGCAACATCGTCGTCGTGAACGTATTCGCCGCCTATTTAACCGGCCGCGCGGCCGCGCCCGGCGCCGATTATCTGACCGTGTTCCGATTCATTGGAACCACGGCGTTCATGGGCTACTCGCTCGCGTTGCTCCACGACTCGATCTGGTACCGGCGCCCTTGGTCGAAGACCGGAAAATTGATCTTCGACGGCCTCGTTTACGCCTTACTTACCGCCGGAGTTTTTGGAATGATGTGGCCACGGTAAGAGGCTTCACAGTTCCTCGAGGCGAAGCTATCCCGGAGGCCAGTGAAACGCCCGCCCGGCAAGCAGGTGCAGATGAATGTGAAATACCGTCTGGCCTGCCTCGCGGTTCGTGTTGAACACGGTGCGGAAGCCGCGATCGGCGTACCCTCGCTCCCTGGCGATCGACGCGGCGCGCCGCGTCATCTCGCCAACCAGCGGTTCGTGCTCCGCCGCCAGATCGTTCAAGGTGGCGACGTGTATTTTTGGAATGACGAGCGCGTGCAGAGGAGCCTGAGGATTGATGTCTTCGAACGCCAACAGCCGATCGTCTTCGTAAAGAATCTTCGCGGGAATCTCGTGCTTGACGATCTTGCAGAACAGGCAATCGGTCATGCCGCTTTCCGGATGATCGCCGTGCGCGGAATATCCTGAAGGTCGTGCCGGATCTTGGCCAACGTCAGTCCGGCGTAATGCGGAACGAGCGCAGACACCTGATCGTCCTGGCCACACCCGAATTCCATGATGAGCCAGCCTCCGGCGACGAGCCGAGGCAGAGCCGCTTCGAGGACTCGCCGAAGGCCCTCGAGCCCGTCTTCGCCGCCAAAGAGCGCCACGCTTGGTTCGTAATCTCGCACTTCGGGCGTCAATCCCGGTCCCGATACCGACGGTACGTAGGGCGGGTTTGACACGATGACGTCGGCCATGTCGTCGATGCCATCCAGGAAGCTGGTTTCGACAAACGTCACGCGATCGCCGACGCCATGGCGCACGGCATTACGGCGCGCCACCGCCAGCGCAACCGCCGACACGTCGGTCGCAATGACCCGGGCGCCTGGCACCTCGCGCGCAAGCGCGATGGCAATACAGCCGCTGCCAGTGCCCACATCCACAATTACGGGACGTGCATCTTTGTCGACGCGCTCGAGAGTTTCTTCGACGATGAACTCCGTTTCGTGCCGCGGAATGAGCACGTCCGGTGTCACCTCAAAGTCGATTCCCCAGAACTCGCGCGTGCCGGTGATGTAGGAGATGGGCTCGCGGCGTACGCGACGCGCGACGAGATGTTCGAAATTCAGGAGAAAGATGCTCGTCGCGTTCTCGTGTCGGTCTGTGAGAAAGCGTGCCTTGTCCCAGCCGAGCACTTGGCGGGCGAGCAATTCAGCGTCGAGCGACGCCAGGCCGGCGCTGATGCCCGCCTGCATGAAGCGATTGCGCGCGCCCTGGACGAGATCGTGAATCGTCACTTTGCCTCGACGGTTGTCGCGTCCTTCAGTTTCTCCGTTTGATAATGCGTGACGACGTGGTCGAGCAGCTCCGCGAGATCGCCGTTGAGCACTTCCACCAGCTGATGGGTCGTAAAGTTCACGCGGTGATCGGTGATGCGGTTATCGCGAAAGTTGTAGGTGCGGATTTTTTCCGATCGCTCGCCGGTGCCAACCTGGCTGCGGCGATCTTTAGCGATGGCTTCCTGCTGTTTGCGCAGCTCCATCTCGTAGAGCCGCGAGCGAAGCACTTTCATCGCCTTCGCGCGATTCTTCACCTGAGATTTCTCGTCCTGCTGAGACACCAC
>JANMJM010000216.1:0-15210 GCA_031371345.1 Vicinamibacteria bacterium
GCGCCGATGTAGGTGCGGCGATGGCCGCGGATTTCCGCTTCGTCGCGCACGCCGCCGAGCGACAGCCGCACGAACTTGCGGTTCATCGCCTTGGCGATCGACTTGGCGAGCGAGGTCTTGCCGACTCCGGGAGGCCCGGACAGCGTAAGGATCGTCGCTTTCGGCTTCTTGACGAGCGCGCGCACGGCGAGGAATTCGAGGATGCGGTCCTTGATCTTCTCGAGGCCGTAGTGATCGGCGTGCAGAATTTCTTCCGCGCGCTTCAGGTCGCGGCTCTCGCGCGACTTCTTGTACCAGGGCACCGCAATCAACCAGTCGAGGTAGTTGCGCGACACGGTGGCTTCGGCCGACATCGGAGGCATCGCTTCCAGGCGCTTCAGCTCCTGGATGGCTTTCTCCTCGACATCTTTGGGCATCTTCGACTGCTCGATCTTCTTCTTCAGATCGTCAATCTCGTTGCCCTTCTCGTCCTTGCGGCCCAGTTCTTTCTGGATCGCCTTCATCTTCTCGTTGAGGTAGTACTCCTTCTGCGCCTTCTCCATCTGCTTTTTGACGCGAGACTGGATGCGGCGATCCACCTGGAGCTTGTCGACCTCGATTTCGAGAATGCCGGCGATGCGGTTGAGCCGCTCGACGGGGGAGACAATTTCGAGCAGGTTCTGTTTTTCGTCAACGCCCACCAAGAGGTGAGCGGCAATGGTATCGGCCAGACGGCCCGGATCGTCGACGCGGACGGCGGCAATCATGGCGTCATAGTGCAGGTTGTTCGACAGTTTCACGTACTGCTCGAACAGCGACACGACGCGCGTCATCGTTTCTTCGATGTCGGGCGGCATTTCTTTCTGCCGCGGCAGTACTTTCACGACGACGCGATAGAAACCCTTGTCTTCCTTCCATTCGACGGCGCGCGCGCGCTCGACGCCTTCCACCAGCACCTTGATGTTGCCATCGGGCAGCTTCAGGCTCTGGACGACGTTCGCCACACAGCCCATGGTGTAGATGTCGTCGGGCTTCGGGTCGTCGGTCGACGCGTCGTGCTGTGCCGCGAGGAAGATGCGCTTGTCTTTGCCAAGGGCATGTTCCAGCGCCCGTGTCGACGAGGGCCGTCCAATGACGAATGGCATCATCATGTGCGGGAATACCACGACGTCGCGCAACGGAACGATAGGGAGGGTTTCGTAGACTTCCAAATGGATACTCCTGTGACTCGCGGCTCTGGGCTCTAGGCTTCAGGCTCTTGGCTGGTCACGCTGTCGCGCGTGTCCAGGCCCAAAGCCCACAGCCTAAAGTCCAAAGCCGAAAGTTAACCGGCCTTTTCAATAAGCGTGATCGGCTTGTCTTTCGCTTCTACGACTTCACGCGTAATCACGCACTCGCGCACCTTCTTCTGGTTCGGGAGCGAGTACATGAGATCGAGCATCAAGTCCTCGATGATCATCCGGAGGCCTCGGGCGCCAATCTTGCGCTCGAGGGCCGACTCGGCAATCGCTTCGAGGGCGTCGTCCGCGAAGCGCAGCTTCACGTTCTCGTACTCGAACAGCTTCTGGTATTGACGCGTGATGGCATTGCGAGGTTGCGTCAGGATCTGCATTAAGGCCGGTTTGTCGAGCTCGTGCAGGGTGCCGACGACCGGCAAACGGCCGACGAATTCGGGGATGAGACCGTACTTAATAAGGTCCTGGGGTTCGACGCGCTCGAGTGTGGCGCCGAGGTCACGATGGCGGGTTGACTTCACCTCGGCCTTGAAGCCCAGCGTCTTCTTGCCGGCGCGACGCTCGATAATCTTCTCGAGGCCCACGAACGCGCCGCCGCAGATGAAGAGGATGTTGGTCGTGTCGATCTGGAAGAACTCCTGGTGCGGGTGCTTCCGGCCCCCTTGCGGCGGAACATTGGCAACCGTGCCTTCCAGGATCTTCAGCAAGGCCTGCTGCACGCCTTCGCCCGACACGTCGCGGGTGATCGACGGGTTCTCGTCCTTGCGGCAAATCTTGTCGACTTCGTCGATGTAGATGATGCCCTGCTGGCACTTCTCGATGTCGCCACCGGCGGCCTGCAGGAGCTTGAGGATGATGTTTTCGACGTCCTCGCCGACGTAGCCGGCTTCGGTGAGCGTCGTCGCATCGACGATCGTGAAGGGCACCGACAGCAGCTTCGCCAGCGTCTGCGCGAGCAGCGTCTTACCAGTGCCGGTCGGGCCGATGAGCATGATGTTCGACTTCGTCAGCTCGACGTCGTTCCGGCTCTTCGGCTGCTTCTGGATCTCGATGCGCTTGTAGTGGCTGTAGACGGCGATGGCGAGCTTCTTCTTCGTCTGTTCCTGCCCGACGACGTACTCGTCGAGGAACTTCTTGATTTCCTGCGGCACGGGCAGGGAAGAGCGCACGCCGCGGTTATCGAAGCGGTTATCGTCGGCGATGATGTCGTTGCAGACCTCGACACACTCGTCGCAGATGAAGACCGTCGGCCCCGCGATTAGCTTACGGACGTCGTTCTGGTCTTTGTTGCAGAACGAGCACCGTAAGACCTCGTTTTCGCCTTTAGCTTTAACCATATAAGGGGTTACGCCCGTTTCCGGATGACATCATCAATAATACCGTATTCCTTCCCCTGGTCGGCAGTCATGATGTAGTCCCGCTCGGTATCGTCCTGTATACGTTTTATCGGCTGTCCCGTGTGGTGAACCAGGATGTCGTTCAAACGCTCGCGGATACGAAGAATTTCACGCGCCGCGATGTCAATATCGGTCGCTTGACCCCCAAGCCCCGACATGAGGGGCTGGTGGATGACGATGCGCGAATTCGGGAGCGAGTAGCGTTTGCCCTTGGCGCCGGCCGCGAGCAACACCGCCGCCATCGAGGCCGCCTGCCCGATGCAGGTGGTCTGGACGTCGGGGCGGACAAACTGCATCGTGTCGTAAATCGCCAGCCCTGCCGTAATCGAGCCGCCCGGGCTGTTTATGTAGAGGAGGATGTCCTTGTCGGGATCCTCGGCTTCGAGAAACAGCATTTGCGCGATGACGAGGTTGGCGATCTGATCGTCAATCGGCGTGCCGATGAAAATGATGCTGTCTTTCAGCAGCCGCGAAAAGATGTCGTACGCTCGTTCCCCGCGATTGGTCTGTTCCACCACCATGGGCACGAGCTGCATGCGCGAATCTGACATAAGCGTTTTCGAATCGTTCGTTTGTGCGTTGTTCGGGTGACGCGTGCTAGGAGGCTTTTTGCGATTCTAGCACGCTCAGATTATCGGCCGGTACCATCCCTTTCAGCAGAGGAACGGCACGCGATTAGTCTTTGGCGACTTGCGCTTGCGAGAGCACGAAGTCCATGGTTTTTTCACGCCGAAGGCCGGCTGCAAGGCGAGACAGCGCGCCTTCTTTTTCCAGACGCGCACGCACCGCGGCCGCCGTCAGGCCGCTGCGCTCGGCATACTGCGCGACGTCCTTTTCAATATCTTCCTCGGTCACCGCGATGTTATACCGGCGCGAGATTTCGTCGAGCACGAGCGCGCTTTTCACCGAGTCGAGGCTGGCCTCGCGCTGGCTGTCGCGAAACTGATCCCAGTCGATGTTGGCCCGCCGCGGATCGATGTTTTGATCCATCAGCCGGCGGGCAAATTCCTCGGTCCGGCGGTCGAGCTCGCGCTCGACAAGTGAGTCGGGGATACCGACCGTAATCCGTTCGGCGAGCGCCTTCAGCAGATCGCCCCGCAGCGTGCGGTCGGCCTCGGCCTCGGCCTCGCGTTGAAGGTCCTGCTGAACGCGATCGCGCAGCGCCTGCAGCGTCTCGAAATCGCCGATATCCTTCGCGAATTCGTCGTCGAGTGCCGGGAGTACTTTCCTGCGAATGTCCTTCACTTTTATTGAATAGCCGACCTCGGTGCTGGCCATTTCCTTCACCGCGTAGTCTTCGGGATAGTGAATCGTGAAGCTTTTTTCCGCCCCCGCCTCGAGACCCATCAGCTGCTCGTCGAACCCCGGCGGGTTCGCTTTGCCGCCGATTTCCACAGGGACATCGTGGCTGTGCCCAGCCTTCGCTTGACCGGGATCGCTGCGCTCGACGTCGAGCGTGACGGTGTCGCCCTCGCCAACGCCGCGTCCTTCGACCGGCTCGAAGCGGGCCGCGCGCGTCTGCAGCTGGGTGAGCGTCTTCTCGACGGCGTCTTCCTCGAGCGTCACCGCAGGGCGCCGCAGTGATAGGGCGTCGAGTGGCCCGGGATCGATCGGCGGCAATGTCTCGAACGTGGCGGTGAATTTCAGCGCCTGGCCCTCGTCGAGCTGCACATCTTTTACGTCGGGCGTGTCGACCGGTTCGAGGCCGCGCTCGCGCAGCGCTTCGTCGATGGCGCGTGGAATGTGATCGTGCGCGACGTCGTGGAGAATCTGCTCGCGAAAGCGCTTTTTGATGAGCGTCGGCGGCACCTTTCCCTGACGAAATCCCGGAATGCGCGCCTGGCGGCTGTAGCTTCGCGCGACCCGCTCGATTTGCGCATCGACGATGTCGCTGGGAATTTCTACCGCGACGGTTTTCTTGGTTTCGGAGAGGTCGGCAAATTCGGTTTTCACTTTGTGATTTTAGTTGATTAGTTGTTAGTTGTTTAGTTGTTAGTTGCGTGAACGCGCGTGACGATCAACGAATAACCAACAACTAACAACCACGAGTTTTGGGGGCTGAGGGATTTGAACCCACACGTCTTTTGGACACAAGATCCTAAGTCTTGCGCGTCTGCCAGTTCCGCCAAGCCCCCCACGGCAGACTACATCGTAATCTGGTGATTGGGTGATTGGTGATCTGGTGATTGGAAGGCCCTCAGATCCGCGAGTTCACCCAATCACCAATCGCTCCATCGCCAAATCTTCCGCCTCTGGCCTCCGTTCGGCCTTCGGTCGATAAGAACAGAGAATCCCGGAGCATTTTGCTTCACAACACCGTTGGTTTGTCCTTTGTGTCATATAAAGTCATTAAAAGTCTGTCTAAATTGTGACTGACAGGGCGAAGCCGCACATGTCGAGAGTAAAAATCGTCGCGCTGGCGCTGGTGGGTTACGCCCTCGTGGCCGCTCCCTCGACGGTCCACGCCCAGATTGAGGCGCCCCGAGAGGCCGCGCAGATCCATCTGGGACCGGTGTCGATCTATCCGAGCCTGCAAATCGTCGATGCCGGACGCGACCGAAACGTCTTCAACGAGGAAACCAATCCCAGAGAAGATCTCACGTTCACGGCGGCGTCGAGGGCGATCGCCGTCGCGAAGTTCGGGCAGAACGAACTATTGTTTTCGACCGGCAACGACTATGTCTGGTTCAAGCAGTACGCCCAGGAGCGGTCCAACAACACGCGGTACGCGCTGCGCTTCAATCTGGCGGCGAGCCGTTTCAAGCCGTTTGTTGGCGTGGATCGGCAGCACACGCGGTCGCGGCCGAATGCCGAGATCGATGCACGCGCGCGGCGGCTGGAGCGGTCGGCCATGGCGGGATTCAACATCAACGTGGCCGATCGCACGGCGCTCACCGCTTCGGCGCAGATGAGCGACACCAGGTTTGACGAAGGTGAACGATTCCGGGGAGTCGAACTGGGAAATGCGCTCAATCGGTCGGGCCGGTCGGCGACAGCCGGCGTCCGCTACGCGCTGACGCCGCTCACGCTGCTCGCCGTTGTCGGCACCTATGCGGAAGACAGGTTTCCTGACTCGCATATCCGTGACTCGAATGCGTATTCGGTGATGCCCACGCTGGAATTCAGCCCGGATGCGTCGATACGCGGAAAATTCTCGGCCGGCATCGAGAAGTTTCAGCCGCTCGACCGAACGTTGCCCGCAAATTTAGGCCCGGTTTTCGAGGCGAGTTTGAACTGGTCGCTGTTCGGACGGACGACATTCGACCTGACCGGGACTCGTGACACTCGCTACTCCTATCAAGACACCGAACCCTACTATCTACTCACCGGCGGTCGGCTGAATATCGCGCAACGTCTGATCGGGCCGATCGATCTCCTCGGCGGCGGCGACTGGCAGCGTCTGTTGTATCAATGGCACCGCGGCACGACGAACGATGCGAATGCGGCCAATCGCACAGAGTTGGTGAAGGTGTTTTCCGGCGGCGTCGGGGTGAATGTTGGCCACGGATTCAGAATCACCGTGAGCGGCGAGCGGACAGAGCGTCGATCGCCGCAAGACCCCAGGAAGAATTTCCGGCGCAACCGTCTGTTGAGCTCGGTAACTATCGGATCTTGAGGACCTGATGATAGCTCCGCTTTTCATCGCCTTGTTTCTGGTCATTGGTGCGGCAGATGCATCGGCACAGCGCGCGACGTCGCCGCCCGTCGATCCATCGAAGGCCGTCGCGACCCCACCGCCGACGCTCGCACCATCGTCGGAATATGTCGTCGGTGCACAGGACCTCATCAAGATCACCGTTTACGGAGAGGCCGGGCTCTCGGGAGCGATGCGCATCGACAACGACGGCTCGTTCCCGTTCCAATATCTTGGCCGTGTGAAAGCTGAAGGGATGACGACCGCGCAGATTGAGAAGGTGCTGAGGGATCGTCTGGGGGACGGGTATCTCCGAAATCCCCAGGTCTCTGTCGAGGTGCTGGAGTATCGCAGCCAGAGTGTGTTCGTCACCGGCGAGGTCCGCCTGCCGAACAAGTACTCGTTGCCTGGCAACTCGACCCTGATGGATGTGCTGACGCTCGCCGGCTCTGTTACATCGAATGCGGGAACGTGGGTGCAGATTACGCACGCGAGGGCAGGTGTCAAAGGACTAGGACCCGCGGTGACGCCCGATTACGATGTTCGCGTCAACCTTCGCGACATCCAGACTGGCAAGGCCCGGAACGTCCAGGTGCAGGACGGCGACACGATCTTTGTTCCGAAAGCCGAACGCGTCTGGGTGGTCGGGCAGGTGCGCAATTCGGGCGGCATTCCGTTCGAAGACGGCATGACGGTGTTCCAGGCGATTTCCGCGGCAGGCGGCATTAGTGAAAAGGGCTCGAACAGCCGGATTGAAATCATTCGGATCGAAGACGGGAAGCGGAAAACCATGGACGCCAAGCAAACCGATTTGCTGAAGCCAGGTGATCAGGTCAACGTGAGAGCCCGCCGTTTGTGAGAGTCGTCTTCCTCAACCCGAGCGGAGCGCTCGGGGGAGCGGAGACCGCCCTGCTCGACATGCTGGCCGCCCTTGCGGAGGCCCGCCCTGCCTGGACGATGGGCCTCGTCGCATCGGCCGACGGCCCGTTAGTCGCAAACGCCCGCACCATGGGCATTACTTCAATTCCACTGACCTTTCCTCCGTCGTTCGCGCGCGTGGGCGAATGGGGCAGTCGTGACGGCGTGGCCGGACGTGTTCGACTCGGCGCGTCGCTCGTTGCAGCTTCAGTACCGACGATGAGATACGCAGCCCGGCTGCGCCAACACCTGAGCGAGTTTCTGCCCGACATCGTGCACACCAACGGATTGAAGATGCATTTGTTGGGCGCGCGAACCTGCCCACCAAGCGCCCGGCTTGTGTGGCATATGCACGACTATCCCGATGTCCGGCCCGTTAGTGCCAGGCTGCTGTCGATGCACGCGTCTCGCTGCGCGGCCGTCATCGCCAATTCAGAGAGCGTTGCAACCCGGACGCGCCGGCTCTTCGGCCCGACGCCACCTGTTCACACTATTTACAATGCCGTCGATCTCGAGCGGTTTCAGCCCGAGGGCGCGCGACTCGATCTCGATACCCTTGCCAATCTGCCGCCGCTCCCGTCGGGCGACATTCGCATTGGTCTGGTCGCTACGCTTGCGCGATGGAAGGGACACGAAGTGTTTCTCGATGCGCTCGCGAAACTTCGCGGTACCGGTGGGGTGCGCGGCTACGTGATTGGCGGACCTATTTATCAGACCGACGCCAGTCAGTTTTCGTTGCCCGAGCTCCGAGCGCTCGCCGCCGCACGCGGTCTCGGCGACACCGTCGGCTTCACGGGTCGTCTCGACGATGTTCCCTCTGCGCTCAGATCGCTCGACATCGTCGTGCACGCAAGCGTCGAGCCCGAGCCATTCGGACTCGCAATCGCTGAAGCGATGGCAAGCGGCCGTCCTGTCGTGGTGAGCCGTGCCGGAGGGGCGGCGGAAATTGCCGAGGTGGGCGCCTTGTTTCACTCTCCAGGGAACGCCGACGAGCTCGCACAGGCTATCGCGCAGTTGGCGGGAGATGCCGCGCTGCGTTCGTCGCTCGGTGCCGCCGGCCGCCGCGCCGCGCTTCGGTTGTTCGGGCGGCAACGGTTCTCGGACGCGCTCGTTCCGCTTTACGAGTCTCTCGTGACGCGATGAGAGTTCTTCACATTCATAGCGGCAATCTTTACGGGGGCGTGGAGACGTTCCTCCTGACGCTGGCGCAATCGCGTCGCCTCGCGCCTTCCATGGAAATGTCGGCGGCCATCTGTTTCGACGATCGCATTGCAGCGGCGCTGCGGGCCGAAAGCGTGCCGACGTCGATCCTTGGGCCTGTCCGCCTTCGTCGACCCGACAGCGTTTGGCGCGCGCGGCAGGCGCTCTCGCGTCTGCTCACCCACAATCGTTTCGACATCGCCATCTGTCATCAAGCGTGGCCCCTCGCGATTTTCGGATCGGTGGTGAAAGCGGCTGGATTGCCCCTGGTGTCGTGGGTGCACATGGCGCCGGCCGGTCATTGGATCGATCGTCTCGCCTCGCGAGTCGAGCCCGACCTGATCGTGTGCAACAGCCGCTTCACGGCGTCCTTGCTGCCCTCAACGAGGGCGCGTGTTGCCGTTGCGTACGCGCCGGTTCCGGCAACGACCGATGTCTCGCGCGTGCCGCGGCGATCACAGATCCGGCAAGAACTGAACACGCCGGCAAACGACGTCGTCCTGATCCAGGTGAGCCGGATGGAAGCCATGAAGGGGCACATGGTTTTCCTCGAAGCATTAGCCCAACTCGGTGAAGGCCGAAGCTGGACGTGTTGGCAAATTGGCGGCGCACAACGCCCCTTTGAACAGCGCTATCTTGATTCTCTCCGCGCGGCGGCCGATCGGCTCGGCGTCTCGACGAAGGTCCGGTTTGTTGGTGAACGGCCAGACGTGGCCGACCTCCTTCCGGCGAGCGACATTTACTGCCAGCCGAATCTTGCGCCGGAAGGATTCGGCATCACCTTCATTGAAGCGATGGCGAGCGGTCTCCCAGTCGTGACGACAGGATTCGGCGGTGCGCTCGAGATTGTCGACGAGAGCTGTGGCGTGCTCGTGCCGGATGGTCCTGCGACCGACATCAGTCGGGCGGTCGCCGCCGCGCTCACTCGGCTGATCGGCGATCGGGGCGAGCGTGAGCGGCTCGGCAGTGGCGGGCGCGCACGGGCCCGGGCCCTTTGCGATCCGGCCACGCAAATGCGGAGCATCGCCGGATTGCTGGAGAACGTCGGGGCCGTCCCATGCTAACCCGCGCACCGATGCGGCTCGCGATCGTCTCCTACGGTTTGCCAGTACGCGGGCAGAAACGGGGAGGCATCGAGCGCGTCGCGCATGCGTTGGCGCAAGGTCTGGCCGATCGCCACCATGATGTGGTCGTCTTCACGCACGATGAAAAACCCGAAGACGCGAGGTACGACGTTCGCGCTTTGCCGTGGAAGCGATTCGTGAACACGTGGCTGGGACGCCGCCTCACCATGGGCTATCTCGGGAATGCGATGGCGCTCGTTCCCGATTACCGGCGGTTCGACGCGCTCATCGCGTTTGGTGACAGTCTTCTGCTCCCGCTGCAAGGAACCCCGGTGCTGCGCGTGATGCTCGGGAGCGCTCTTGGCGAAGCGATGTCGGCGCGCTCGGTCGGCAGATTTGTGTTGCAGTCGGGCGTCTACCTTCAAGAGCTGGCGACAGCCCTTACGCAGCGAACGATCGGCATAAGCGAGAACACGCGTCGATTCAATCCGTTGGTACGAGAGGCGATTGTGCTCGGCGTCGATTCGAGCATTTTTCATCCTTCTTCGGATGGCAAGACGCCTCAGCCCTCGCTGATTTTTGTGGGCACAGCCGAAGGCCGGAAGCGCGGACGCCTGCTCCTGAGGATCTTCGAGACGACGATTCGTCCGGCGTATCCGGACGCCACGCTGGCCTTCGTGGGGCCCGCCGGTGAACCGATGGCGGGCGTCACATATCACACCGGCGTGAGCGACGAGCAGCTTGCCTCGCTGTATCGACGGGCGTGGGTGTACGCGTCGCCGAGCACGTACGAAGGTTTTGGCCTGCCTTACTTGGAAGCGATGGCGTGCGGCACGGTGGTAGTGGCCACGCCGAACCCCGGCAGCCTCGAAGTGCTTGAACGCGGCGCGTCCGGACGACTCGTCGCCGACGAAGAGTTCGGCCACGCGGTCCTCGACCTGCTTCGCGACAGCAACAGCCGCGAGGTGCTCGCAAAGGCAGGCTTGCGTCGCGCGCAACAGCTTTCGGTGGATTCGATGATTGACCGTTACGAAACGGTCCTCGCGCAATTATCTGGAGCCCATGTTGGATCGATCGCCACAACATAGCGACATGGTGTTCCCGATCGCGCTCCAGGCCGACTGGCCGGAGATCGAACATGTTGCCCCGCGCAGCGCGCAGTGGGGATGGCTGGAATTGTTTGTGATCACCCAGGTGTTTTGGGGTGTGTTGCTCTTCATTCCGGGGTCGCAGGCGTTTCGAATGTACATCCGGGCATTCCCCTACGTTGCGAGCCTCGCGGCGTTGGTGAGCTGCGCGCGATCGAGCGGCGCGGAAACCGTCGTTCCCGGCGCACGATGGATTGTCGCTGTGATGGTGCTGCTCGTCGCCAACCTCGTGCACGAGGAAACGTGGTTCGCCGCAGGCGTGGCGCAAGTGGTGTTTCAGCTCGCGATCGCAGCGCCCGTGTTCTGGACGTCTCGTGCGTGGATCACCGAGCAGCGACTCGATCGGCTCATCCTCTTAATCTTCGGCGCGCATTTCTTCAGCGCTGCGGTCGGTCTGCTTCAGGTTTACTACCCGGCGACCTTCCTGCCGCCCGAGTTCAGCAGCCTTGCGTTCAAATTGAACCCGGACTTTCTCGGCGGCTTGACGTATGTGGGAAACGCCGACCGCGTGATCATCAGACCACCGGGCCTGAGCGATCTTCCCGGCGGCGCTGCCATCTCGGGGACGATCGCCGCCTTGCTGGGTTTCGCGCTCGCGCTTCGTCCCGGCCGGACGACGGTTTGGCGAGCGATATTTTTCGCATCGGCTGTGGTGGGCATCACGGTTGTCTATCTCACGCAGATTCGATCGATGCTCCTCATGATCCTGGGCTGCATGTTTGCCATGGCGCTCGTCAAGTTGCGCCAGGGCCGCGTGCTGCAAACCGGATGGATTGCAGGTGCCGCGGTTGCGCTCGTCGCCGGGTCGTTCATCTGGGCGGGATCGGTCGGCGGCGAGGTGCTCGAGGAACGCTATCGAGGCATCATGGATTCAGGAGTACTGCGAACCTATCAGGAAAACCGCGGGTTCTTCCTCGACCATACCGTGCGCGAACTTCCGTTTGAGTACCCGTTTGGTGCGGGCCTCGGACGTTGGGGGATGATGTCGGCGTATTTCGCCGAGCCCGAAAACTGGCGACACCCGGCGTTGTACGCCGAGATCCAGATGACCGGCTGGCTGTACGACGGCGGAGTGCTGATGTGGGTGTTGTATCCAGTGGCATTAGGGCTGGCGATGCGTTTCAGCTACCGGATTGCGATCGCACGCGACGGCGAACTGAATGAAGCCGCGATGTCGGTATTTGCCATTCAGCTGCTCTTGGTCGGATTGTGCTTTACCGGTCCGGTGTTCAACACGCAGGTGGGCATGATGTTCTGGCTCGTCACCGCGGTGCTCTACGGCGCGATGCGGACGCGGATTCTCGAGATGGTGGAGGCGGAAGACGAAGCGGAGCTCATCGAGGCAGACGCCTGATGTCGGCCAACGTGACGATTGTCGTCCTCAGCCATAATCGCCCCGCCTTGCTCGGCAAGGCCCTGCGCTCGATCGCCGAACAAACTTATCCAAATTACGAAGTGCTCGTCGTCGACAACGCGAGCTCTTCCAGCGCCCATATCCGCGACGTGGTCCTCGGCTTTCCGGGTGTTCGCCTGCTGGCCAACACGACGAATCGAGGCTTCACGGGCGGGATGAATCAAGGCCTGGCGGAGGCGAGCGGTGAATACGTCTATCTGACGGAAGACGACATCGAGCTCGAGCGCGAGTGTGTGGCGACCCTCGTTGAATATCTGGCGCAGCATCCAAACGTCGCGCTGGCCGGCCCGGTGATGTGGAACCGCGGCAGCCTCACCATCCGATGCGCGGGCGGATCGTTCAGTCTCGGATCGGTCTATCGCATGGATGTGACCGGCGCGGGCTCGATTCATCTTCCCGACACCGCGCCGTTCGAAACGATGTACATCCCGGGCGCGATGATCGCCGCACGGACGGCGAGGCTTCGGACCCTCGGTGGGTTCCGTCCAGATTTCTTCATGTACAGCGAAGACGTCGAATTGTGCGCGCGCGTCGTAGAGCGCGGCTGGACCATGGCGATTGTGCCCGCCGCGCGCGTATTTCACCACGAACCGCCGGACGATCCAGAGCCGCCCGCGCTGAGTTTTCACAAGCAGAAAAATCTGGCGGCGCTCTACATGCTTCACGCGCCGATGAAAGTGCTCCCGGCATTTTTTGCACGGTATCTGATCATCGACGGCGGCCGGCGCTTGCTGCGCAACCGGGCGACGCTGCCCACGTGGGGCGCGGCATGGGTCTTCGCGCTCGCGCGCTCGCCCAAGTTTTTCGCCGAGCGACTGAAAAGATCATGCGCGACACCCTGAACCTCGGGTGCGGGCGCAAGCGGATGGACGCGGCCGTGAACCTCGACGTCAGCCCCGATGTCGGCGCGGACGTCGTACACGATCTGGCGCGTTTGCCGTGGCCCTTACCCTCGAATGCCTTTGGCAGCGTCCACGCCTACGACGTCATCGAGCATCTCGAGAACGTGGTCGGCGTAATGGAAGAAATTCATCGCGTCTGTCGATCCGGCGCACGCGTCCACATTACGGTGCCGCACTTCTCATGCGCCAACGCGTATCAGGATCCGACCCACCGGCATCAGTTCGGGTGCCTCAGCTTTGATTATTTTTCGGCGGGCCACGAGCTCGCGTTTTACAGCGCGGCTCGTTTCAAAAGACACCGGGCGCAGATCGTGTTTTATCCGACTCTCGTCAACAAGATCGTGAATCGACTCGCCAACAGAAATCCTGTGGCGTACGAGCAGCGATGGGCGTGGATGTTTCCGGCGTGGTTTCTGTCGATCGAGCTCGAAGTGCTCAAGGAGAGTTAGGGTGCGGGCGATGGTTCGCGCGTGTTTGCCGGCGGCGGTTCTGGAACGCTATCGCGTGGCCAGCCTCGCTCGCCGAGCGCGGACGCTGTCCCGTCTGGCCGGCCGCGCGGCAACGCCGGGCGATCGGTGGGAGGCGATTTGCCGGTTTGATGAATTTCGTCCGTATCAGAAACGCGACGAGCTCCTCGGGTTACTGGATCAGGTCGCGCTGTTGGAGCCCCGGGCTATCTGCGAGATCGGCGCGGCGTCGGGCGGCACGCTCTGCGCGCTGTCGCATGCCGCAACCGAATCGGCGACCGTCATTTCGATCGATCGTGATTTCACGGCGGCTCGGCTCAAGGCGCTGCCGCAGCTGGGGCGGCCACGTCAGCATGTGACGTGCATCGCCGGTGACTCTCACGAGGCGGCGGTATATTCGGATGTCGCGTCTCTTCTTGGCGACGACCGGCTCGATGTGTTGTTCATCGACGGCGATCATACTTATGCGGGCGTGAAAGCCGATTTCGAGATTTATTGCGGGTTCGTCCGGCCAGGCGGCCTGATCGGATTCCACGACATCGTCCCAGACTACAACACGCGGTTCGGCATCGCGACGCCCGCAGATTCGGGTGGTGTGCCGACATTCTGGGAGGAGCTCAAGCAGCAGTTTCCAGAGACGCGGGAAATTGTCGAGGCGCCGGGCCAGGACGGGTACGGCATCGGACTTCTCACATGGCCCGGATGAGGCGGCCACGTCGCGTGCTTCATCTCGTTCCGGCGCTGTTCGGCGCAGAGGGTATCGTCGGCGGCGCGGAACGGTACGCGTTCGAGCTGGCGCGACACATGGCCGACGAGATTCCCACGCGGCTTGTGGCGTTTGGCGATCAAGACTGCGAGAAAAGGGTTGGCCGTCTCGACGTCCGGGTGATTGGTGCCCCGTGGTACGTGCGTGGGCAACGCACGAACCCGCTTTCGTGGGCCATCGCCAGCGAAGTCTTACGCGCCGACGTGATCCACTGCCATCAGCGCCACATCCTGATGAGCACGGTCGCCGCCGCGCTGTCGCGGTTCAGCGGCCGCAAGGTCTTCGCGACCGAGCTTGGCGGGGGTGGTTGGGATATTTCGGCATTTGTGTCGACCGACGAGTGGTTTCACGGACACCTTCACATCAGCGAATACAGCCGGACCGTGTACGGCCATGCGGACAAGCCAAAGGCGCGCGTGATTCTTGGCGGTGTCGATAGCGATCGTTTCTCTCCCGATCGCGCGAGACATCGCACCAGCGTGCCGTTGTTTGTCGGGCGCATCCTGCCCCATAAAGGGCTGGCCGATCTGGTGGCGGCGCTCCCTGCCGGGATGCCGCTCGACATCGTGGGACCTCGCAATGGAACCGGCGCCATCGAGACGCTCACCGCGCTGGCGCGAGGGAAGGCCGTGAGATTTCGGCACGACGTTGACGATGGCATGCTCGTCGACGCTTACCGGGGCGCACTGTGTCTGGTGCTGCCGAGTTTGTATCGCGCCGCGGGCGGCGAAGAGACGAAGGTGCCCGAGCTGCTGGGACAGACGCTGTTGGAAGCAATGTCGTGCGGCACGCCGGTCGTCTGCACGCGGGTCGCGAGCATGCCCGAAGTGGTTGAGGACGGCAAAACCGGATTCATCGTCGAGCCCGGCGATCGCGAGGGCATGCAGGCGCGTCTGCGCTGGTTGGCGGCCCATCCCACCGAAGCCGCCGCGATGGGCGCCGAAGGGCGCCGCGTGGTGCTCGAGCGTTTTCAGTGGCCTCAAGTCGTGCAGCGTTGTCTCGATGCGTATGAGGTTCTCGATTGATGCTTACCACTAAAGGAAGGCGTGCAGCCAGCGCCAGTATGGCGGTGATGCTCGCCGCTGG
>JANMJM010000218.1:0-11124 GCA_031371345.1 Vicinamibacteria bacterium
CTGCGCCAACGGGTCGGGTTATGCCGACACGCTGGCCATCCTGGGCACGCCCCCGACGGCGGCCAACGGTGGTGGTCAGCCCTTCATCAGCCCCGACCTCGGCGTGGCCGGCGCGCTGATCAAGAGCGGCTACACGATCACCTACGCGGGACCCGGTGGTATCAACACAACGGCGTGCAATGGTGCGGCGACGGCGTCGCCGACCTACTTCGCGGCGGCATCTCCGGTTTCAGCGGGCACGTCGGGCACGCGGTTCTTCGGCACCAGCGAGTCGCAGACGGTGTTCCAGCACTCAGCGGCGATTACGGCCATCAGCACGGGCGGCGTGCCGACGCCGAACACGGCGGTTCCCATCAAGTAACGTTCATGGGGAGAGTCGCCGATGGGCGATTCTCCCCTTTTTTTTGTTCACGTTTACGGGCTGGAGCGCGAGCATGAAAACCGAGGCTGACGGATTCACGCTGATCGAGCTGCTCATCGTTGTGGCGATCATCGGGATCATTGCGGCCATTGCCGTGCCGGGCCTTCTGCGCGCACGCATGGCCGGTAACGAAGCCTCGACGATCGGTTCGCTGCGCGCGATCAACAGCTCGAACATCAATTACATGACCAACTGCGCCAATGGCGGCGGATACGCCAACAGCCTGGTGGTGCTCGGCACGCCGCCGGACGTGGGCGGCCAACCATTTATCAGCCCCGACCTCGGCATCGGCGGCGCCATCGTCAAGAGCGGCTACACCCTTTCGTATGCGGCTGTGGGCGCGGCCGCAGCGGTCGCGACCTGCGTGGCGGCGACAACCACGGCCACGCCACGGTACTTCGCGAGCGCGGATCCTGTGGGGGCTGGCACGACCGGCACGCGGTTCTTCGGCACGAGCGAGGCGCAGACGTTGTTCCAGCACTCGGCGGCGATTACGGCCATCGATGTGGTGGGCGTACCGACCCCGAACACCGCCGTACCGATTAAGTAGGAACGGCCGATAATACGGACGGATGTACGCGATCCGGACGGAAAACCTCACCAAGGATTTCTCGATCGGCTTCTGGCGCCCTCGGCCGTATCGCGCGCTGAGCGACGTCACGCTCACCGTCGAACAGGGTGAGACCTTCGGGTTCCTCGGTCCGAACGGCGCGGGCAAGACGACCACGTTGAAGCTGCTGATGCAGCTGATTTATCCCACCTCGGGATACGCCGAGATTCTCGGGCGCCCGGTTGGCGACATTGAGGTGAAGCGGCGCATCGGCTACCTGCCCGAGAGCCCGTACTTTTACGATTACCTCACCGCCGAAGAACTCCTGACATACTTTGCCAGCCTCCACGGGTACAACCGCGCCGAGCAGCGCAGGCGGGTTTCCACGCTGCTCGATGAGGTGGGCATTGCCGCCGAGCGGCGTCTTCAGCTTCGGAAATTTTCCAAAGGCATGCTCCAGCGCGTCGGCATTGCGCAAGCGCTGCTGAACGATCCGGAGGTGGTATTTCTCGACGAGCCGATGTCGGGCCTCGATCCGCTCGGGCGCCGCGAAGTGCGCAACCTGATCCTGAAGCTGCGCGATCGCGGCTGCACCGTGTTCTTCAGCTCGCACGTGTTAGCCGATGCCGAGGCGCTCTGCAGCCGAGTGGGCATTCTCGCCGGCGGCAGGCTGGTCGCGAGCGGACGCGTCGCGGACCTGCAGGCTTTTCAAGTGCGCGGCTGGGAGCTCGTGGTGGGCAGCCTGTCGACAGACACGCTGGCGCAGCATCGGCACCGTATTCAGCGCGCCACGACGATCGCGCGCGATCAGTACGCGCTCGAGCTGCAACTGAGTCCGGATCCCATCGCGCTTCTGCGAGATTTAGTCGCCGGCGGTGCGCAGGTGATCTCGCTGAATCCGATGCGGGAAACGCTGGAAGATTATTTTGTGCGTCAGGTCGCCACACACCCCGCCACCTCGCGCATGGACGAGCCGGCGAAGGAGGCGAGTTAGGTGCGCGTCGTCGCCGTCATCGCCATCAACGTGTTCAGGGAGTCGGTGCGCGACAAGGTGCTCTACAACCTCGTGCTGTTTGCCGTGCTGCTGATGGGCGTGTCCTACCTGCTCGGCCAGCTGACCGCCGGCAACGAGATTAAGATCATCAAAGATCTGGGTCTCGCCGCCATGTCGCTCTTCGGGCTGTTCATCGCCGTGTTCATCGGCATTGGCTTGGTGTCGAAGGAAGTCGACCGCCGCAGCATCTACGCGCTGCTTGCCAAGCCGATTAGCCGCCAGCAATTCATCACGGGAAAATACACCGGCCTCGTGTTGACCCTGCTCGTGAACGTGACGGTGATGACGCTGGCGTTCTACGCGGTCCTCGGCGCGATGGCGTGGAAAGAGGGGGCGTGGTTCCAGCCGCACTGGGAAACGCCGGCGCTCGATCCCGCATTGTTGAAAGCCATCGCGATGATCTTCCTCCAGTTGATGATCGTCACCGCGGTCGCCCTGCTGTTCTCCACGTTTTCGAGTCCGATGCTTGCCGCCGCACTGACCGTCGGCCTGTATGTCGTCGGCCACTTCAACGCCGATCTGAAGCATTTTGAAAATGTCGTCGACTCCAAACCGGCGGTGTACCTCGCTCGCGCGCTGTACTATGTGCTGCCCAATATGGCGCCGTTCGACATCAAAGCGCAGGTCGTGCATGGGGCTGCTGTGCCGAATGGCGTTCTGATGCTGAACACGGCGTACGCGGCGTTGTACATTCTCGCGCTCGTCTCGGCGGCGACGTTCATCTTCATACGCCGGGACTTCAAATGACACGTCCCGGCCATCCGGTGATCTTCGCCTCGACGCTCGCCGTGCTGATGTCGCTGGCGTTGGGCGTGCAGTTGACGCGCGATCGACTGTACGCGCAGATGCTCACTGAGAACCGCCTGATGTATGTCACATCGCCAAAGGCGATGGAGAAAGTGGCGCTGTCCTACGACTCCATCCTCGCCGACGTGTATTGGGTGAGAGCCTTGCAGCACTTCGGTGGCGAGCGGCTGAAAGAGGGCAATGGGCAATACGATCTTCTGTTTCCCATGCTCGACCTGACGACCTCGCTCGATCCGCGATTTGTCGTCGCGTACCGGTTCGGCGCGATTTTTCTCGCCGAAGCCCAGCCGGGCGGCGCGGGTCGGCCCGACCTGGCGATCGCGCTGCTGAAAAAAGGCGTCGCGGCGAATCCCGAAAAGTGGGACTACTACCACGACATCGGCTTTGTGTATTACTGGAACTTGCACGACTACAAACAGGCCGCGGAATGGTTCGGGCGCGGCGGCGATTTACCTGGTGCGCCATGGTGGCTGAAGACTTACGCCGGTGTCATGCTTGCGCGCGGCGGCGATCGCCAGGCGTCGAGGCAGATGTGGTTCCAACTCGGGCAGACAGCCAACAGCGACTGGCTGAAGCAGACCGCGCAGCTTCGCTTGATGCAACTCGCCGCGCTCGACACGATCGACGCGCTGAAGCGTGTGCGCGACACGTATGCGAACCGCTCGGGAAAACTACCTGAAAGCTGGGATCAGCTGATCGCGGCGCGTCTGCTGCGAGGCGTGCCGGTCGATCCGGCAGGCACACCATATACGTTGAATTTTGCAACTGGCGAGATTAACGTCTCGGGTTACTCCAAACTGTATCCGCTACCAACCGAGCCTGCGGCGGCGCCCGAGCTTGCCGCGACGGCCCCGAAGTGATGGTGTCGGCAGCGTCGGCCATCCTGGCCACGGTATTCGGTCTAAGTGTCGGCAGCTTCCTGAACGTCTGCATTCACCGGCTGCCGCTGCGCGAATCGCTGATGCACCCGGCGTCCAGGTGCCCGCGCTGCCAAGCGGCGCTGAAGCCGTACGACAACATTCCGGTCGTGAGCTACCTCGTACTGAGAGGCCGCTGCCGCGCGTGTGGCGCGCCCATTTCGCTGAGGTATCCGCTGATCGAGGTGATCACCGGGGCGATCTTTCTTGCCGCGTACATCCTGTTTGATGGACCGATCCTCTATCAGCGCCTGCTGTTCGCGTGCGCCCTGATCGTCCTGTTTGTCATCGATCTCGAGCATCGCATCCTGCCCGACGTCATCACGCTGCCCGGTATCGTCGTCGGCTTCCTGTTCAGCTTCATCATGCCGCCCGGATGGATTGACTCGCTCGTGGGGCTCCTCGTCGGTGGCGGCTCGTTGTGGCTGATGGGTGAAGTGTACTTCCGCCTTCGACACGAAGAGGGCATGGGCTTCGGCGACGTCAAAATGCTTGCGATGATCGGCGCCTTCCTCGGATGGAAGCTCATGCTGCTCACGCTCATCTTGTCGTCGTTCCTCGGGTCCGCCATCGGACTCGGGATGATTGCCGCCAGACGCGGCGATATGAAGTATGCGCTGCCGTTTGGCACGTTCCTCGCCGTTGGGGCGCTCGTCGCCGGCGTGGTCGGCGATCGCATCGTGAACTGGTACGCATCGTTCTATAACTACTGAAAATGAATCCTTCGGGTTACGCGCTCATCGGACTGACGGCGATCGTTGCCGCTCTGATCGGCGTGCTGATGTTCGCCGTCCTCCGGTTTGGCGCCGCCGCGAAAGACGCCAAACGATTCTTGCGCGACAATTCCACGGAGACCGCGTTCGTGACGGGCGCGCTGCAGGAAGCCGTCACGACGCTGAAGGCGCAGGAGCGAGAGATGTCGGCGCGGGCCGAGGCCTCAGAGCGCCTGAGCAGCGAGATTGTAGAAAGCCTCACGTCCGGGTTGCTCGTGGTCGGCCATCAGGGCCACCTGCGCATTCTGAATCCCACGGCGCGGCGCCTGCTGGATGTGACGGAAACCGCGATCACCCAGCATTACCACGCTGTGCTGCACGAAGTGCCGCGGCTGGCTGCCGTCATCGAGGAATGTCTGACGACCGGCAAGCCGAGCGTCAGGCTCCAGCTCCCCACCGGCCAGTCGGGACCCATACCGGCGTATCTCGGCGTCAGCGTCTCGCCGCTGTCGGACGGGCAAGGAAACCGGCACGGCGTGATTTGCCTCTTTACCGATCTGACACCGGTGGTCGAAATGGAAGAGCAGCTTCGCTTGAAGGAAAGCCTCGCGCAAGTTGGCGAGCTCACCGCCGGGATTGCCCATGAATTCCGCAACGGGCTCGCGACCATCCACGGCTACGCGCGCCTCCTCGATCTCAAGGCGATGCCCGAGGCGTTCAAGCCGTACGTCGAAGGGATCCGTCAGGAGACCGACGCGCTTGGCGAAGTCGTGACGAACTTCCTGAACTTCGCGCGACCGGCCCACGTGTCGTTCTCGCCGGTCCCGCTGCGCCCGATCGCCGAGCGCGCGGCCGACGAAGTGCGCAACGAAGCGAGGGCGCATGGCGGCGATGTGGAGATCCGCGGAGAGTTTCCCACCGTGGACGGCGATGACGTCCTGCTGCGGCAGGCATTCAGCAATCTCCTGCGCAACGCCGTCGAGGCCTGCGTAGGCGCCTCGATTCCTCCTCGCGTCGTCATTGAAGGACGAATGGAGCCCGGGCACGTTCGCGTCACCGTCGACGACAACGGCCCCGGTATTCCGGTGTCTGAACGCGAGCGCGTTTTCCGGCCATTTGTGACGACAAAAGGGCGGGGAACCGGACTGGGCCTGGCGCTCGTTCAGAAAATCATCGTCACCCACAACGGTCGCATCCAGGTTGCGAGCCGCCAAGGTGGTGGCGCCAGTCTGCAGGTCGTGTTGCCCCTTCCTCATCGCAGCTGATTTTGTTAGTTCGTGTGCAGTTCCGAAACAGGGGTCACTGCAGCACGTCGTTTTGCGCGTGTTTAGGCCAGCGTTAACACACTGCTAACAAAGCACTTACGGACTGCGCTCTTCGCGCACGGCGATTCTGGCAGCCCCATTGCTGACTAGACCGTCGACATGAAAGCCCGCTCAAATCCGGAATCGGCCTTCACGCTTATCGAACTACTTGTCACCGTGGCACTTATTGGAATTGTGTCTGCGATGGCGGTCCCGCTTTTGGGTCAGGTCGGCGATTCGATCAAGCTTGGCCAAGCGGCGCGCGACGTCGAGCGTGAGCTTCAAACGGCGCGGATGCGTGCAGTCTCGAGCAATCAACCGATGCGGTTCCGGTTCGACTGCCCGGCGGCCGGCCAATATCGAATTACCGAACTCATCGGCACACCCAAGGTTCCTGCGGCGGCCGACAGCGCGGCAAACCGCTGCGGCTTGGCGGTCTATCCGTTCCCCGCGGACGCCGATAGAAATCCGCTGACGCGGCCAAACGGCGACGGCCCGCTGCGGACCCTGGACTCGAAGATTACGTTCAGCAACGTCACAACAATCGAATTCTGGCCCGACGGCAGCGCGCACACGAACACCGGCGGCGTCAATCCGTGGCCACCCATCGTCGCAGCTGGCACAACGGTGACGCTCGTCAAAGGCTCAAAAACAAAAACGATAACGGTGAACGGCGTTGGCAAAATACAACTTCAATAACGAGTCGGGGTTCACGCTGATCGAGACGCTCGTAGCCACAGGCATTTTGGCCGTGGCGCTGACGGCGCTGGCGCAGATGTTTGCGATTTCGGTCCAGAACAATCTGGTCGCCCGGAACGCCGGGTTCACCTCGATTCTGGCCGTCCAGAAAATGGAGCAGCTCCGCGGGCTGACCTACGGGTTCGATACACTCGGCCTTCCGATTACTGATAGCTCGACCGACACGTCGGTGACGCCGGAAGCGGCCACTGGAGGCACGGGCCTGGCGCCATCGCCCTCGAACACGATTCGCGCCAGCACGAACGGCTACGTCGATTACCTCGACCACAACGGCACGTCGCTCGGCGGCGGCACCGTGGTTCCCAATGGGACTGCGTTCATCCGGCGGTGGATGGTCGAACCTCTGCCGACCAATCCGAACAACACGGTCATTCTTCAAGTGCTCGTGACGCGCAGCCGCGATCGCGGAACCGCAAACACTGGATCGGTCGCCCGGGCACCTGAAGAAGCCCGACTTGTGACCGTGAAGACAAGGAAAGCGCAATGACCCCGTCAATTCAACCCCGTCGCCCGTCGCGTGACGCCGGATTCACGATCGTCGAGATGATGATCGCGACGCTCATCATGATGGTGGTGACCGGGGCGACCTTCGCCTTGATGAACCCTGCGCAAGGCGTGTTCTCGGCGCAGCCCGAGGTGATGGACATGCAGCAGCGGCTGCGCCTGGGCACCGACACGCTCTACAAGGACATCGTGATGGCGGGAGCGGGGCAGTACTCCGGTTCGCTCACCGGCTCGCTCGGGAATTACTTCGCGCCGATTCTGCCGTTCCGCATCGGCAACACGACGCCCGATCCGGTCGGCAGCTTTTTCACTGACCGCATCACAGTCATGTATGTGCCGCCGACGACGGCGCAGACGACCATCGCCGATCCCATGCCGAACACGTCGGCCGAAATCAAGGTGACCGCGCAGGCCGGATGCCCGACTGGCGATGAGCTCTGCGGATTCAAAGAAGGCATGACGGTCATGATCATGGACGCGACCGGGTCCTGGGATACGTTCACGATCACGAACGTGCAGACCTCGGCGCTGCATCTGCAGCATCGCGGCGAGCAGTTGAACAAGCCGTACGGCACGGGAGCGTTCATTTCTCAGATCGCGATGTACACCTACTGGCTGAAAACCGACACGGTCGCCGGGAATTATCAGCTGATGCGCTACGACGGCAACGTCAGCGACGTGCCGATTGTCGACAACGTCGTGGGCACGTCGTTCGAGTACTACGGCGATCCAGCGCCGCCGCAACTGCGGCCCGGGTTGACTCCGCCGGCGACGTACGGACCGGCGCCGCCCGCGCTCGGTGTCGACAACAACACCGACAACTGGGGGCCCGGCGAGAACTGCACCTTCACCGTGTCTGCCGGCGCCCAGGTACCGCGACTGGCCTGGCTGGATGCCGTGAATCCGCGGCTCGTGAAGCTGACGCAGGCGCAGTTGACCGACGGCCCGTGGTGCCCCGACTCGGTCTCCCCGAACCGCTACGACGCCGACCTGCTGCGCATTCGCAAGGTTCGCGTTCTATTGCGCGTGCAGGTTGCCGCACCGTCGCTTCGAGGAGCTGTCGGCACATTGTTTACAAGAGGCGGCACGTCGAAGGGCGCGGAACGTTTTATTCCCGACCAGGAAATCAAGTTCGACGTGGTGGCTCGTAACCTCGGTTTGGGGCGCTAAATGCAGACCAATAACGAGCGCGGCGTCGCGTTGATCACCGCTCTGATGGCCACGCTGCTGCTCTCAGCGCTTGGCTTCGCGCTCATCATGATGACGTCGACCGAAACGATGATCGCGGGCAACTTCCGTGACGGGCAGGAAGCGCTCTATGCGGCCGACGCGGGCGTCGAGCGCGTGATGGACGACCTGCTCACGGTGCCCGACTGGAACAATATTCTCGGCGGCGCCATCCGGTCGGGATTCGTCGACGGAGCGCCCTCGGGTACGCGGACGCTTCCCGACGGCACAGCCTTCAACCTCACGGAGGCCACCAACGTCGCCAATTGCGGACATGTTGCGACCTGCACCGTGGCGGAGATGAACACCACCACCGAGGATCGGCCCTGGGGAACGAACAATCCGCGGTGGAACCTGTACGCGTACGGACCGCTGAATCAGATCGTCCCGACAAGCACCGTCAACTCGCCCATGTACGTGATCGTCTGGGTCGGCGACGACCCATCGGAGAGCGACGACGATCCCACGAAAGACGGAAACAGCGCGACCAACATCGGAAGCGGCGTATTGGCCATGCACGTCGAAGCCTACGGTCCGAGAGGCACACGCAAGATCCTCGAGGTAACGGTCGCGAAGACGAATTCCTCACAGCTCGAGCGCGGATACGTTGGGCAGCGCGGTCAGGACGAACAGAACCGTCGCGCACGCAAGGCCGCAGTGCAGACGCCGGGCACGGCGCTGACGCGCCGTTCCCTTACCAATGCGACTGGCACCATTCAGTAGAAAGCAAAATGACTTATATGGCGAAGACAATGCGTTCGCACCGTTGGATCAAAATATTTGCTTGCGCAGTAGCGGCCGCGGCCGTGCCGTCACCGGCCGCCGCGCAGCTCGACCCGCTGCTGTTCCTGAAACCTTCGCAGCCGAACGTCATCGTCATGGTCGACGTGGCCAACCGCATGCAACGCGACGCGCCGACCAATCCTGCGCAGCCCAGGACGACGAGCAGTTATTACGATCCGTTTGTTTACACCGGAGCGATTCTGGGAGCGATGCAGCAGGTCGAGCTGGGGTTGAACTCGTCCAATATGACGACGTCGTACCGCAGACGGTACTTCGGCCTCGAGTACGTCAATAACAGCAGCGGCGATAGGTTCAGCACGGTGACTATCGCCGGCGTTGGCGATCTGGCGTCCTCGTACGCATTCTTCGAGGCGCCCACGCGGCTGTCGGTTGCGCGGGCGGCACTCGACCAGGCGATTAAGCAGAATCAGACCGTCGCGAGGTTCGCACTGATCAGGATGCGGCAAGGCGCGAACGTGTCGACGGCGAGCGAATTGAATTCGGGCCCGGTCCTGAACGCGGATACCAACCAGGCGGTCGGCGATCCCCCGGCGGGCAAGTGGAAGATTTCCCGTCCGACGGTCGATTCATTTAACGGCGGCTCGAGCACCTCTGGAATGATGGTTAAGGCCGATGCGGCTAATGCCAACTCAACGATCTTGACGATGCTGTCGAAGAGCCCGCGCACGATCACTGTTAATTCGAGCGGGATCCCCGACGGGTTGCTCCCGGCTGGATTCGACGATGCGAACAACCCGGACCAGCCGGTCGATAAGATGCTGCTCGACGCGAAGACGGAAGCCGAGCGCTTGATTACCGCCGATACGTTGTGCCGGAACACGGTCGCCGTGTTGATTACCGGGGGTGGAGAAGGCAACACGACCGCCGGGGCGAATCCGACCGCAACTGCAACCCTCTTCAAGACGCTGTTGAGCCGGCGCGTCCCCATTTACGTGATCGCGATTGCGCCGCCCAGTGCTGAAGTCACACAGCTTCAAACCATTGCCGCCAACAGCGGCGGTCAGTATTTCGAAGTGACCAAGGCCATGATCGACGCCGCCCTGACATCGTCGATGAACCTCAGCTCGGTGTCCGCGCCACCAGCGGGAACTGTGGTTGTTCCTGAGGTGGTGAAGGCCATTAACACGGCGGTGCAGCACGCCTTCGCCAGCTTCGCCGATTTCAACGCCGCGCCCTCGTCTGCGCTGCCGTTTGGACCGTCGACCGAATTTCCGACGGGCAGCCCGATTGTCGGGACTGTGAATCTGGAGAACGGCAAGGATATCGGGGGCGCGACACTACCCGATACCATCGTGTATGACCGGTCGAACGCGAAGATCCCCCAGCGCGCGAATGTGCTGCTGACCTCCGGCTTCAGCCTTCCCGGCTTTGACGGGAAGCTGCGCGCGTTCCGCACCTACAAACCGATCAGCGATGCGACGCAGGTGGCGAAATACAAGTTCGTCGCCGATGGCACGCGCCTATGGGTTGGAGGCGTGCCGGCAGCGGCGAGCCGGAACATTTACACCGTGCTGCCCGACGGAACGATGACCGCGTTCACCGCGGCGAATGCATCGACGCTGAAGACGTACATGAACCTCAACGACGCCGATGCGGCGACCGTCATCAATTTCGTCCGCAATCAGCCTCTCGGCGCGGTTGTGAATTCGACGCCGGCGGTCATGGATCCACCGTCGGTCGATCCTCCGCCGGACGACACGTACCCCGGGTTCTCTGCCAACAACGGAAGCCGTCGCACGATCATCTGGGTTGGCGCCAACGACGGCATGCTGCACGGGATCGACGGGCGTCTCGGCAAGGAAGTCTGGGCGTTCATCCCGTTCAATCTGCTGCCGAAGCTGAAGGAATTGCAGTACGGCCAGCCGGTCGGCGCGTTCAACTACATGGCTGAAGGCTCGCCGAAAGTGGCCGACGTTCGCGTCAGCTCGCCGTGCGCCGCGAGCGAGACGTCGTGCTGGAGAACGTATCTGTTCTTCGGCGAAGGCCCTGGCGGGACCTTTTACCAGACCTTCGACGTGACCATGAGCGACATGAACACCGTCGTCACTCCCACGAGCGACACGT
>JANMJM010000220.1:0-10036 GCA_031371345.1 Vicinamibacteria bacterium
GATTCATCGCGCTGCTCAATAACGACATCGAAGCCGATCCCCGCTGGCTCGCCGAGTCGATTCGCGCGCTGGAGGAACATCCCGAGGCAGGCTTTACGGCCACGCGCATACGCCTCTTCTCGATGCGCGACCGTCTCGACACGACCGGCGACCTGTACTTCCGCGAGGGTTTCCCCGCCAAGCGCGGCTGGCTCCACCACGACGGCCCAGATTTCGATGAGCCTGGCTGGGTGTTCGGCTCGTGCGCCGCTGCCACCGTTTACCGTCGCGAGCTGTTCGACGCCGTCGGCTACTTCGACGAGGATTTCCAGGCCAACATGGAAGATCTGGATCTGAGCTTCCGCGCCCAGCTCCAAGGGTTCAAATGCCGCTACGTCCCCACGGCGATTCTGTATCACAAGATGGGCGCAACGGTCGGCACGGGATTCGCCAAAAGCGGCAGCCAGCTTCGAATGCACCGCAACCTCTGGTTTTTGCGAATCAAGAACCTTCCGAGCGCGCTCTGGTTGCGCTATCTGCCTTTGATGATTATCGGCGAGGCCGCGGTGATGATCCGAGCGGCGATGACCGGACGGTTCGGCGTCATGATGCGGGCGCGCGTGGAGGTTCTGCGGCGCCTCAGGTCGATCTTGGCCAAAAGGCGGGACATTCAATCACGGCGGACCATTTCCGCACGCGACCTCGACGCGATCATCAACCGCCACTGGTTCGACCAGCGCCGCCTCGAAAAACGCCTCGAGGCCGAAGTGCGGCTCTCACGGCCCTAAGCGCCCCGGGCTTTTGGCCACCATCCCGCATCCTTCGTAAACATTGCCAGAGCCAGCAAACCGTAGAGCGACACCTGCGCCCATCCCGGCAACCTCGCCGCGAGGAAGACGATCCCGATGCCCGTGAGCAGACTCCATAAGACCAACGGCGAGATAAAACTGGGCCATTGGGGGCTTCCCAGCTCTCTTGCGATGCACCGATACCGCAACGTGGCCGTGCACAGCCCACCGCTCAACAAACCCAGCGCGACTCCTCTGCCCCCCATTGACGGGATCAACGCGAGATTGACTGTCAAGTTCACCGCAGGATTGACCGTGAGAATCCTCAGATCTTTGTCCTGCAACCCGGCCGCTCTGAGAATCATGCTCAACTGAGCGTCGGCAGAATAGACAAGATAGAACAGCCCGAGAATCCGCAGCACGGGAACCGTCTCGCGAAACGCCGAACCATATAACAGGTTGACGATGAACTCTGGAAAGAGCACCAGGCCCACGCCTGCTGGGATTGTCAAGGCAAAGAACAGACGGAACGGCCCTCGGAACGGCGCGATCCCCTGCTCGCGATGCGATTGGAGACTTGCCGCAATCTGCGACATGTAGAACTGGCCGAATAGTACCGGCACCAGCATCATGCCCTCGATTAACTTCATACCGGCCGTGAAGTATCCAACGACCAGAACGGGCGCCATCAACGACAACATGATGGTGTTCATGTGCATGCCGAGCAGGCCGAGCGAATTGCCAAAGGCGAACGTCAATGCCGGCGACATCAGCTCGCGCAGGAACGCCCCGCTCGACCGCCACACGACGCGCGTCACGTAACGATGAAGCAACCAGAGGCCGACGAGACTGGCGACGGTTCTGCCCGCGACGACCACCGTGATGAGCGTCGTCAAGCCGTAGCCGTGAACAAGCAGCACGATGTTGAGCGGCACGACGACCAGAAACTCGACGACGCGGGTCAGAAGGATCAGACCGCTGCGTCGACAGGAGATGAGTCCGCTGCGCACGACGTTGGCGAGCATGGCTGCCGGCAGGCCGACGGCAGCGACGGTGATAGCCGTTTTTAGTTCCGTGTCGTAATTCGTGAGCCGGGCAATGAGCATCATCACCGGCACCACCAGTAACGAGGCCGCCAAGCCGAGCGTCAGTCCCGCGCCCACGTACTGTCCGCGTTCGCTGCTGAACCGGCCGAGCTCTCGCATCATCAGTTCAGGAATGCCGAAACTGGCGATGGATTGGAACAACATCAGCCAGGCCAGCACCAGGGAATATTGTCCGAGTAAGCTCGCGCCGGCGACGCGCGAGAGGACGACGTAGAACGCGATGCTCGAGGCCAGGAAAGCCAACGCATCTGCGCCCAAGAGGGCGAGCTGAACAGGAGTCTTGCGCAGAATCAACGGCTCAAAAAATCCATTAGTGCGACCCGTGGACGTCGAAGTCCACCGCCGACACATCCACGAGGTCAGGTTTCGATCCTTGGGGGCGCGCGATCAATCCCTTGAATGTCCACGTCCCCAATTCTCCGTTCGACGGCAGCGGTACTGGAAGCTGGGCGTTAACGCTCTCGCCTGGCGCCAAGCTGAGCGGGATCGGACCGACGAGGGCGAACTCTGCTCGGCTCGGCAACATCACACTGAGAAGCATCGCCACGTTCTGCGGCTTATTCGTCCTGTTCTTAATCGACAGCGTGACATTCAACGTCTCGCCCTGCGCCAGACTCGTTCGCGAGCTGCTCAGCCGGAGTTCGACGTCGGCCTCCCAGAAGACACGGTAGATGCCTCCGAGCGCCGAGGACAATACGTAGAGGCCATCAGGAGCGACCACAAGATCCGAGATAGAGCCGAAGCCGACGCCGAACAGCGCCTCCGACGCCTCGCGGTTGTCGTCGGCGACGCGATCTTCCATCCCCTCGCCCAGGAACACCAATCCATCGCGCGAAAAGTTCGGTTTGAAATGGTAGAGATTTCCGTCGATCGCCGAGCCGACGAACAGGTGATTCTGATAATGGTCTCCGATGGCGTCCGAATTCATAAAACCCATCGCCGTGGGAATCACGGGCACGCGCCACGAGAAGACGGGGTCGCTGTAGGCCGAACCCGCGTACTCGACAAGTCCGATAGACGCGACGGCCCTGCGAGCCGCGGGACCGCTGGCCGACGACCAGCCACCGTTGAAGCCCGGAGCGACACGGTTAATCTCGTCGTAGCTGGCGCTTCCCATGTCGGCAGCCCAAAGGCTTCCATTCATCGGATCGAAGGCGAGGGCCGCCGAACTGTGGATGCCATACCCGAAATACTTCGCGAGGTTGCCGCCCGAGGAATAGAACGGATTGTCGGCCGGCGGCGTGCCGTCCTCGTTAAGGCGCATGACCACCCCGGTGTCGTCGGGTGGTGCGCCGCCCGACACGTTCTCCAGGACGCTACGTGTGCCGGTATCGCCGCTGGTCAAATACAGCTTGCCGTCGGGTCCGAAGGCGATGGTGCCCGTTTCCGAACCGGAATTGGGTCCGACCGGGACGTTCAGCAAGAGCTGAGGGCTCTGGAGCGCGCCCTCGGACCACCCGTAGCGATACAGGCGGTGGCCTAACACCACCGAGTGATTGCTGGGATCGACCTCGGTGAAGTACAGGTAGACCCACGGCGTGGCCGGGAACTGAGGATGCACCGCAAGCCCGTACGGTCGGCCTGGAACGCGTTCGTCCACGGCCAGCTTCAGCAACGGCACCGGATCGAGAACGCCGTTTCGGACCCTGCGAATCCAGCCGCGGTTCTCCAGAACGAGCAGATCATCGGCGCCGATGAAGGCCATCGCTCTCGGTGCGACCAGTCCGGCCACGCGTTGTTCGATCTGGACGGCCGAGTCCTGGATGATGTCCATCCCGTTGCGAATTTTCGTGACGAAGATGTCCCGCAGCCCGCTGAGTTGGGACTGCATCGGCCTGACCACCGGAAAGTCGCTGGAGAACGTGTCGCCGACCACGACGATGTTGCCGGCGCCGTCGGCAGCAATCGCCAATCCCCTCTCGCCGCCGCTGCCGCCGAGAAAGGTCGAGAAGGTGACTCTTGTACCCGAGGCGTCGACGCTCGTCACGAACGCGTCGACGTTACCCGCGATCTCGGCCTGCACTGGCTGCGCCAGGAGAAAAGTATCTGAGAACGTCATCCCCGTGATGTGCGCGTTTCCCGATCGATCGACGGCAATCGCCAAGCCGTGGTCAGCGACGCCTCCTCCAACGAACGTCGTATACGCCACCTGGCCTGCCGCGTCGAATTTCGCGATGTACGCGTCGACGAAGCCAGCGAAGCCCACGATAGGGTTCACCGACGGGAAATCCGTCGATAAGGTGTCGCCGACAACGTAGGCGTTTCCGAAGTCATCTACGTCGATCCCCAGGGCACGGTCGGCGTTGGTCCCGCCAAGGTAGGTTGAGTAGACGAAGGCGGTCCCGTTGGGCGCGAGTTTGAGCACGTAGGCATCCACGTCCCCTGCAGCCACACTCTGAAAAGCATTCGCGGTCGGAAAGTCCAAAGACAGAGTAAAGCCGGCGACGTACACAAATCCTTTTGCGTCCACCTTGATGTCAAAGCCGGCGTCGACGGAACTGCCGCCAAGGTACGTGCTGAACACGAGCCGATCGCCCGACGCTGTCAGCTTCGCGGCCCAACCATCCCAAATTCCGCCCCATCTCGGCTGCAGCGGATTGACGGTCGGAAAGTCTTCCGACTCGACGTCTCCGACCATGTACACCTGGCCTTGGGCGTCAACGTCCAGGCCGAGCACGAAGTCCCGTCCACTCCCGCCGATGTAGGTGGAGTAGACGAGGGCCGATCCGGAAGGATTGAGTTTCGCCACGAAGCCATCGAAACTCCCACCGCTCGTGCTCTGCAAAGGCGCATGAGTAGGGAAATCAATGGAGTCTGTGAAGCCACCCACGTAGGCATTGCCGGCCCCGTCGACGGCGATCGCTTGACCCGAGTCGAGACCGCTGCCGCCAAGATAGGTCGCGTAAAGAGTCGTCGAGCCAGTCGGATCCAGCTTCACCACGAAGGCATCGGTCGTTCCCGCAAACTGGTCCTGAATGTCTCCGGTCGTTGGAAAATCCGCAGAATCGGTCGTGCCCGCGATGTAGATGGCGCCGGACGCGTCGAGGGCGACGCCCATGTTGTCGAGCCCGTCCTCCGCGCCGCCGCCGCCGAGGTAGGTTGAAAACTCCACAACGGGATCGATCACGAGAGGCCGCGCCGCATCATAACGACCGAGAGAAAAACCAGCTCTCCCGTCCTCGTCGACTGTCCACGCCCCGTCTACCGGATCACGCCGGCCGGCCCGTTCCTGGTAGACGACGGGAGCGTGCACCGTGACACCTCCACTCGCCGTGCCGACCATGAGATCCCCGCCGCTGTCCAGCGAGACGTCTGTGGCACCCTGAAATTGCAGCGCAATCTGCGTGGGATCGGCTCCCGGCGCGACGATGAAGTCGTACTCCAGTCGCCGCTGGTTGCCGTAGTAGACGAGGTCCACGCCTGGATAGACGCCCTGGTACTCCACCTGCGCAAAGGAGGGAACGCTTGCTCGCCAACCTGCCGAGTCGCGTCCGCGAAGGTAGTTGGTTTCGGTAGCGAGCGGCCGCGAGCCGCGAACTTTCGTGGAACCACGCGCGCCGACAAGCGAAAGGCGCACGATGCCCCTTGGGCCTTTCGCCGTCGACGTTCGATCCTGCAGCACGAGAACTGCCTCGGAATCGGTGAGAAAAACCTGGTAGCCCCGTCCGCGCGACAGGAAACGGACCCTGGGTTCCAATTGCCCGAGGTTCTGCTCGAACGCCATCGGTTGTTGGGAGAGGTTCTTCAAAACCCGCGTGCGGACAGCCGATGCGATGTTCTTGAGTGTCTTCTTCGGGGGATTGACCGGTGCCGTTGCGGCCGGGGATATACCTCCAGTGCAGAGAACACCCAGGACGACAATGGCCGCAGTGTGACGAATCATTATTCCTCTGTGCAGCCAATTTACGGGTGGATCCCGGGAGAAAAGGCGGCCGCCGGGAGACGGATTATACTACCCAGCCAATGAAAGTCGTCATCCTCGCGGGTGGTTTGGGCACGCGGCTACAAGACGAGGCCGCGGTTAAACCAAAGCCGATGGTCGAGATTGGGGGCCGCCCGATGCTCTGGCACATCATGACCCACTACGCGCGCTACGGCTTCAAGGAGTTCTGCGTCGCGTTGGGGCATAAAGGCGACGTCATCAAGCAATACTTTCGCGACTATGCCGTCCTGAACGGCTGTTTGACCGTCGACCTTGCGACCGGACTCGTTCACGCCAAGGACAAGCAAATAGAGGATTGGACCGTACATCTCGTACCTACGGGGCTCGACACCCTGACAGGCGGCCGCCTGAAGCGTCTCGAGTCTTTTCTCGGAACCGAGACGTTCATGCTCACCTATGGCGATGGCGTGGCAGACGTCGACATTGGTCGCCTTCTCGAGTTCCATCGCGCCCACAAAAAGCTCGCCACTGTGACCGCAGTGCGTCCGCCGGCGCGTTTTGGCGGCGTCGAGCTCGATGGAGACAAGGTCGGCGCCTTCACAGAGAAGCCGAGCATCGGCGAGGGTTGGATTAATGGTGGGTTCTTCGTCTTCGAACCTGGGGTGTTCGAGTACCTCACCGACGATCAGACCGTGCTCGAAGCCGATGCCCTGGAGCGCATCGCCGCCGATGGTCAACTGGGCGCCTACCGGCACACTGGCTTTTGGCAGTGTATGGACACGCCACGCGATCTTCGAGTGCTCGAGAACGCTTGGCAAAGCGGGAACGCGCCCTGGATCTGAGCTTACGCCTTCGAGCTTACGTAATAACTGTCGTAGGGATGGTACCCAGGGCCGCTTTGCGGATCATCGAACCGGTTCATGACGAACCCGAGCAGGCGGCCTCCGGCTTTTTGTAGCCGATCCTTCGCAAGCTTCGCATCTCGCTCCTGCACGGTACCCGCACCAACGACGAAGATGACTCCCGAGACCAGCGGGGCCAGGAAGCACGGATCGCTCACCGCAAGCACGGGAGGCGAATCGAACAGGACGACGTCGTACTGCTGGCACGCTGCCGCGACAAAGGCCTCGAGGCCAGCGGACGCCATCAGTCTAGGGTGAACGGGAGGCTGGGCGCCGCTCGGCACGATATCGAGGACGGCTTGTTCCCGTTGAAGGTCGATTCTGCGCACGACCTCGCGCAGCTTCACGTCCGATCCGTCGGCGAGCACGTCGGTAAACCCGCGTTGGTCGCTCAGCTCGAAGATCTCGTGAAGCTTCGGCTTCCGCGTATCGGCATCCACCAGAAGTACCCGCTTACCGCTCAGCGCCATCGTCAGCGACAGGCCGACCGAGACCGTCGTCTTTCCCTCGCCTGGCTGCGCACTGCACACCATGAGACTTTTCAGAGGCAATCCCGCAGGCGCAGTCTTCTCGGCAAAGTGAAGGCTGCTCAACAGCGTTTCATATGTCTGGGCGATCCGAGGGTTGGATTCGATGATGCGGAGAAAGTCTTTCCACGTAACAAGGCTCATGGGAAATTATTCAAAAGGATCAATGTCGATTGACGTGGAACCCAGGCATTATTTATGCTGCTCCAGTTAGACGCAAGACAAACCCGGCCGGAGAGTGTTCATGAAAACGAAATTCGTCGACATCGCTTTGCCGCTCCTCGGCGGCCTCGGCATCGCGCTTCTGGCCGCCGTCATCATGAAATACGTCTAACTCACACCTGTACGGCCTTTCAGACTGACGTTTTTGTAAGCGGCTGTCAGGCCCACCCCCACGCCGTCGGCTCCAGTAGTGCCAAGCTATAATACGCGCCCTCCCTTGGGAGTCTGACATGCTGACGAGAAGCCTGAAGCACATCATCGCGGTTCCGAGCATTTCGTTGAGGTCGTACCTTAGACGCTCGTCGCAGGATCTGATGTCCTCCCTTCGGCAGGAGGCTGAAGGCCTCGTGCCGCCGAACCGCCTTCTGTTCGACGGGTCGGAAAGCCGCAGTGAGTACCGAAGTGTCGGCGTTGAGTTCCTCCGCTACTTGGTCGAATTGGCGGGGCTCAAGCCGACCGACGCTGTGCTGGACGTGGGCTGCGGGATTGGAAGGATAGCGGTGGCCCTCACGACTGCACTCGGTCCAGAAGGCAAGTACGACGGCTTCGACATCGTGCCTGTCGGCATCCGATGGTGTAAAACGCATATTCAGTCGCGGTACCCGAACTTCCGGTTCCAGCATGCCGACATCTTCAACAGTCTCTACAACCCCACGGGCAAGATGAGGGCGTGCGACTATCGCTTTCCGTATCCCGACGACAGCTTCGACGTGGCGATGGCGACCTCCGTGTTCACGCACATGCTTCCGCAAGACGTCGAGAAATACCTTGGGGAGATCACCCGGGTGTTGAAGCCCGGCGGGCGATGCCTCATCTCCTGGTTGCTCCGCACACCAGAAGCCGAGGCACACATTCGAGACGGCAAGAGCCTTCTCCAATTCGAGCATTCGATGGACGGCTATTGGACCGAAACGGCATCCACTCCTGAGGGAGCTATCTCTTATCAGGAGCACGACGTGATGGCTTTGCTGCAACGCCACCGTTTGGAGATCGTGCCCCCAATTCATTACGGGTACTGGTGCGGCCGGGCGCGGTTTCTCAGCCTGCAGGATATCGTCATCGCGCGAAAGAAAGAGGAGACGTCTTGAAGGTTTTCGTCACCGGGCATCGCGGCTACATTGGATCGCACCTCGTCGACGTGCTACGCGAGGAGGGAGTGCACGTGGTCGGTTGCGACTTAAATCTTTTCGAGCACTGCGAGTGGTACTCCAGGACACCATCGAACGAAGAGCTGGCGAAAGACGTTCGCGATGTGACGGTGCGCGATCTCGACGGCATCGATGCGGTGATGCATTTGGCAGCGATCTCGAACGACCCCATGGGCGACCTCGACGAGCAGCTCACTCGGGACGTGAATTTCCACGGTTCCGTCCACATGGCGGAGACGGCGAAGCGAGCCGGGGTTGAGCGGTTTCTCTTCGCAGGAAGTTGCTCTGTGTACGGGAAGGGTGCTTCGCCAAGCATGACCGAGGCAGACACGCTCGCTCCGCTTACCGCCTATGCTCGGTCCAAAGTGGATTCGGAACGCGCGATTTCCGCGCTGGCGGACGCTGCCTTCTCGCCGATCTTTCTGAGAAGCGCCACGGCCTTCGGCGATTCCCCGATGCTACGCGTCGATCTTGTGGCCAATAACCTTCTCGCCTGCGCCCTGGTTCACGGCGAGATCCGCATTATGAGCGACGGCTCCCCTTGGAGGCCGTTGGTTCATTGCCGGGACATCGCCCGCGCCTTTGTGGCGCTCGCCAAGGCTCCTCGCGAGCGTGTACACAACCAGGCGATCAACGTCGGCGATAACAACGAGAACTATCGGGTCCGCGACGTCGCCGAGCGCGTGCAGCACCTCGTGCCAGGCGCCAACGTGGTCTACACCGGTGAGGTGGGCTCCGACCCCAGGGACTACCGTGTCAACTTCGATCGGCTACGACAGCTGCTGCCAGATTTTCGGCCGCAGTTTGATCTGGCGCTCGGGCTGCGGAACCTTCACGACAATATGGTGCGGAAGGGTTTCAACCGAACCGCGTTCGAGGGAGACCGATTCGTTCGCCTTCGGACGATCCGGAAGCGCCTCGACACGCTGCAGACAAAAAGCGCCGGGAGGCCCGCGACCCCGTGATCTTCGAGGAGACGCCGCTACCAGGAGCCTACATTGTGACCCTGGATGGTATCGAAGACGAGCGCGGCTTTTTCGCCCGCCAGTTTTGTGAGCGAGAGTTCGGCGAGCGCGGATTGATGACCCGTGTCGCGCAAGTCAACACGTCCTACAACGCCTCGCTGGGAACCCTTAGAGGGTTGCACTATCAATTACCTCCGAGAGCCGAAGGCAAGCTCGTGCGGTGCGTCGCCGGCGCGGTTCACGACGTGATCGTCGACATGCGAAGTGGTTCCGAGACCTTCGGGCAGACGTTCGGCCGAGAACTTTCGGCGGCGAATCGCGCGATGATGTACGTCCCTCGAGGGTTCGCCCACGGCTTCATCACGCTCGCTGATGCGACAGAGCTCCTTTACCTGATGGACGAGTTCTATAGCCCGGAGTTCGAGCGGGGCATCCGGTGGAACGACGAACGGTTTTCGATCGACTGGCCGATAGCACCGCGACACATGTCGCCTCGGGACGCGAATCATCGCGATT
>JANMJM010000226.1:0-8317 GCA_031371345.1 Vicinamibacteria bacterium
CATCGCGATCTCAAGCCCGCCAATATCAAGCTGCGTCCAGACGGCACGGTGAAGGTGCTCGATTTTGGCCTCGCGAAAGCGATGGACCCCGCCGCGGCCTCGAAGATCAGCGCCTCGATGTCGCCGACGCTGTCGCTGCACGCGACGCAGGCCGGGATGATTCTCGGCACGGCGGCGTACATGAGCCCGGAGCAGGCGCGCGGCAAGACGGTGGACAAGCGTGCCGACATCTGGGCATTCGGCGCGGTGTTGTTTGAGATGCTCACGGGCCAGCAGCCGTTTGGGGGAGAAACGGTGGGCGACATTCTGGCGGCAGTGATTCGGGCCGAGCCGGATTGGCATCGAGTCCCGTCCCAGATGCGCGGGCTGCTCCAGCGTTGCCTGGACAAGGACCGAAATCGCCGCTACCACTGCGCCGCCGACCTCGGCATCGCGATCGAGGAGGCCGAGTCCCAGCCGGCTCCCGTATCTGTTGAAGAGCGGCCAGAAAGCCGTTGGCGGCTGGCGCTGGTGGGCGCCACGGTTGTGGCTGCAGCCGCGATCGCCGGTGTGTCGACGTGGCGCTTGAAGCCGGCGAGCCCGGCAGGCGTCGGCGCTCCCGCTGAGCTCTCCATCACGCTGCCCCCGGGCGATGAACTCGCCCAAACCGAATTTCCTTTCAGTGCTCAAGGGCAACTTCCTCCTCTGGCCTATTCTCCCGATGGCACTCGAATCGTCTATGTCGGCAGGCGGAAGGGCGTCCGGCAGCTGTACCTGCGGGCCATCGATGATCCGAACCCGAAGCCTCTCGCCGATACCGAAGACGCGCGGGGGCCGTTCTTCTCGCCCGACGGTCAGTGGATTGGATTCTTCGCTCAAGGCAAGTTGAAGAAAGTGTCGATCAGTGGCGGCCCGCCTCAAGCCCTCTGCGATGCCGGCGGGCCTGCTGGGGGGAGTTGGGGGCCGGATGACACGATCGTCTTTTCGCCGTCCCCCACAGGAGGGTTGATGCGCATCCCCGCGTCCGGGGGCACACCGCAGGTGGTCACGACGCTGGATCGCGCCAATGGCGAAGACAGCCACCGCTTCCCGCAATTCCTGCCCGGAGGAAAGGCGGTCCTGTTCACCGCCGTGACCGGGCAAGGGTGGGATGAATTCCAGGTGTTTGCCCATGTGTTCGCCACGGGAGAACGGCGACCGCTGGTTCGCGGTGGGCATACCGGGCGGTACGTCCCTTCCGGACACCTCGTATACGGCCGGGCGGGCGCCCTCCTTGCCGTGCCATTTGACCTTGCCCGCCTGGAAGTCACGGGCAACGCCCCCGTCACCATTGCCGAAGGCGTAAGGGTGTCCAACCTGTTCATGTCCGAGTATTCGGTGTCCGACTCGGGCTCGCTGGCCTATATCTCCAGACCGCGTCAATTCGATCGGCACCTCGTCTGGGTGGACCGCACGGGTCATGTTGAGCCCATCCCGCTGGCCGCTCACGGCTACGATGGGAACGCCGTCCTCTCGCCGGATGGGGGGCTGGCGGCGGTTTCGGTGTTATCCAACAAGGACGAGCTGTGGCTCTATGACGCCGAGCGAGGCACGCTGAGTCGGCTCGCGTCAGAGGGCACCAGCCAAGGCCCCGCGTGGACGCCCGATGGAAAGAAACTGGCATATCTGGCCTACCGTGCCGGGTTTCGGAATATCTTCTGGCGCGCGGCGGACGGGACCGGTGGCGAACAGCAACTGACCGAGGGAGAGAATCAGAAGATGCCGGGGTCGTGGTCACCGGACGGCAAGATGCTGGTCTATGTGGCCTCAGACCCGGGGACTGGGACAGATATTTGGACGCTCACCATGGAAGAGGATCGCAAGCCGCAGGCGTTCTTGAGAACGTCGGCCGACGAAGGGAGTCCTCGGCTCTCGCCTGATGGCCATTGGCTTGCCTATCGCTCCAATGAGACGGGACGGTATGAAATCTATGTGCAGTCGTTTCCGGTGCCGGGCCGGAAGTTCCAGATTTCGACCGACGGCGGCGAGAGCGCACCGCTGTGGAGTCTCAATGGTGGCGAGCTCTTCTACTTCAATGGGGATAGAGCGATGGCGGTGAATGTCGCGACGTCCCCCACATTCAGTAAAGGAACGCCGCGGCAGCTTTTCGAGGCGCCTTTGCTCGTGGTCGGCAGCGTGTCGCCAGACGGACAACGGTTTCTCGCTACCCAGCCTGTCGAGCTGCCGCAGCCTGCTACGGAGATCCATGTTCTGCTGAACTGGCATCCCGAGGCGAAGAAGTAGCTTCGCGTCAGATAGGTCGCGGGATGTCGCCAAGGGTTGACCTATCTGCCCAGGTCGCGGATCGCACCGTTCGGACGTTCTTGCTAGAAGCTCTAAAACTTCATCTGGAACGCCAGACGCGTCAGTCGCCCCTGCAGAATCGTCGTCACGTCGCCGAGTGCGCTCCCGACGGTGTCCTGCCTTGCGAAGATCGCATTGCCGTTCAGCACGTTGAAGAAGTCGATCTGCCCGCTGAACGATTTGGTGCGGAACCGGAAATTTTTCTTGAAGTTCAGGTCGAGCTGGTTATACCGCGGGTAATACAGCGAGCCCGGCTCGTTCAGAATGATCGTCTCCGTATTCGTGCGGGTGCCTCCAGGGAACACGTTCGCCGGTGGCTGATAGGAGATGACGCGTGCGAGGCCTGCGTAGCTCTGCAGGATGACGCCGACGTCCAGTCCGACGAGCGGCACCGGATAGTTTCCCGCAAGCTTGAATTCATGCACGAACGGCACATGGAACTGCCGTTGATCGCAGAAGCGGCCGCCGTTGGCGACCGAGACTCCGGTGTAAAGGTCGGGCACCGGTGGTCCATTCGGATTGTCGTTGCTCGAGCAGAACACCGAGAGATTGCGCTCGGTGGTCCAGCTGCCGAAGAGCGTGCTTCCGGCGATCAGCCGGGCCTGAAATGACACGTCGACGCCACTGTAAATCGATCGGTCCGGCACGTTTTTGTCGACGAGCGCGGTGTTGAACACAGAGCGTTTCGCCGACAGGAGGTTGTAGGCCGTCAACGTTTGATTACGGTCGATCACCGCTGCAGCAGCGGAATCGCGCGCCACCTCCGCGGGCACGGGCGTCGTAAACGATACGTAATCGGCCACAGTGATCAGCGTCCGATCCGTTTGTTGGATGTCCTGATAAGTGCGGTGGTACCAGCCGGCGGTGACCGAGACGCGCGAAAACAGTTGATGCGATCCGGTGACGGTGATCTCCCGGTTCCCTTGGCGCTGGATATTCGGATCCATGTCGCGGTCGGCGACAGTGAGACCGAAGTTCGTCGTGCCGCTCGGCCCGATCTCGTTGAGCTGGGCGATATCGTCCGCATTGGTCGGCAGCGCGGCGCCCGAGCAGGTGGACGTGCCGGGCACGAGATCGCAGTCGAGCCAGTTCCGCGACTCGCTCTGGACGCCTGGCGCGTAGTTGTTCGCAAAACCTCCGGTGAGCCGCTCGTAGTACTTGCTCCAACTCGCCTTGAGTGCCGTACGGCCGTTCCCGAACACGTCATATCCGAAGCTCAGACGCGGCGCGAAATCGTTGTTCCAGTTCGGAATGTTCCGCCGCTCGGGGAAGTACCGCGCCGGAACGAAACGGCCCGCGGGGTTCGCGCTGGCTTCATACATCGATCTGAAGTTGTCGACGCGGAGCCCGAGATTGAGCGTCAGCCGCTTCAGCCGCCACGAGTCCTGTGCGAAGTACCCGAGGTCGTAGTTCACGAACACGTCACGCGCGCCGGGTGTCGAAAACACGGTGACGCTCGTCGGGCGGTTGTTCTGATAGTTCTGCACGAGATCGGCCTGCCGCTCTGTGTACACCCGCGCCCATCCGAACGAGCGGTCGATCCCGACCTTCAGATTGTGTGTGCCTGTGACGTAGGACGCCGAACCGACGGTGCGATGGCCGGCCGCAATGGTCCGCTGATCCTGCCCATTGGAGACCCAGGCGCGGCACCCGATCGCGAGCGCGCAGCGCGGATTGATGTTGTTGGCCGTGTCGGTACGCCGGGCGTTGGCGAGCCATGCAGGGTTCAATTCGCCGTTGGCCAGATAGCGCGGCAGGCTGATGAGCGGCTCGTTGTCGATCGTGATGTGATTGAGCGGCGAGGAATACCCGGCCTCGAGCAGCCACCGATTGGTGAGCGTGGTCGTGTATTTCGCCTGGCCGACGGCGTAGTGCCCCGTTCGCGGATCGCGATACGAGCCGGCCCGAGGGTCGGACCCGGCGCCAAAATCCTTGCCCTTGCGCTTCCACGTGCGATTGAAAAATGCCGCGAACTTGTGCTTCGGAGTCATCTGCCACGTCAGCCGCGCGAGCGCATCGCGAATGTACTGATCGATCAGGCTTCTCAGCTGCTCGCCTTGCGGCGTCATGATGGTTTCGCCGACGTTGGCCACCACTTCGTCGGTCGACGCGTGACGCGCGGTCATAAAAAACCACACCCGGTTCCGTTCGACCGGTCCGCCCATCGATCCGTTGAACGTCTGAATATGGGCGATGCCGTTGCCGCGGGTGATGTTCTGGCTGCGCAGGTAATCGTCGATGTTGCTCGCTTGCCAGCTGCCGTCGCTGCCGCCGAGGAACACCGATCCGCTGAAGACGTTGCCGCCGTCTTTGGGAATGATGTTCATGCGCATCGAGCCCGCCTGCACCTCCGCTGGATGAGCCGCCGTCGTGATCGAGACTTCCTGCACGAGCGAATCGTTCACGTACGTCCACACGATGTTCGATTCCTGGCTGGCGGTGCTCATGCCGTCGATGGCTTCCTGGGCCTGCGCGCCGTTCACGCCGTGACCGCGCGGGTTGGTCTGCTCCATCTGACGCGAGCCGCCGATGTCCGGCGTGACGAACCGAATGCCGGGCAGCATGTTGCTGACAGAGAAGATGTGTCGTGTGGTCGGCAGCGTATCGAGCACCTCGCGACTGACGACCTGCGTTCGTGAGGCTTGCGACACGTCGACCAGCGGCGTCTGTCCCGTCACGACGATCGTCTCCTCGAGCGCGCCGACCTTCATGTCGGCGTTGATCGTCGCCACGAAATTCGCCGGCAGCTCGACGGCCTCGCGGACGATGCTCGAGAACCCGGTGAGCGAGAAGGTGAGCTTGTACGTCCCGGGGCGCAGGTCCACGATTGTGTAACGCCCCTGGTCGTCGGTGGTGGCGGTTTTGACCTTCGCGATCAGCACGGGGCTGGCGGCCTCGACGGTGACGCCGGGCAGCACGCCGCCCGATTCGTCCCGCACCTGCCCGTTGACCTGGCTTTGCGCCGACGAGGGGGAGGGAAGGCACAGCACACCGCCGAGCACCAGCACGATGAACGCAAGCCTGCGCCGCATACCATCACCTCCCGATGTTTGTTGCCGACACTATCGAACGATCGCCTTGGAGAGTTCAAGTGATTTCCGCGATACACTGTGCGGCACACGGAGGTTTCAGGCAGATGAGAAACATGATCACGCTGGCGTGCGCATGCGCGCTCGGTATCGCCGGTTTGAGCGCGCAGTCGCGCGGCTCTATACCTGTCCCTTCGACATCTGCCGGTCCACAAGCGACATCTTGCGGAAATCCGACGGGCGCTGGCGCCGCCGCCCCCGCCGGAGGGCGGGGGGCAGAGCCGATTTTTCCTCCCGGTCAATATCCCGTGCAGCTTCCAGCCAAGTCGTTGCTTGGCGCACAGAACGATCTGCCGAATCCTTTCATGGCCGGCGTCGATTGGGGCCAGTTGCCTGAAGGACGCAAATGGGGATCGACGGCGAGCGTCACGACTGCGCCAGATGGCACTATCTGGGTGGCCGATCGATGCGGAAAGTCTGGCGCGGGCGGCGAATTGTGTAACGGCGCGAGCGCGGGCATCAATCCCGTTTTCCAGTTCGACACATCGGGAAAGCTGTTGAAGCAGTGGGGCGCCGGCCTGTTCGTCAGCCCGCATAAGCTGATTATCGACAAGGACTACAACCTGTGGATGGCCGACAACGGCCAGCATCAAGTGATGAAGCTTGATAGAGACGGCAAGGTTCTGCTCACGCTCGGCAAAAAAGGCGTCGCAGGCACCGGCAATGACGAATTCGATGCGCCGACCGAAGTCGCCATCGCGCCGAACGGCGACATCTTCGTGGCCGACGGCCACACGGGTGGCGGCACTGCGCAGGGCAACGCACGTATCGTGAAGTTCGACAAGAGCGGCAAGTTCATCAAAACGTGGGGCAAGAAGGGGATGGGCCCCGGCGAATTCGACGCGCCGCACACGCTGGCGTTCGACTCGCGCGGCCGCCTGTTTGTCGGCGATCGTCAGAACAACCGGATCCAGATTTTCGATCAGGACGGCAAGTTTATCGCGCAGTGGTTCCAGTTCGGCCGTCCGAGCGGCATCTACATCGACCAGCGAACCGACACGATCTACGTGGCCGATTCCGAGTCGCGCGACGCGCGCAATAACCTCGGACGAACCGGCCTGCCTCCGACCGGCTATCCGTTCAACCTCGGCGGGCGGCGCGGTATCCGCATCGGTAGTGCGCGCGACGGATCCGTGACGTACTTCATCCCCGACACGTGTTCATACCCCTATGGCGGCGGAACGAGTTTCGCCGAAGGCGTGAGCGCGGACGTTGACGGGAACGTCTACGGAGCGGACAATTTGACCGACGTGAGAAAGTTTGTCCTAAAGAAATAGTTTTCCCTCCGCTACGGCGAGGCAGCCCCGCCATCGGGTTGCCGTCGATCGACGCCTCCCTCGAGCAGCCCGTCGCCGGCGTTGTTGACGATGACTTCCGCCACACCTTGCGTTCGAGCCTCGCGCACGTCGTGCCCTTTGGCGCGCAACGCAGCCAATGTGTCGGGAGACAACGCAAATCGCTCGTACATGATGCGGTCCGGGAGCCACTGATGATGGATGCGTCCGGCGTCGACGGCTTCCTGCGCATTCATGCCGAAGTCGACGACGTTGAGGATTGTCTGAAGAACCGTGTTGATAATCGTCCGGCCGCCAGGACTTCCTGTGATCATGAAGAGCCGTCCGTCTTTCACCAACACGGCAGGGGTCATGCTCGACAGCATCCGCTTACCGGGCTGCGCGAGGTTCGGCGGCGTGCCGATGAGTCCATCTACGGTCGTCAGTCCTGGCGCCGCATTGAAGTCCCCCATTTCGTTGTTGAGAAGAAATCCGGCTCCCGGCACGACGATCTTTGCGCCGTATGCCTGCTCCAGCGTGTAGGTCATCGCCACAGCGTTACGATCGGCATCGACAACTGAGAGGTGTGTTGTTTCATCGCTCTCCTTCGGCCATTCGAAATTGGCCGGTGAGGCGTTGATGGTGCGATCGCGGCGTATGGTTTTGCGGAGCTCTGCCGCGTACGGCTTCGACATCAGCCGTTCGAGCGGCATGCCGCTGTTGAAGTCCGGATCGCCAAGATGCCGGGCCCGGTCGGCGAACGCGCGTTTCATCGATTCAGCTATCAGATGAATCGCGGCCGACGACCCTGATCCCATCGAGGCGAGATCGTAGCCTTCGAGGATGTTCAGCATTTCGATCAGCGCGACGCCGCCAGAGCTTGGAGGAGGCATCGAGACAACTTCATATCCGCGATAGGTTCCCCGCACAGGCGTTCGATGCACGGCTCTGTAGTTCTTGAGATCCTCGCGCGTGATCAGGCCACCGTGCGCCTGCATCTCTTTCTCGATGGCGGCGGCCGTCTCGCCCTCGTAAAATCCGGCCGGCCCGCGATGAGCGATTCGCTCCAGTGTGGCGGCGAGGGCGGACTGTTTCAAGATATCGCCGGCGCTATACGGCACGCCGTTCCTGGTGAACTGGGCGACCGATGCCGGATATTTCCGCATCTCCGGGATCACATCGCTCAACGATCGGGCCAGACCATTAGTGACGGTGAATCCGCCACGTGCCAGGGTCACTGCGGGTTCGACCAACCGTTTCCAGGGCAGCGTGCCGTGTTCCTTCCAGGCGAGATGGAGGCCCGCGACGGTGCCCGGCACGCCGACCGACCGGTAGCTGTTGTGGTGCGTCTCCTCGTCGTACGTGCCGCTTTTCAGAAACATGGTCGCTGACGAACGTGCGGGCGCTGTCTCCCGAAAGTCGTACGCCGCGCTGTCGCCGCGTGCGGAGCGATAGAGAAGAAATCCACCACCACCGATATTGCCGGCGGTCGGATGAGTCACGGCCAGCGCGAACGCCGTCGCTACGGCCGCGTCAATCGCGTTCCCGCCGCCCCGCAAGATCTGCGCGCCGACCTGCGACGCCAGGTCGCTCGCCTACATGACCAGTCCCGTCTTGCTGCGAATCGGCTCC
>JANMJM010000236.1:0-19033 GCA_031371345.1 Vicinamibacteria bacterium
GTGCGCATGACGCTCGAGGTTGGGCGCGAGAGCGTCGCGCTTCTCGCGACACAGGCATCGACCAAGGTCTATCGCTCGTTCAAGCCCTCGAGCCAATGCATCTCTGCCTCGATCCACGAAGATGCGCTCCTTGCGGTGCTACCCGATCCTGTCGTGTGTTTTGCGGGCGCCGATTTTTCACAGGAGCAACGCTACGATGTCTCCGGACGCGGCAACCTGGTCGTCGTCGATTGGATCACGTCGGGACGTCATGCCGCAGGCGAACGATGGGCGTTCAGTCGTTATCGCAGCCGCATCGATATCTCTCGTGATGGCCGTCGGATTTTTTTTGACAGTCTCACGCTTCAACACGAAACCGACAGCGTCGCCGAACGCATGGGACGGTTCGATGTGTGGGCCACCTGCGTCATGACCGGCGCTCGCGTGGCGGATGCCGCTGCCGCCATCCTCGAGTCTGTCTCGCAACTTCCCGTTCGCGCGCAGGCGGACACGATTGAATCAGCGTGCCCACTGGCTGGTGGGACGTTATTGCGCGTCGCCGGCACCAATGTCGAAGAGGTCGGCAGGCTGCTGCGTGCGCGCTTGGCCTTTCTTCATCCTCTTCTTGGGGACGATCCATGGAGTCGTAAATGGTGACTTATGCATCTGACGCCGCATGAAACTGACAAGATTGCCCTTCATCAGGCTGGATATCTCGCACAAAAGCGGCTCGCGCGCGGCCTGCGCCTGAACTACCCGGAAGCAGTCGCGCTCATCAGTACGCAAGTGCTGGAGTTTGTCCGCGACGGCCGTACCGTCGCCGATTTGATGGATGTCGGCCGGCAGTTGCTCGGACGTGCCGATGTAATGGACGGCGTGCCGGAGATGATTGTCGAAGTACAGGTCGAGGGGACGTTTCCCGACGGCAGCAAGCTGGTGACGGTGCACTATCCGATCGTGGCCGAGCTCGGCAATCTCGAACTTGCGTTGTACGGCAGTTTTCTTCCGGTTCCCGAACGCGAGGCGTTGGCTCGTCCCGGCTCAACGAAGCGCCTGCAGCCGCCGGGCATCGTGCCCGGCGAGATGTTCATCGGCGACCACGACATCGTGATCAACGCGGGGCGGGACGCGATTCGATTGACGGTGACCAATCACGGCGACCGGCCCATCCAAGTCGGCAGCCACTACCACTTCGCCGACACCAACAGTGCGCTGAAGTTCGATCGCGCGGCGGCACAGAACCGGCGGCTGGATATTCCGGCCGGCACAGCCGTTCGATTCGAGCCTGGCGAAAGCAAGACCGTCGCGCTCGTCGAACGACAGCGAGCGCAGGGGGCCCGCGCATGAGCTACAAGATGCCGCATCGGCATTACACCGACATCTACGGCCCAACGGTTGGCGATCGTGTTCGGCTGGCGGATACCGACCTTATCGCGCAAGTCGAGCGCGATCACACCGTCTACGGAGAGGAATGTAAGTTCGGCGGCGGCAAAGTGCTGCGCGATGGCATGGGTCAGGCGTCGGGCGTCGGCGAAGATCGCGCGCTGGATCTCGTGATCACCAACGCGCTCGTCGTCGACTGGACGGGCATCTACAAAGCAGACGTCGGCGTGAAGCACGGACGCATTTCCGGTATCGGCAAAGCGGGCAATCCGGACGTGATGCCCGGGGTATCTGAGGGCATGATCGTAGGCGCGACCACGGAAGCTATCGCCGGCGAGGGTTTCATCCTGACAGCGGGCGGCGTCGACGCCCACATCCATTACATCTGCCCACAGCAGGTCGATGTGGCGCTCGCGAGCGGCGTCACCACTTTTATTGGTGGTGGAACGGGACCAGCCACAGGAACGAAGGCGACCACCTGCACGCCTGGGTCGTGGTATCTCGAGCGGATGCTGCAGGCGACCGACGATCTGCCGATGAATTTCGGATTCCTCGGTAAGGGCAATAGCTCGAAGCCTGAAGGGCTGCACGAACAGATCCGCGCTGGCGCCATGGGGCTGAAGCTCCACGAGGATTGGGGAACGACGCCGTCGACGATCGATTGCTGCCTTGGCGTGGCCGACCAGTACGACGTGCAGGTCGCTATCCACACCGACACGCTGAACGAATCGGGCTTCGTGGACGATTCGATCGCCGCGTTCAAAGGGCGGGCGATCCACACCTATCACACCGAGGGTGCGGGCGGCGGCCATGCACCGGACATCATTCGGGTGTGCGGCGAGCCCAACGTGCTGCCGAGCTCGACCAATCCCACACGGCCGCTCACGGTCAACACGCTCGATGAGCACCTCGACATGCTGATGGTGTGCCACCATCTCGACAAAAACATTCCGGAGGACGTGGCATTCGCCGAAAGCCGGATTCGGCAAGAAACGATCGCGGCGGAAGACATCCTGCACGATCTCGGCGCCATCAGCATGATCTCGAGCGACAGCCAGGCGATGGGCCGCGTGGGCGAAGTGGTCGCGCGCACCTGGCAGACCGCGCACAAGATGCGGCAGCAGCGCGGACGTCTCACAGGCGAGCAGGGCGAAAACGATAATCTCCGCATTCGGCGCTACGTGGCGAAATACACGATCAATCCAGCGATCACGCACGGCGTCGCGAACGAGATCGGATCGATCGAGGTCGGCAAGCTTGCCGATCTTGTGCTGTGGCATCCGGCTTTCTTCGGGGTGAAGCCCGAGCTCGTGATCAAAGGCGGCTTCATCGCCTGGTCGCAGATGGGAGACGCCAACGCGTCGATCCCGACGCCGCAGCCCGTCATCATGCGGCCCATGTTCGGCGGCTACGGCCGCGCTGGCGCCGCCACATCGCTCGCCTTCGTCTCGAAGATTTCACTCGACGAGGCCGTCGTGCAGCGCTACGCACTTCGGAAGAAGGCGTACGCCGTGCGCGGCTGCCGCGCCTTGACGAAGAAGGACATGAAGCTGAACGACGCGACGCCGAAGATGCAGGTTGATCCGGAAACCTACATCGTGACCGCCGATGGTGAAGAGTTGCGCTGCGAGCCGCTGTCGGTGCTACCGCTGGCCCAGCGCTATTTTCTGTTCTAGGTGAATCCTTGTATTTCCTCTGTGTTCCTCTGCGGTCAAGGACGGCAACGGATGAGCTATTTGATTTGGCAGTTGGTCGATTCTGGATTTCCGGCCGGTGGGTTCGCCCATTCTGGCGGGCTGGAAGCCGCTGTGCACCATGGAGAGGTTCGCGATGGCGTGACTCTTCGCGCGTTTGCGCGTCACGCGCTGGCACAAGCTGGCCGTGCATCGCTGCCGCTTGTGACGGCCGCCCATCGCCAACCGCAGTCGCTTGGCGCCCTCGACGAGCTCTGCGACGCATTTCTGGTGAACCTCGTGGCCAATCGCGCAAGCCGCGCGCAAGGACGTGCGTTGCTCGCGAGCACGGCCCGATCGTTTCCGCACGCTGATATCGGGTTGCTTGAACTGCAGGTCCGGCGCGAGCAACTGTGCGGGCACTACGCGCCAGTGTTTGGCGCCGTGCTGAATCTGCTCGGCGTCGAGCGGTTAGACACACAACGCCTTTTTCTGTTTCTGACCGGTCGGAGTGTTGGCTCGGCGGCCGTTCGACTGGGACTCGTCGGCGCGTACGAGGCCCAGGAGCTACAGACGCTGATTGCGCCCGACATCGACGAGATCATCGCCGCATGCGGCCAGCTTGAACCGCTCGAGATTTCGCAAACAGCGCCGCTCATCGATCTCTGCCAGGCGACGCACGATCGACTGTATTCACGGTTATTTCAGTCGTGACAATCTTTGTCACAGGGTCAGACCCCCTTATTGGAGGTTAGTGATGGCTAAACCAGTGTTTCACCACGCGCCGATGTCGCACGACCACGACGACGCGCATCCCGGCGTCTTCAGCCAGCGAGCCAGCCCCAAGCCTCGCGACTTCGGCGCCCGCTCCTACACCGTCGGCATTGGCGGGCCGGTCGGCAGCGGAAAAACCGCGCTGCTGCTCGCGCTGTGCCGCCGCCTTCGCGATCAGTATCAGCTGGGGGTCGTCACCAACGATATTTTCACGAAGGAAGATGCGGAATTTCTGATGAGGAATCAGGCGCTGCCGGCCGAACGCATTAGGGCCGTCGAGACCGGCGGCTGCCCGCATACGGCGATTCGCGACGACATCACTCCTAACCTTGTGGCGCTCGAGACGCTCATGGACTCGCTGAATCCCGAGCTGCTATTCGTGGAGAGCGGCGGGGACAACCTGGCGGCGCAGTTCAGCCGAGATCTCGCCGACTTCACGATCTATGTGATTGATGTGTCGGGCGGCGACAAGATCCCGCGCAAAGGCGGGCCCGGCATCACGCAGTCCGATCTTCTCATTATCAACAAAACGGATCTCGCGCCGCTCGTCGGCGCCGATCTTGGGGTGATGGAGCGCGATGCGCGCAAGATGCGCGGCGACGGCCCGTTCATCTTTACTCAAGTGACCAACGGCGTCGGCGTCGAAGACGTCGTCTCGCAGGTCATCGCCGCGTGGCACAAAGCCCTTCGGCCTACCGGGCAGCCGATGCCGCAGGTACCGGCCGATCGGGCACGCACGAACGGTTGACGACTTCGTCGCGTTTCTGTTTGAAGACGCGCACCCAGTCGTCGATCGTCGTGTTGGGCTGCCGACGCGTGAAGCGGGAAATCTCGAACAGGTCGTGAATCTGCTGATCGCTCAGCTGGTTTAGAAGATCAGCAAGGAATTTCCTGCCTTCCTCCCCGATCACCGGATGCTCAAGCGTGCCCGACATCGACTTCGGCATGTTGGCGGTGCACTTGTCCTTGTCTTTCCAGACCGACATGCTCGTCCACGCCTTCAGGTCGACGCTGCCGGGGATGTCGTGGTTAAACACGTTGGCTTTGCCGAACGTGCGACCGACATCGTTCAGTTCGAGGAACGGGTGCGCGCACTTGCCTTTCGGATCGGGCGCCAAACCCATCTTCCGATCGAGGCACACAAGCCGTTGCTGCGACGGTTTGCTATCGGTGTGTTGAATGATCGCGGCAAGCAATTGGAGCGCATCTCGTTGCGCTTTCGGCGCGCCGCCGACCGAGGGATCGACAAAGTTCAGCTCAACCCATCCCCATCCTGAGTCCGGAAACATTTCCATCGTGTCGCCCGGCGCTTTGCGTTCGATGGCGGCCGGCTCGAAGGTACGCTCACCGGGAACCGGCTTACTGTTCTTCACCGCGTTTTCCGGACACTTGCGGCAAATCACTTTGACAGGATACATACGGTCGGCACCGAACCCGAGCGCCCACAACAGGCGCGTCGCCGCGACTTCGCCGTACACCTCGCCGTTGCTCTCGCCGAACTTCACCTTCACGTTGTCGTCGGGTCCGACCTCGCACCAGAACTTCGGCGTGCTGGCGACTTTCTTCTGCACGTATTCGCATCTGACGGTGGCCTCGGGCGCCCATCCCGCCACATCCTGAGGGCCTGCCTTCATGTCCATCGATGGCACGTTGGTCGCCTTCCACAGCTGCGCGTGGCGGAGGGCGTCGAGCCGGACATCGTTGTCGATGCTCTCGTATGGGGTTTTCTTATCAGCGTAGGCGCCGGCGGTGAAGCAGAACACGACAATGCCGACGATTAATCGCTTCGTCATGTCCGGGTCTGAGCAAGAGCTGTACCGGAGCTATCGAGATTCGATGCAGGGCGGGCCGGAGAGCACGGAAATTACAATAAAGGGATTCCGGCCGCTTGGCAGCAGCGCGTGAGTGATAGTCCGGGGAACCAGAGTGAACGTGCCCGCCGACACGCGTTGATCGGTCGCCCCAATCCGAATCGTACCTTCGCCAGCAACGACGTAGATCCACTCGTCGGCGTCGGCGTGACTGTGATTCAACCAGGCTTCCCGAAGCTGATGCAGCGTTGCCGTTCCCGTCGGCGTGCAGCCGAGCGGCGAGTCCTTGCGCGGATCGCGGTTAATGAAGTTTTTCTCGAGGAACAACGGCACGGCGGTGATTTTCGGCTCGCCCGGCGGCGGAAGAGCTTTGGGGGATTCCGTCTGTGTTGGCTTCACAGGCTCTGGCGCCTTCGGCGGCGATGGCGCCGCGTTGAGCGAGACGTCGATCACCAGCGACTCACCGTTGCGCACGACGATATCGCGCTCGAGCGTGATCGAGGCTTCGCGTGTGAAGCGAACGCGGTAAGTTCCCGCACGCATGTTGGTGAAAAGCAGTGAACCATCGCGGCTTGTGACGCCTTCGCGCGCGACCGGCGCGAGCGTTGTCACGTGCACATCGGGCAACGGCGTGCCGACCGCGTCCGTGACTTTAAACACGAGGCTGGTCGCAACCGCAGGGGCCACAGGCCGCCGTGCTACCGGCGCGACCGGCGGCGGCGTCTGGGCGGCGACACCAACAGGAAGCAGAACGAGCAACACAAAAAGAACCGTTCGCGACATGCGTTCAGTGTAAGCCTATCGAGCGGCGCGAAGCGTGAGCTTCTGCACTCGCCAATTGCTGAGCTCGCCGATGAGCAACTCGTTTTCGTTGCGGCAATCGATCGAGTTCACGAGGCCGAACTCTTTCGGGAGCTTGCCGGCGCTGCCAAATTTGCCGAGCACATTGCCTTTCAGGTCAACCTTGTAGATCGCGGCGTCTTCCATGCCGTCAGGATCGCCCGTGTGCGCCACATAGAGAACCTGCTGGGCGCCGCGAGTGATACATAGTGCCGTCGGCGCACCAACATTGGCGAATTGCGTTTTGAAGTTGCCGTCGGTATCGAACACCTGCACGCGCTTGTTGCCTTCATCGGCGACGTACACGTTGCCTTGTGCGTCGATCGCGATGCCGTGGACGATGTTGAACTGCCCTTGACCGGTGCCGCGCGAGCCCCAGTTTTTTATCCACTTGCCGTTCTTGTCGTACTTGGCGACACGGGAGTTGCCGTAGCCGTCGGTCACATAGATGTTGCCCTGTGCGTCCCACGCCACGTCGGTGGGCCGGTTGAAGGTTTCACCGGTAGGTCCCGCACCGGGCAACGGCGCCGGACCGGCGGCACGTCCTCCGCCTCCGCCGCCACCTTCTCGCCCGCCGCCGCCGCGGGCCGGCGGGTCGGGCTGAATCACAGGAACGCCAAACGGTACGGGATCGAGGCGAGGATTAGGAACGTTCAGCGCTTCCGGTTTGCGGCTGAAGATCATCTGCACGCGGCCGTTCGGATCGAACTTGATCACCTGCGTCGACATCTGATCGACGATCCACACGTTGTCTTGCGGATCAACGCGCACCTGCTGTGCCTGGAGCAGGCCGTACGCGCCCTGGCCGATCTCGCGAACGAGCTTCCCCGAGCGATCGAACTGGAACAGCCGCGATCCGCCATGGGCAACGGCGCGCGACCCGCCGAGGGTGATCGTCGGATTGCCGGTGCGCGTGTACACGTAAATATCCCCGCGCGAGTTCGTCGCGACACCGGCGACCTCGCCCAGGTGAATGTTGTCGGGCAGCGTCAACGGGCTTGGATTCGAGTCGAACTGAATCGTCGGGGCCTCCGCCTGGCCGGAGAGCATGCCACCGCCCGTCGCCAGCGCAATCATGATCGACAAAATGAGTGTGCGTTTCATGCGTCTCCCTTATCGCGCCGCAGAGCCGGACGAGGCCGGCTGCATTTTTGATGGGCTCAGGATGATCTTCTGTGCGCGCCATGCCGAGATTTCCGACACGAACAGTTGATCCGGATTACGGCAATCAATCTCGTGCACCGTGCTGAACTCGCCCAAGGCTTTGCCAGCCTTGCCGAACTTACCGATAATCGTGCCGTCGAGCTCCATCTTGTAGATCTCGCCAGTGATATCCCACGAAGACGCCGGCGTGTTGCTATCGGGATTCGAGTTGGACGCGTATAAGTACTGATGGGCGCCTGGCGACACGCACACCGCCCACGGATTGCCGACATTCGTATAGTTCGTCTTGAGCTTGAGGTCGTTTGTCAGGACGACGACGCGCTGATTGCCGCGGTCGGCGACGTAAATATTTCCCTGCGCGTCCGACGCGATTGAATGCGGCGTGTTCAGTTGGTTGTCGCCAGGGCCTGCTGGACCTCCCGCGTACTGCATGAGGAACCGTCCGTTCTTGTCGTACTTCACGACGCGCGAGTTCACGTAGCCGTCGGCGACGAAGATGTTCCCCTGGGCGTCCCACGCAACGTCGGTCGGCCGTCCAAATTGGTACTTCTTATCGAGCACCGGCGGCGCGTTCGTCTGCGTCGCTCCGGCAACGGCCTCGGGCCGGCGGCCAAGGACCATCGCCACTCGTCCCTGGGGATTGAACTTGATGAGCATGTTCGTTCCCTCGTCGACGACCCAGACGTTGTCCTGCGGATCGACGCGCACCTGATGCGCGAACTCCGACCCGTAATTGCCGACACCCCATTCCTTGACGAAGTTGCCGTTCGGATCGAACTCGAACAGCCGTGTATCTCCGCTGCGGTGATACACGAACACGCTGCCTTTCGAATTGGTCGCAATGCCGATGCCTTCACCCAAATACAGATCCGGCGGCAGCTTGAAAAAATTCGCAACCGAAGTGTGTGGAATGACCGGAACGTTCTCGGCCTTCGCCTTGCTCTGCGCCGCCAGTTGCGCGGCGGCGACCGACACCAGGGCCACGACGCACAACGTCAGACTTCGCCTCATACAGCCTCCCCAACAGGTTCGATGTTCACGGAATGTTACTGGATCTCAACGGCGACGGCACGATTGGCGGTTTCTGCAAGATGTCCCTGGTCCGCTGAATCTCCAGCTCTTCAAAAATCAGGCTCGGCGCGATCACCGACACGGCCGCCGTCGCGCCAGCGCGATAGCTGAACATCGTCCGCTCTTTCGACGCTTCCGAGAGGTCTCGAAACACCGTTGGGGGAACGGTGGCGAACCGCAGACCTCGCACAGGCTCTTCTTTTCCGTCGAGCGTGATCTTCACGACCTGATCAATCCCAGGTCCCGAGCCGGCTCCGCCTGGTCCCTCCGATCGTACGCCGCGGACGATGTAGCCGAACGTCTTGTCCTGGGCTCGCAGCAGCGCGAGATACTTCGCTTTCACCTCCGAGGCCGGAATCGCCAGCGTGCTCTCGAGCTGAAACACGCCGGCCAACACCGTGCCGGCGCGTCCGTGACCGTTGGACTGCAGAAAATTTTTCTGTGGCGTGCGGCTGGTCAGGAGCGTCGCAAGGCGACCTTTGTCGACGAGCGTCACATCCTTCGCGCGCACGCCTTCGTCGTCTACGGTGTAGCTGCCCGCCACGGTCTTGCCTTCGAATTGTTTGAGTGACGGTGTGTCGCTGGCCATGAACGCATCAGCCATCACCCGCAGGCCCGTGCGATTCAAGAACGGATTCGGCGTCACCTGCATCATGCGGGGATTCTCGGCGTCCGGCGGCCGCCGCGCCTGCATAATGGGCACGAGCGTCTCGCTGAGAAACTGCGCGCTGCCCACGCCTTCCATCATGACGGGGCCCGCGAACTCCTCGCCAATCGGCGCGTTCTTTGTCTCCATGACGCGCGCAGACATCTCGCGCGCCTTGGCCGTCATCTGCTCGGCCGTCGGCAGGTCTTGGATCGCGCGTTCAACAAGGCTGAACGTCTCGCGGACGGGCATCCCGTCGCCAGCCTGCGCTTCGCCGAACATCGAGAGCGCGGCGATCTGAATCGGCGTGACGGATCTCGACCCTTCGCTGTTCAGGAAGTACCGCGTGCCGGTGATCTGTGTGATGCCGACATCCGAGACGTCGACGTCGGTCGCCGAAGCGAACACCGCCGAAGCCTGCTGCACGCGGCGCACGGCCTCCCGACGTGCGTTCGCGTCGGGCACCTGCAGCAGCGGCAGCGCGATCTCGACAGGGCCCTCTTTCGAAAAATCGGGCAGCGGTTCGCTGCTGGTGCGATTCTGAAAGGCGGCCTTCTTCCTGGCGAACATGCTGATCGCGCGTTTGTATGCCGAATCGGTCGTCATCCAGATCTCGCGGCGCATCGCGTCGTAGTCGTCGTCCAGCGGCGCGAGGGCGGTCTCGCCGTTCAGGCCTGCCCCGCCGCCGAATCCCTGAACGACAAAGCGCGAGCTGTCGAAGTTGTAATCGCCCACGCGCACTTCAACCCGAAGCGTGCGTGTGCGCCGGGGTGGATTCTCAACGAGCGCACCGAGTCGCCCGGAGTAGTCCGCGATCGTCCGGTCGAGCACCTCGTACGCAATGAAATACGGAGGCGCTTCCCCCTTCATGCGAAGCTCGGACATCGAGCGAGCCATCTCGTCGCGCAGCGCGGCCATCGTGGGCGCTTCCTGCGCCGGCGCGTTCACGCCCAGGATGACCAGGATGGCCAGAACACAAACCAGTAAGGTGGCGCGCATGTCAGGATTTCTTCGTCAGTTTCGGCGCCGGCAAGATGGGCGCCGTGTCTTGCGAGGTTGCCTTCTTCTGCACTTCAACTTCGCTGACAAGCAGCGGTGGCGACGAGGCCGACACGGGAACGCCGCCGCTCTCGGCTCCGCAGACGCCGTTGAAGACATCCTTCTTGTCGCCCGTGGCAATGATCTTCGCGAACGCGGTGAGCGGCGTGCCGATCAGGTCGACGCCTCGCACCAGCTCCGGCGCACGCCCGTCGGTGTAAATCCGGTAGACAACGTTCGGCAGCACGTTGAAGGCATTCGCCGAACCGCGGCCGGTCGTCGTGAACCCGCCTTCGATATTGTCGAAATACAAACCGAACGGCTTGCCCTGTTTTTTCGCTTCCTCACGAAGCTGATCCATCAGCTCGTCGCTCGTCATCTTCCTGGACGACTCCACCAGTAGATTCGACTGGCGCGAAACCGGCAGAAATCCGGGTTCAGCGCGACCGTGCCCATTGGATCGGTTGAAGGTCTTCACGGGCGCGCGATCGAGGAGGAACGTTTTCAGCACGCCTTTGTCCACCACTGTGACGCGCTGTCCCTTCACGCCCTGATCGTCGTAAAGGTAGTGCCCCATCAACTCGATGTTGCCTACCTTCTTCAATGACGGATCGAACTCCACGCTCAAGAAGGACGGCAGAATGGGTTGATCGATTTTGCCCGCGAACGTCTGCCCGTCGTCGGTGTTGCGCTGGCGGTTGCCCTCGACGCGGTGCCCGAAGATTTCGTGGAAGAACACGCCCGCCGCGCGTCCCGAGAGAATTGCGGGACCAGAGTACGGATCGACTAGCGGCGCCTTTCTGAGTTTTGCGAGCAACTCCATCATCGCGCGTGTATCGGCGGCAAGCTGCTTCTCGTCGGGCAATCCGTCAGGCGAGGTCGCGAAATAGCTGGTGTAGAGCGGCAGCTCCATGCCGTCTTCCGCCTTCGTGACTCCTTGAATGAAGATGCGAGCGCCGACATCGCCGGTCGCGATCAGCGAGCCTTCGCTGTTGGTGTAGAAGCGGTTGTCGGCTTCGATCGTGAGCGACAGGTTGCTTCGAAGAATGAGCGGGTCTTCCGAAAACAGCGCCGAGACGCGGCGCAACCGCGCTTCCCACGCCTTCGTGTCGAGGTTGTAGTTGACGGACGAGTCGATGTGCTCCTGCTTTTCTTCGCGCGAGAAATCGGGCGACGGATCGTCGTCTTTCACCTTGGCCGCCACGTTCGTCTTCACGCGCGTCAGCGCTTCGGTCGCCGTCTTATAGGTACGGTCGGTTGCCCGCCAGAGCGCCTGCCGCACCGGTTTCTCGTCGTCGCCGAGCGGCAAACCCACTTGCGCGAGCCGAGGGCCCATCGCGCGAGCGTCGCCGCGAATGGGATGCGTGTTGTCGAGGAAATAGTCGCCGACGCGCACTCCAACGGTCGCGTAGCGTTGATGGTTCTCGTCGCTGCGCTCGATGGCGCCGAACGACGCCAGGATCTGCGCCGATCGAGAATCGTAGACGGTATAAGCAGCAAAGTAGGCCGGTACGGGCTGCTGCGCCAGCACCTGCATGTTGCGCTGAAGCTCTGACTGCAAAATGCCCAGAATCGGGCTGCTCGGAGCCGTTTGAGCCGGACGGGCGCTCGCGCCTTCGAGTAGACACAACAGGACGATGCCCGCCGAGAATCTCAATGTTTTCATGGTGCGTCCACTGACAGGGATTGACTGATCATACCCCAGTACGAAAAGCTTCCCGGATCGCGCAAAATAGAGATATGAAGATCGCCGCGAGAGTTGGACTGCTCGTCGCTTCAGCGCTCACCGCCTTGTCGTGTAACAGCACGACCTCGGCGAAAAGTGCTCTTTACTTCGGCAAAATCGAGCCGCCGCAAGGACAGGTGATGCGTTATATCTCGGGCTCGGAGCCCGAGTCGCTCGATCCGCAGGTCAGCACGGGCCAGCCCGAGGCGCGCATCTACCTGGCGCTGTATGAAGGTCTTACCGAGTACCACCCGGTCACGGGCCAGGTGATTCCAGCGATTGCCGAGCGCTGGGACGTGAACGCGAATAACACCGAGTTCACGTTCTACCTTCGCCAGACCGCGCGCTGGTCCAATGGGGATCCGATTACGGCGCGCGATTTCGTCTACAGCCTTCGGCGCGGGCTCTCTCCCGCACTGGCCGCGCGATCGGCATATCTGGCATATTCCATCAAAGGCGCACAGGCCTACAACGAAGGCAAAGGCCGAGCCGAAGATATTGGGATTCAAGCGGTCGACGACTACACGTTGAAAATCACGCTGACCACGCCTGTGCCCTATCTCACGGGGCTCGTGGCACATCAGTTCTTCCGGCTCGTGCCGCGGAAGGCGATCGAAAAACATGGCGACGCGTGGACGCGGCCGGAAAACATCGTCACGTGCGGCGCCTTCAAGGTGCAATCATGGCGCGCCTACGATCGCCTCATCGTCGTTCGCGATCCGATGTATTGGGACGCGGGCGTCGTGAAGCTCGACCAGATCACGTTTTATCCGGTGGAAGACACGACGACGCAGATGATTTTGTACAAGGCCGGTGAAGTGGATGCCGTCTACAACCACACCGTGCCGTACGCCTGGGTGGACGAGATGCGCCGGCTGAAGGACTACATGGATAAGCCGGAGAACGCCATCGAGTACTACATGTTGAACACGAAGAAAGCGCCGACCAACGACCTTCGCGTGCGCCGCGCGTTCAACATGGCCATCGACAAAGATGCGCTCGCCGTCTATCGGCGCGTGGTAAAGCCGCTTACCGCATTCACACCTGAAGGCATTTTTCCTGGGTACCCGCAGCCCAGGGGCGACCCGTTCGACCCAGAGAAGGCGCGGGCGCTCCTCGCCGAAGCCGGCTATCGCGACGCAAACGGGAAATACGATCCGAAGAAGTTCCCGGTGAGCGACATGGAGATCAGCTTCAACACCAACGAGCCGAACAAGCAGACGGCCGAATTTGTTCAGGCACAGTGGAAGAAGCACCTGCAGCTGACCGTGCCGTTGAAAAACGTCGAGTGGAAAACCTTCCTCGACTCACGAGCCAAGCTCGAGTACAAGGGCGCCGCCCGCGCCGGCTGGGTCGGCGACTACATGGATCCGTACACGTTCCTGGACCTCTTCTCGACCGAATTCGGAGACAACGGTACGGGATGGTCGCCGCCAGAATATGTCGCGATGCTTCGAGAGGCGAACACGGAGCACGATCCAGCCAAGCGGTACGAGCGGCTGGCGCGCGCCGAGGTGTTTCTCCTCGCCGCGCAGCCGATTATTCCACTTTACACGTCCGGTTCCGACTGGCTGAAGAAACCGTTCGTCAAGGGGATGTACGCGAACCCGCTCACTCTTCACGCGTGGAAATACGTCTACATCGAGCACGACCGCTCGAAGTGGGACATCGACGATCCTCCGCTGTCGACCAACTAGAGCGGCGCGTCCCATGCTCCGATTCATCGTCCGCCGTCTGATCGTCACCGTGCCGATGGTGCTGGTCGTCGTATCGCTCACCTGGGCGCTCATTCGTCTCGCGCCGGGTAATTTCTACACCGGGGAAAAACCGATCCCTCCCGCGATTCAAAAAAATCTCCGCGAGAAGTACGGGCTCGACAAACCGTGGTACGTGCAGTACGGAAAGATGGTCTCGAACACGCTACACGGCGACTTCGGATTGTCGCTGAAGTACCAGGGACAACCGGTCAACACGATTTTGAGGAATGCGCTGCCCGTGAGCGCAACCGTCGGGCTGCTCGCGTACCTGCTCGCACTCGTCGTGGGGATCGTGTCCGGCACGCTCGCGGCGCTGCGGCAGAATTCGAAGCTCGACTACTCGTCGATGGCCGTGGCCATGCTGGGCATCTCGGTACCGAATTTTGTTCTGGGCCCGATGCTGGTGCTACTGTTCTCCCTTACGTGGTACGTGCTGCCGCCGGCGCTCTGGGGCGGTGCCAAACATTTGATTCTGCCCGTACTGACGCTGTCGGGCGTGTACATGGCCTACATCGCACGGCTCACGCGGTCGGGCATGCTCGAGGTGCTCCGGTCGAACTACATTCGAACGGCGCGCGCAAAAGGGTTGTCGGAGCGCCACGTGCTGATGCACCACGCGCTGCGCGGTGGTCTGCTGCCGGTGGTGTCGTTCTCGGGGCCAGCGCTGGCATTTCTCGTGACGGGCACGGTGGTCGTCGAACGCATCTTCGCGCTGCCAGGGCTCGGCAACTACTTCATCAACGCCAACTTCAATCGCGATGAACCGCTGATCATCGGCATCGTCGCGTTCATTTCGATTGTCATCCTGCTGTTCAATTTGCTCGTGGACATCGCCTACGGCTTCATCGATCCGCGCGTGCGGTACTAAGATGCTCACGACTCCCATTGAGGAAGACGTCGTCGGCACGTCCCTCTGGAAGGACGCGTGGCGAAGGCTCCGGAAGAATCGCCTCGCGATCATCGGCATGGTTATCGTGACGATCGTGATCGTCGCCTCGATCGTCGGGCCGCCCATCATTCGTTTGCTCACGGGCTACACCTACGATTCGATTCCCAACGACTCGGCGCTGATTAAATCGTTCCCGCCGTTCACGGCGCCAGACGGAACGTTCTCGTGGGCGCATCCCATGGGCACCGATATCGCCGGGCGGGACATTCTCGCGCGCGTTCTGCTCGGCGGCCGCATCTCGCTGATGGTCGGCATCATCTCGACCCTCGTGTCGCTCGTCATCGGCATCACGTTCGGCGCGACCGCCGGCTATCTGGGTGGCAAGGTCGACGAAGTGATGATGCGCATCGTCGACGTGCTGTACGCGATTCCCTACATGATGGTCGTCATCGTCTTGCTCGCATTTTTCGGCGGGCAATCACCGCTCGGCCAGCTCTTTCTGCTCTTTGCGGCGCTCGGGGCGGTTTCGTGGCTCACGATGGCGCGCATCGTACGCGGGCAGGTGATTTCTTTGAAGAATCAGGAATTCATTCTGGCGGCGCGGGCGACGGGCGTGTCGACGTGGAAGATTATCGCGCGGCATCTCGTGCCTAACACGCTCGGTCCTGTCATCGTCTACGCGACGCTCACCATCCCGTCGGTCATGCTCCTTGAAGCGTTTCTCTCGTTCCTGGGCCTGGGCGTGCAGGCGCCGCTCGCGTCGTGGGGCAGCTTGGCGGCCGACGGCATTCAGAACATCGCGATTTTTCCGTGGCAGCTGCTGTGCCCTGGCGTCACGATGGCCATCACGCTGTTCTCGCTGAATTTCGTGGGCGACGGGCTGCGCGACGCCCTCGATCCTCAGATGAGAAAAAGTTGACGCCTCTCTTATCGGTGAAAAACCTCCGGACGTATTTTGACGAAGACGCGCGCGTCGTGAAGGCGGTCGATGGCGTCAGCTTCGATGTGCATCGCGGCGAAACGCTCGGCATCGTGGGGGAATCGGGATCCGGAAAATCGGTCACCAATCTTTCGATCATGCGGCTGATTCCCTCGCCTCCCGGCCGCATCGCGGGCGGCGAGGTGATCTTCGACGGCCGCAATCTTCTGGCGCTTGCCGCCGAAGAGATGCGCAGGCTTCGCGGCCGGCGCATTGCGATGGTGTTTCAGGATCCCATGACGTCGTTGAATCCGTTCATGCGCGTGTCGCGGCAGCTGATGGAAGTGACGCGCCTGCATCTGGGTCATTCGAAAGCCGAGGCGTACGAACACGCCGTGGGGATGCTCGAGATGGTCGGCATCCCGGACGCGAGAAAACGAGCCGACGGCTATCCACACGAGTTCTCGGGCGGCATGCGCCAAAGAGTGATGATTGCGATGGCGTTGTCGTGCAAGCCCGAGCTGCTGATTGCCGACGAGCCGACGACGGCGCTCGACGTGACGATTCAGGCGCAGATTCTCGAGCTCATCAAAAAGCTGAAACAAGAGACCGGCACCAGCGAGATTCTCATCACCCACGACCTCGGCGTCGTCGCCGGCACCACCAATCGCGTCGTCGTGATGTACGCGGGAAAGGTTTTCGAGAGCGCGACGACAACGGAGCTCTTCGCGCACCCGGGCAATCCCTACACGAAAGGTCTTCTGCAATCGGTGCCCGATCCGACGTCTGACGAGCAGAAAGAGCTGTACCAAATTCCCGGTCTGCCGCCCGACGTCGCGAACCTGGGACCGGGCTGCCCGTTCGCGCCGCGTTGCTACCGCGCAGAACCGATCTGCAAGGAGCAGTTTCCCCCGTTCGTCGAGCTGACACCGGCCCATCATTCGCTCTGCCATTTCGCCGACGAGGTCTACAAAGGCGCGTCATGACGGTCGATTCCACCGCGCCGCTCGTTTCGATTTCCGATCTGAAGGTGCATTTCGATCTCGGCAAACACCGCATCGTGAAAGCGGTGGACGGCGTGTCGCTCGATATTCGCGCCGGCGAAACGTTAGGACTCGTCGGCGAGTCTGGCTGCGGCAAGACGACGCTCGGCCGCGCCGTGCTTCGGCTTGTCGAGCCGACCGGCGGCACCGTGCGGTTTCGGGGGATCGACATCGGTCAGCTGTCGGGGCAGAAGCTCAGAAAAATCCGTCAACACATGCAGATGATTTTTCAGGACCCGTATGCGGCGCTCGATCCGCGCATGACCGTGGGACAAATCATCGCCGAGCCGATTGAGACCTTTCGCCTGGCCAGCGGCCAGGAGAAACGCATCCGCATCCAGGAGTTGATGTCGACGGTCGGCTTGAGTGCGCGGTTCATCAATCGCTACCCCCACGAATTTTCAGGCGGGCAGCAGCAACGCATCGGCATCGCGCGCGCGCTTGCCGGCAATCCCGACTTCATCGTCGCCGACGAGCCGATCTCGGCGCTCGACGTCTCGATTCAGGCGCAGATTCTGAACATGATGGAGCGGCTGCAAACGGATCGCAACCTCACGTATTTGTTCATCTCGCACGATCTCCGCGCGATTCGTCACGCATCCGATCGCGTCGCCGTGATGTATCTGGGAACGGTCGTCGAGTTGGCAGACGGCAAAACGATTTATCGCCGTCCGTTGATGCCGTACACGAAGGCGTTGATCTCGGCGGTGCCGGTGCCCGATCCGGTGATTGAAGCGAAGCGTCGGCGCATCGTGCTCGAAGGCGATGTGCCCTCGCCGATCAACCCTCCGTCAGGCTGCCGCTTCCACACGCGATGTCCTTACGCCGTTCCCGCGTGCAGTCAGGTCGAGCCGGCGCTGGTGGAAATCGAGCCGCGGCACTACGCCGCGTGCATTCGCATCAGCCCCGGGCAACCCGACATCGAGGCCGTGGCGCCTGGCGACACGCCCGGACTCAGGTCGCACGCGTACGGTTAAGGTCAATGGAAGAAACTGCCGTGTGCTCGTGATCGCTCGGGTCAGCGCGGAACGAATTTCTGCACTCTCTTACCTCGATTTTCCGCCACGTAGACGTTCCCCTTCGAATCGACGGCGATTCCGTGGGGCTGATCGAACTCGCCGACGAAGTGGCCCGGCCGGCCGAAGTTCGCCAGGATGGCGCCCGTCTCCCTGTCGATGATTTCGATGCGCGAATTGTTCTGGTTGACCACGAACATCAGCCGTTGATTTCCGTCGCGTGAGATATCGAACGCCGCAGCCGAACCGCCGGTTTCGACCGGTTTACCCTCGTTCGGAGCCGTCACCGGCTTCCACGGCACTTCGATATTTCTGAGAAAGCGGCCCGTCTTGTCGTAAATCTGTATGCGGCTCTGCTGGCGATTGCACACATAGATCAATCCATCGTTCGTCCCCGCCATACAGTGCACGGTGTTCATGCCGTCCGGCCGCCACTGACGCAGGAATGTCCCGCTGCGATCCATCACGACGACCCGTCGATTGCCTCCAGGGTTCTCTCCGTCAGACACATACACGTCGCCGTTCTGTCGATCCACGAAGATGCTCGACGGCATGAAAAACCGGGCGGCATTCGAATTGAGCGGCTGGCCTTTCGCGGTGCCGTCGGACGAATCCAGCATTCCCTTCTTCCCGATCTGCAGCAGGAGCGTCCGGCCGTCGTGCGAGTACTTCTGAACCATCCCGGACGGCGAGCTGGCAATCCACATGTTGTTGTCTTTATCGGCGTGGCAGCTGTGCAGCCGCTCGTCGAGCAGGGCGGGATCACCCCAGGAGTTGACGACCTGGCCAGATGGATCCAGCTCGATGATGAGCGGCGCCATCCTGCCGGCGTTCAAGTCTGGCTCGAGGACGTCCTGTCGATTCAGAATAAACACGTGATCCTGGTTGTCGACGCAGACCCCGCCGAGTCCGCCAAGCACCCATTGGTTCGGCAGCGGCTTCGGCCACGACCCATCGACGTCGTACTTTGGTGCCAGCGACTGGGCCGCGCCACCGTTGGACAACGCAATCGCCATGGCTGCGGCAACGACAAACGGCACACGCGTTGTGCGCTTCATGCGGAGATTATTGAACAGCGCCGAGCCATCAGAGAAGTCCAAATAATATGGTTGTATGGTAGTATGGCTATATGGTCAAGGTGACCTTTACGCTCGACGGGGCGACGGTGACGCGGCTGCGTCAATCTGCCGCACGGCTGGCCCGGCCGCAAAGCGCGGTCGTGCGGGATGCAATCCGCGACTACGCCGACCGTCTCGGGCGGCTGAATGATGACGAACGCCGGGAGATGCTCGACGCGTTCGACG
>JANMJM010000344.1:0-1769 GCA_031371345.1 Vicinamibacteria bacterium
GGATCGTCGCTGGCCGCCATGCTACGACGTGATCCCGCGAGGACGTTGAGATAGTACGCATCGTGTCCATACGCGCTGACGAACGGATGATACCCATCGCGCACGATGACGAGATCGCCATGCCGGACGGTCATGGCGCAGTCGCGGCGATCACCAGTCCGGTACAGCCGCTGGATACCGAACGCGTGCGGTTGTCGAAAGCGATAGTAATACGTCTCTTCAAGGTCCGCTTCCAACGGCGGATTATCGGTGTCGTGTTTGTGCGGCGGGTAGCTCGACCAGTTGCCCCCAGGCGTGAACACTTCGCAGATCATCAAGCGATCGGCAGGGAAACCCGGCGGCAGAATATCGACGATCTGCCGAGTGGCGTTGCCGCCACCGCGAATCTCGTAACCGCAATCCTCCGGCCGGATGATGCGCGCCGGCAGGCGCAACGTCGCCGGCGCCCGGCACTCGGCGAGCACAGTCGGCGCCAGACCCTGAAAGGCGAATTTCGTACCCGGTGGAAGGTAAATCGCATGCGGATATCCGCTGAACACATCCTTGCGCGGTCCCAGCAGGTGGTTGCCGTTGCCGCTCCACGACGCGTGGCAGCGTCCCTCGAGCAAGACGGCGCACATTTCGTCCGAGCCCGTTTTCCCGGTCCAGCGTTCGCCCGAAGCGATCTGACGAACGGAGAATCCGACGTATTTCCAACCGGCCTGTCGGGGCGTCAGCGCCACAAGCGTCTTGGAGGCCCCTGCGCCGACGCGCCTCGACCGTAACTGGAGAGGGCGGCGCATTTATCGGGTGCCTGTCATTGAATGCTGCTCACCTTGACTGGCTGGCCGCTTTTGCACGCCGCCGTGGCGGCCAACGCGATTCTGAGTGCCTCGATGCCGTCGCGAATGGTGATCGACGGCTCGCGAGCGTTCAGCACATTCTGCGCAAAATTCTGAAGCTGCAGTGCGTACGCTCGCTCGAATCGCTCCATGAAATAGGGGACTGTGTCGTGCGCGACGCTGTTCTTCGTCATCGCGACGATCGGTGTCTCCCGCAGATACCCAATACGGAGCGTGCCTTCGGTGCCCAACAGCTCCGTGGAAATGTCATATCCGTAGATGCCGTTGCGCGTGAGGTCGATGACCCCAAGCCTGCCGTCGGCAAACGTCAGCGTGGCGATGGCGTTATCCAAATCGCCTACCGTCGCGAGTTCGGGGTAGACGAGCGTGGCGCCAATGGCGCTGACCGTTTCAACCTCGCCCATAAACCATCGTGCCAGGTCGATATCGTGAATGCCCATGTCGACGAGAATGCCGCCGCTGCTCGCGGGGTTGGCGTACTCGACGCTCGGCGGAAACGGATCGCGGGAGGTGGACTTGAATACGACCGGCCGTCCTATATCGCCCTTCGCGATGCGTTGTTTTGCCGCGGCGTAGCCGGGATCGAAGCGGCGCATGAACCCCATCTGGAAAAACACGCCTGACGCGTTGACGGCGTTTTCGATGGCGCGGCACTCGCTCAAGGACAGCGCCAGCGGCTTTTCGCAGAACGTGGGCTTGCCCGCCTTCATCGCCGCCACAACCACCTCGCGATGCGTGTGGGTAGGGCTCACGACGACGATCGCCTCGACGTCCCTGTCGGCCATAAGTTCTTCGGCCGACGCGTAGGCCCGCGGCACGTCGAAATCTTCAGCGGATCGCCGTGCGAGATCGCCATCGCGATCGGAGACGGCGACAAGCGATGTTTCTTACAAGCGTGATGAGAGATCGCGCGCGTACACCTGGCCG
>JANMJM010000023.1:0-5067 GCA_031371345.1 Vicinamibacteria bacterium
CTGGTAAAACGTAAAAATATCTGCACTCCCCTCGCCCCTTACCCCTTACCCCTTACTTCAGTGTTCCACCCTGAGCTCGCTGATCGTGAACTTCCCTTCCGAGCCAGGCGCCGCGTTCGTCGTGTCCACCGCAAACAGCAGCGTGTCGATCTGGGCGGGATCAAATTTGAACGTCGACGTCGTGCCGACGGGCTTCATGTCGCTGAATCGCACGATAACGTCGTGGGGTGTTTCATCGAGATAAATCGATCGCTGCCATCGATCGCCGGGCGACGGGCGGCGCGCCTGCACCGAAATCCGCATCGGCTTCAATGACGACGCGCGAAATGCCAGCCGCGCGTGTCCCGTCAGCGCATTTCCTACCGGCACGACCAACGCCGCATACGGGCTGTTCGTCGCGGCTCCTCCGAGTCTGTAGCTGAATCCGACTGGCGCGGGTGGTGATGGCGCCGTCACGTGCGCCGTAGAGGCGGCGTCTTTCTCGACGTGCCACGGACCGCCTTGAATCGACCACCTATCGACCGCTTCCTGCGTTGGGGTCGTCAACGGCTGGCCCCACTCTGGCGGACGCACGTAAATAGGGTTGCTGACGATCCACGGAACCGGCGGTTGCCCGGGAGAGTTCGAGAGATACACCTCGACGCGATATGCACCGTCGGCTCCATCGGACTCGTACCTCAGCGCGGGCACCGGATGTTGCGTGAGAATATGCCCGTCTTTCCAAAGCACGATTGCTCCCCCGGCAGGCGCGTTCACGCGCGCGCTCAACGTAATCGGTCCCGCCCCAGAAGACAGTCGATCGCCTTCACGTGCGGACGCCGTGCGGCTCGCCGCCGTGAAGTCGAGCGCAGCAGGTGTGGCGATCGCATCAATGGCTGAGTAGACGTGACCGGATTTGATCGCGGCAAGCAGTTGCTCGGCGTCGCTGTTTGCCTCGCCGGAGAACGGCTGCGCGAGCGTCACGCGAAGCGCGAACGTGCGGAACGACACGTCATAGGAAGGAATCCTCACGAACCAGCCGCGGCGATAACCCGTCGCTTCGTTCTCCTGCCTGCCCACGCGGGCATGCGCGTCGGCACCCGCCAGCGCGACCACCCGCCGCCGCTGCACGAGTGCGTCCCAGCGCGCGAAGGTCCGATCGGAACGATCGAGCAACGAGCCAAGCGTCTCGATTGGGCGGAACGGATACACCGCAAGCGATCGTCCGAGTTGCTCGCGAGTCTCGTCGCGCCACTCGCTGTCGGCGTTGAGCCACTCGACGCCGTCAAACGGCGCTGTCCAATCGAACCAGCGAAGACTTGGCTTGTCAGAGTCGGGATGGGCGACGATGCCGAATCCGCCGAGCCGTCGAACATCTTCGACCACGTCGCGCCCTTCCCCACCCAGAGGGTACGGCGTCTGCGCGAGGCCGATGGCAATGTAGTGGCCATCGATCGTGCTGATTTCAACCGCATCGAGGCATAACACGCCCGAACGGTATCGAGGCGAGTCCGGCGGTCGTGTGCCGTCGCCGTGATCGGTGAAGATGACGAATTGCAGGCCGGCTCGGGCGGCAGCCGCGGCGACCTCGTCTGGTGTGCCCGATCCGTCGGAGCGGATTGTGTGGACGTGAAAGGCGCCGACAGCCGTGGCCGGAGTTTGCCACGAGGCCTTCGGCAGTTCGGTGCGGGACGCCGGCAATCCGGTCCACACCAAAAGAAAAGCGGCGGCCAGAACGGCCGCCGCCAGAACAACCCCAATCGATTTAAAGATTCGCGGCCTTCCGGAGGGCATCGGCCCGATCAGTCCGTTCCCACGTGAAGCCCTCTTCGGTGCGCCCGAAGTGGCCGAACGCCGCCGTCTTCTTGTAAATCGGGCGCCGAAGATCGAGATCCTCGATGATGCCCTTCGGCGTCAGCTTGAAGTGTGCGCGCACGAGCTCGGTGATCTTCGAGTCGTCGAGCTTGCCGGTGCCGTACGTGTCCACCATCACCGAGACGGGATCCGCCACGCCGATGGCGTAGGCAAGCTGAACCTGCAGCTTCTCGGCAAAGCCCGCGGCGACGCAGTTCTTGGCGATATATCGGGCCATGTAGCACGCCGACCGATCGACCTTCGTGGGATCTTTTCCCGAGAACGCACCGCCGCCATGCGGTGCCGAGCCGCCGTAGGTGTCGACGATGATCTTGCGTCCCGTGAGGCCGGCGTCGCCATGGGGTCCGCCGACAACGAAGCGGCCCGTCGGGTTCACGTAAATTTTGGTGTTCTTGTCCATCAACTCGGCAGGCACGACGCGGTTGATGATCTTCTCGGTGATGTCGGCCTTCATCTTCTCGTTGGTGACATCTTCACGATGCTGGCTCGACACGACGACGGCATCGACGCGCACTGGCATGCGGCCGTCGTATTCAACCGTCACCTGCGATTTGCCGTCTGGACGGAGGTAATCGAGCACGCCGTCACGCCGTGCGCACGAGAGTCCTTTGCAGAGCTTGTGCGCGAGCATGATCGGCAGCGGCATCAACTCTTTGGTCTCGGTGCAGGCATAGCCGAACATCAGGCCCTGATCGCCGGCGCCCCCGGTATCGACGCCCATGCTGATATCGGGCGATTGCTTATGAAGCGAAGACAGGACCGCGCACGTGTCGGCATCGAATCCATACTTCGCGCGCGTGTATCCGACGTCGCGGATCGTCGCCCGCGCGATATCCTGAAAATCGACGATCGCGTTGGTCGTAATTTCACCCGCCATCACGACGAGACCGGTGGTGACGAGCGTCTCGCACGCCACGCGGCTTTTCGCGTCCTGCGCCAGGATGGCGTCGAGAACGGAATCTGAAATCTGATCGGCAATCTTGTCGGGGTGTCCTTCGGTAACCGACTCCGACGTAAAGAGATGGCGGCCGTCACGGCTCATTACAGTGCGCTCCTTGTGGGTGTGTGCTGACGTGCTGACAGAACAGAGAATTCTATCACGCTCGCGGGTGGAACCGATCATAAACCACACGCAGTCGGGTTTCGAGCACGTGCGTATAAATCTGGGTGGTCGAGAGGTCGGCGTGACCGAGCATCATTTGAATGGCTCGTAAATCGGCGCCGTGTTCGAGCAGATGCGTCGCAAACGAATGGCGCAGCACATGGGGACTGAGCGAGCGCGGCAACCCGGCCTTCCGGCCGTAGACCTTCAGAATTTTCCAGAATCCGACGCGGCTGAGGGCGGTCCCGCGCTTCGCGTTCACGAACAACCACGGCGACGTGCGTGTGCGCAGCAGCGCCGGACGCGCTTCGCGGATGTATTTCGTCACCCACTTCGAGGCCTCGTCGCCAATCGGCACGAGCCGCTGCTTGTTGCCTTTGCCGGTGCAGGTCAGGAAGCCGCCTTCGAGGTTCAGATCGCTCGCGCGCAAATGGATCAACTCGGACACGCGCATCCCGGTGGCATAGAGCACTTCGATGAGCGCGCGATCGCGGAGGCCGATTGATGTCGAGACGTTCGGCTGCCTGATGAGGTTTTCAACGTCTTCGATGCCCAGGAACTTCGGTAGTGCGGGCCATGCGCGCGGCGCGTGCAGGTCGTCGGCGGGACTCTCATCGAGCTGCCGGGCGAGCACCGAGAAGCGGTAGAAGCCGCGGACGGCGGCCACGGTTCTCGCGACCGATCGCGGCGACAGGCCGCTGTTCATCATGTCCGCCACGAAGCTCTCGAGGTCGTGGCGGCCGAGTTGCTGGACCGTTCGATCGAGGCCAGCAGCGAATTCGGCCAGCCCGCGAAGGTCGCGACCGTAACTCTCGAGCGTATGATCGGCCAGCCGTCGCTCCACCTGCAGATGCGTCAGGTACGCGTCGACGAGATTGTGGGTGGTTGACACTCTCGAGACCTGAGAGTAGCATCCGCGCTCGCTTTGATCTAAGGTTTCTTAACAGCCCGATGTCCCATCGTTCGAAATATCAGCAGCTCCCCACCGAAGCCATCAACCCCGCGACGCTCGGTATCGACAAGGCCTCGGCGGCCGACATCATCGAGTTGATGTTGAACGACGACCGAAAGGTGCTTGCGGCCGTCCAGCGCGAGAAGCCGCGGATTGCCACCGGTGTGGAAATCATTGTCGAGTCGGTGCGGAAAGGCGGCCGCATTATCTTCGTCGGCGCCGGCACCAGCGGACGTCTCGGCATCGTCGAGTCGGCGGAGATGCCCACGACGTTCGGCACCGATCCCGACATGATTCAGGCGGTGATGGCGGGCGGAAAAACGGCGTTCCTCCACACCATAGAGGGGGCGGAAGACAGTTACGAAGACGGCGCGCGCGCCATCACGCGCTTGAAACCCAGCAAGAAAGATGTCGTCGTCGGCGTGTCGGCCAGCGGCATGACGCCCTATGTCCGCGGCGGCCTCACCCGTGCGCGAAAGGCCGAGTCGAAAATCATTTTCGTGACGTGTGATCCCCGGACCGAGCTGCAGACGTTTGTCGACTTAACCATCGCACCCGCGGTGGGCCCTGAGGTAATCGCCGGCTCCACGCGACTCAAGGCGGGCACCGCCACGAAGCTCGTGCTCAACATGTTGACGACGGCGGCGATGGTGCGCATTGGCAAGACCTACGGCAATTTGATGGTCGACCTCCATACCGGATCGGAAAAAGCGCGCGATCGCGCCCGCCGAATCATCACGATGGTGACGGGACTCGACGACGACGAGTCCGGCAAACTGTTGACGAAGGCGCGATGGAACGTAAAGGCCGCCATCGTCATGCAGAAGAAGAAGGGCGGCTACACGCAGGCCACCGCGCGACTGCGCAAGGCCCACGATTCGGTGCGCGAGGCCATCGGCGAAGACATCGAGCCTCGACTCCGCGAACTCCTGCATCTCGACCCCACGGACTCCGATACATAGATTGTGAAAGTCATCCTTGCGAGCGCGGTGCTCGCATTGGCACTCGTCGCCTCAGGCCAGGAACCCGCGCGGGAAGTGAGAGCGCTGTGGGTTCAACGGGCCACGCTGAGCTCCCCCGACGCGATTCGCGCGCTCGTGCAGTCGGCAAAAGCTGCCGGCTTCAATACCCTGCTCGTGCAGGTGCGCGGCCGCGGCGA
>JANMJM010000313.1:0-32613 GCA_031371345.1 Vicinamibacteria bacterium
CCGCGGGCGATAAACCGGAGACGCTCATCCACCACGTGACACTCCTTCCAAGGCATGCCCCCTCCTCTCGAGGGGGAGAAGTGTCACCCATCGCCCGGAATGAAGTGTTCCCCTTCGCTCAGGAAGGGCTACGGCGATACGAGCGTCTACGGCCAGCGGGAGTGGAAGACGCCGAACATCGATCGCCTTGCACGGGAAGGAATTCGCAGCCGCTGAAAATGGAAAGCTCGCTCTTCGACATGAAGAAAGACATGGGCGAGACGACGAACGTCGCCGCCCAGCATCCAGATGTCGTGAAGACACTCATGACGTTCGTCGAACGCGGGCGCGACGACCTGGGCGACACGCTAACTGGTCGCGTCGGCAAAAACCTGCGCGCACCCGGGCGCCTGACAGACGGCGTCTCGCCGCTTCCGGACGGCGTGTCTGTCCCGGCGGGCCGATGAGGACCCGCCGGTTACATTTTTACCGCGCTGGAGCTGGCGCCGGCGGCTTCGGCTTCCCGTTCTCGTCCACCTGGACCGTCTTCACCGGTCCCATGCCGACCAGGATCAAGACCGCGGGTTCTTTCTCGCCCGTGCGTGCGCCGTCCCAGTGCACGGTGTTCGCCGTGTCGATGGCGACGGTGCCAGCACGAACGGGATAGGTGAGCTTTTCGTCATAAACGTTGCTGGTCGAAACCCACCAGGTTCCTGAGATCACGTACGCGTAGCGCTCCTGGTCGTGAAAATGCGGCTGGGAGAACGCACCCGGATACCATTTGTAGACGACGCCGTAGAGCCCCGGCTTGCTGGGATCGCCGAACAGCGTACCCGTCTGCTGCCTGCCTACCTGGCCAGACCACTTGATGTTCTCAGGCAGGACGGTGGGAATATGGGTTGGATCGGGCAGGGGGCCCACGGGGTCGTTGATGGTTACCTTGGCGCCTTGTGCTTGTGCATAGGCGACTCCGGCTACAACGGCGCCGACACCTGCGGCGATGGCGACACTCAGGATCATCACTCTGGTGAAACGCATGCTTGTCTTCTCCTTGTGAATGCCCAGCAGAGCCGCGGGCAACGCGCCGATTATGACCCCAGACGACCGCGTGTCAAACATCTTCATTTTCAGGGTTTCGCGACCAGGCGCAGCACGTATTGAATATTCACGTCCACGAGAGCAACAGCCTCGCTCGTGAGCGTCTTGCCTGATTGACCTGCCACCTCATTGCGCAGCGCGCGCAGGATATTCCCGGCCGATTCGAATTGGCGCCGCGAGATCGCCGCGCGTGCCGCTTGTAGCTTTTGAGTCACGCTTCGCATCACGACGTCGCTCGAGATCCAACGCAGTGAGCGAGCCTGCACGATCTGGCTCGCGACGTTTGCGAGCACGGCATCGGCTGTCATCTTCACGGGCGCTGTTGGCGCAAGCGTCATCCCCGTCACACTTCGTGCTTCAACGTACTGGTCAAAGTCCTGTTTGTATCGGTCTAATTCCCCGGGATCGTCGCCGGGGTCCATGATTGGCGCCCGGTCAGGATCGATGTGCGGAGCAAGAGTAAATCGCCCAAGTGCAGGCGGACTATGACTCGCAAGGGAAAACCCCGCGAGCCGCTGGTTCGGGAGTACCAAACTCGCGCCGTTGACGGCCACATACCGTGCCGTCGCATCGGCGCCGATCGTTGTTCTCCATCCGGGCTGCGGCGCTGACATGCCGAAGATGGGAACGGCTTTGCTTGGCATGTCGATGGTCAGCTTCGAAATGCCCACAGTACTTTCAGCACCATTCTCGACGGTGTACCGGTAGACGAACACGCCGTGCGAATCGATTTCCACGGAGGCGTGAAGGCGTGCAGCCGATAACGACGGAGGTTGCGCCCGCCCACTGCGTGGGGCGATGGGCACACTGATAGCCAGCAACACAAGCGCGAGCCGCCTCATTCCACTAATTTTACCTTCGGCGCTATCCTTAGCACAGATGGCCGTCCTTTCCAGGCGCGAATTTGCCGCCCTCGTTGCCGCCGCACCGTTCGCGTCCGCCGGGAGGATGCCCGGGGCGGCACCAATCACCGCCGAAGAAATCGTCGAGCGCATCAAAAAGAACATCGGCGTCGCGTGGAAATCGGATTCAGTCGACACCGTGAAGGCCGGCAACCTGTCCACCATCGCCAGGGGGATTGTGACCACGTCCATGGCGACCATGGTGGTGCTTCAGCAGGCCCTGAAAGTTGGCGCGAACCTCGTCATCACCGGCCAGCCGACATTTTACGGAAAGACCGATCTGCCGACTTCCTCCACCACGCAGGATCCTGTTTTCGCCGGTAAGAACGAGTTCATTACCAGGAATAATCTCGTCGTCTTCCGCCTCAGCGACCACTGGCGGCAGCGCCGGCCTGATCCGCTCGCGCGGGGTATCGCGACCGCACTCGGTTGGGCGAAGTATCAATCCGCCGGCGATCCTCTGCGCTTCGAGCTGCCCGGACTTAGCCTCGACACGCTGGTGGGCCATGTGAAAAACGGGCTGCGATCGCGTGGCGGCATCCGTGTCGTCGGTGATCCACGAATCAGAGTGCAGCGTGTCGGGTTGCTGCCCGGCACCACATCTATTCAGGCGGCGCTCAAGATGCTCCCCAGCGTGGATGTGATCGTCGCAGGCGAAGTCCGCGAGTGGGAGTCTGTCGAATACGTGAGGGATAAGGTTTTCTCCGGCGAGAAGAAGGGCTTGATTCTGACGGGCCGTGTCGTGTCCGAGGAGCCCGGCATGGACGTCTGTGCGGAGTGGCTGAAGACATTCGTCTCCGAAGTGCCGATCTGGCATATCTCCGCAGGCGACCCGTATTGGAGGCCACTCTGATGACCGCAGGGGAAGTCGTCGAGCGCATCAAACGGAATCTCGGCGTGCCTTGGCGCGATACCACGTATCGCGACACCTTCAAGTATGGAGGGCCCGATACGGAGGTCACAGGAATCGCCACAACCGTCTTCTGTTCTTTCGAGGTCGTCCAGCGGGCCAGCGCGGCAGGGTGCAACATGATCATTCCGCACGAGGATATCTACTGGAATGATCGAGACGAGGTCGCGATCGTCGGCGACGACCCGCTCTACACGTCCAAAGCCGAGTTCATGCGGAAAAACAATATCGTCGTGTTCCGTATCCACGACCATATGCATTCGCAGCGGCCCGACTTCACCTACGTGGGTTCCGCGCGAGAGCTGGGCCTCGATCCGAAGTACGAGACGGCGCCGAGCTCGCACCGTTTTATTGTCCCAGAGACCACACTGGGCGCTCTGGCGGCCGAAGTCCGAACGCGCACCGGAGCACGCGCATTGAGGATCGTGGGAGATCCCAAAGCGACGGTCAGCCGAATTCAGCTCGGTGTCGGGTACGCGACACCTGCCGTCAACCACCCGGACGTCGATGTGGTCATCAGCGGCGAGCAGCAGGAGACCGACGGTATGCTGGACAGTCCGGAATACGTCCTCGATGCGGTCGCGCTCGGCATCACCAAGGGTTGGATCATGCTCGGGCACGCGATCTCGGAAGAGGCAGGCATGCTCGATATGGCGCAGTGGATAACGCGATTTGTCTCGGAAGTCCCGGTTCGACTCGTCAAAGCGGGAGAACCGTTCTGGGCTCCGAAATGATGCGCGGCGGGCTCGCTGGCTCTTTCTTTTCTTCGGTCAAGCCGATCAGCAACTCGTAGGCCGCGAGACCGATCAGCATGAAGTCCACGCGCCCGGCGCCGTCGAAGGCATCCCAACAGCTCAGAAGCACCAGCGACGCCGCGGCGACTATCCACGGCAGCTCAAGAACACCGGGGCTCCACCAAATCGAAAGCACGCCGCCGAGGCTGAAGAATTCGAGGCGTTGAGTTATCGAGGAAGGCGCACGATCGATCCGCATGGAACAACGCCTTAGCAAACCTGCGGCCATTCCGGTCAGCGAGAAAACACGAATAAGCCCGTAGCTGTCCGATGCGAAAACTTCCTGGGCGCAGACTAAGGTCTGAAGTACTCGGGCAGTCCCTTCTTAGTTTCCCGAAGAATCTGCAGAATCGCCACACGATCGCTGCCGGAAAGTCGCGCGTATTTTGCCGCTCGCTCAGTGCCGCTGAGAATGTCCCATAGGCGTTTGTAGATCGCGTCGCGAGCTCGGGGGGGCAGTTGGTCGAAGACCGGAGCATAGATCATGTAGCTGCACGGGTAGCGCATCATGCGGCGCTCGAGATCGAACTGTCGCAGCGATCGCCCCTGCTGGTCGAACGGTCCCCGGTTGGCGAACTGTTCGGCGAACCCTGACGTGCCTTGGATCTTTCCCGGCAGCGTCGCCTCGTCGATGAACAACAGATAGTCGGCGATCTCTGTCACCGCGGCGTCGAACGAAAACTTCGGCCGTGTCGCCTTCGGCTCAAAGGCAGCGGCGCGCGTCTCCCAGCCCAGGCGTGTCAGAAGATTCGTCAGATGCGCCTGATGCTCGAGCACCAGCAACGCCACCACGTCGCTGTAAGGAGAAAGGTACGCGTTGGTGTCGAATCTGCTCTCGAGCGTGTCCAGCTCTGGAGAACGATCGGCCGCAGGCGCCGCAGGATCGGTCGCGAAGACGTTCCCCTTGTGGGAGAACCCGGACGTTTTCCCCGTGACATACCACCCGCCCCAGCGCTGGTCGAATGGAGTGGCGTGATCGGTCGCCACGTTTCTCGTCCACGGCAACGCGGTGCCATCGGCGGCAGTCGGCGTGCTGCGCACAAGCAGCCCCGGCACACCATTCGTATAAAGCGAGTGATGGCAGCGAAGGCAGGCGCGCGACCGGCGAAGCGTGGGCCGCTCGCGTTGTTGCTGATCGAGATCGTAAAAGATGGTGCCCTGCTCCGGATCCTCTGACGCGACCTCGAGCACGAATCCGCCACGCATCGAGCCAACCGCCACCGAGTCGTTGAAGTAGAGCGTTCGGGGATTCTGCGGATTAATCAGGTTGAATTGCGTGCTGGTTTTTGAAAACACGACGAGCTGCGACTCGACCGGAATACCCAGGGCCTTGAGCAGAGAAGGCAGGTAGCCGTAGCGGGCGTCGAACGACAGCTGAAGCTCGCCGGTCTCGAGCCGGCGATTCAGCGCAGAGGCTGGATCCCGCGTCGGGCGAGTCATGTACTGAATGGCGGGATGATCGATTTGATCGAAGCTCGAGTCGCCAAGCTGCGCCCAGGCGATGCCGGCGAGCGCAAACACCACGAACGGCGCGACGAGCCATACCCGGGCATGCATGAGGATGGCTCGATCCTAGCCGGTTTCTGGCAGCAGTCAATGGCTTCGGCGGTACAACCACTGGCGTCGCTGCGATTCCACAAGAACCATTTCGGGCCTGTTCAATTCGCCGCGCGACAGCCAGTAGTCGCCGGGGGCGCTTTGCTGAAGGAACGCCTCGAGCGTTTTGGCCTGCGTGGCGTCGGCGCCGATCAGCACTTCGAGCACGAACAACTCGCTGTTGTCCCAGTGAGTGCGAAACACACGACGCCCTGCCAGCTGCTCCCGCTCGGAGAGCAGAAACCCTTGCGTTGATTGCGCCAGGTTTCGTCGATGAATCGAATACCAGATGAGCCGGCTCTCGGCAACGATGAGCGCGACGACAATCACCATCCCCACGACGAATCGACGCGTCGTGCTCGCGCCTTGTTTCTGCGAAAGGGCATGCGCGAAGATCACCGCGAGGACGAGCGCGAAGGCCGGGTAGAACGGATTCAAATACCACGACAACTTCGTGCGAATCAGCGTCGGCATCAACAGCGTGACCGCAATCCACACGCCGACGGTCAGTTTCAGAATGTCGCTCCCACGCCAGAACCCGAACCACGGCCGGACCCTGGACCACGCAAACGGAAAGAGACCGCACGCGATCAGCCCCGCCGTCAACCAGTCGAACTGGTTCTTTTGAAGGACGTTCAGATGATAAAACGGTGTGCCGCGGTGCCCCTCGATCACGTTCAGGCTCCGAGCGACAAAGTCGTAGAAGAACAACGGGCCGAGAAATTTCCATTGGTCGAGCTGCCAGCGTTGCCACATCCATACGGCGACCGGCGCCACAAACAGGACGACCGCGATCGCCAGCGGACGCACGCGCTCGCGCCACGGCCTCTGTCGGCACACCTCGACCGCGCAAACGATGGCCAAGGGCATCAAGACGCCCATCCCGCGCAAGAGGAAGGTCGCCGCAGCAATTGGACCGAGCCAACTCAGTCGCCATGGATGGCGATCAGCGGCCCAAAGCGTGATGACCGTCAGCAGGACCAGCAGCGTGAACAGCGCATCGGTGTTCGCGTTCCGTCCGGCATGGTCGTAGAGAAAACCGAAGGACGTGGCGAGCACGAGGCTGGCCAACAACGCCACCATCGGCCCGACCGCTCGACGAACCCACAACTGAAGCACCAGCACGGTCAGCCATGCCGACACGATTGAGGGGAGCCGCAGCGATAGCAGATTGGCGCCGAAGGTTCGAAACGAGAGGGAAATCAGCCAGACGTTGAGCGGGGGTTTCGTGTTGTAGTAGTCGAGCGACTTGCGAAACGTGGTGCCAATCCACTGGCGGTTCTGAAACATCTCCCAGGCGCTCACGCCGTAGAGCGATTCATCCCACTCGACGACAATTTCTCGCCCAAGGCGAAACGTCAGGTTGAGTGCGGAAAGAAGCAAGACGGCGCCGGCGAGCAGCCAATAGCGCCGCGCCAGCATCGCGCTTGCTCGAGCAGCAATGTCCGAAGTACGGGCAACCGCTGTCGTCGTCCATGATCGTGGGTCAGCCGCCGCAGCAGTCTGCAATTGCATGGATTATCGATTGTTGGAAGGCCAAATGGTATCACATGCGATGGCCCGTCACGCGACGTACGCGGAGATTTATTTGGGGGACGCTGGGGATGAGGCCGCCGCGAAGAGGGGCGCAGCGTTGTCGGTGACCGCCGGGGGAGGCGCCCAGTCGACCAGGGTGCCATTACGAGGAATCTTCAAGGTCAGAAGTTTCGAGCCCGGCGGCAACGGCACAGCTTTTCGCGGGTTTGCATAGACCGCGTGTTTGCCATTGGTCTTGTACCAATCGGCCACGCTGGCGTTGTAGTGCATGTTTTCCACGATCTGGCGCCAGCCGACCCCGGTGTTATAGGCGCAAAACGAGATCTCTCCCATCTGCGTCGCGTACGGAATGATACACATCTCCGTGCGGCGAAAATCGTAGGTCCACAGATCCTGGAACCACATGCCCGCCACAAACAGCAGCAGCCACTCGTCCTGCTTCCGGTCAGTCAGGTCGCCGTTCAGCTTCCCACCGAATTGTCCGCCGCTCTGCTTGTCATATTTTTTGATCAAGTCGATCAGGCGGAATCCCTTCGGCGCGCGAAGAGGGCGGTAATTTCTGAGCAGACTCAACCCAATTTGGATCTTCGTGAGTAGCGGGGAACGGCCTGCGTCGCCGATGCGTGCGGCATCGCTGAGGATACGATCGACGTTTACGAAGCTCGACAGCGGCGCCCACTGCTTGGTTTTCTTGCTCACCATGAATGCGGTACCTACACCGCAATCAGGATGGCAGCCACATTTCAGCGAGCCCCAGTCGGCCGCGGGGCCGAGGATGAGATCGGTCACATCCGACATCACGCTGGACGCTGACAGGGGATACCAGTCGCGCAGCGGCTCGGTGACGCCCGTCTGCCGCTTCAGATCCTCGGCAAGGTGCGAAAGGGTATAGCGCTTCGCCTGCCTGTCGGCGTCGCTGATATCCTCGTCGCGCCCGGTGAACGAGACAGGCTGAAACGACACAAAACTGATTTTGTCGCAGTTCTGGAGCGCGAATTTCACGATCGGGCCGACCTGGTCGTTGTTGACGGTGTTGACGATCGTGACGACCAGGCACACGTCGATGCCGGCGGCGTGAAGATTCTCGATTGCTCTCAGCTTCACCTCGAAGAGATTGCCGACTTTCCGGTGGGCATTGGCCTCCTCGGTGACACCGTCGAATTGTAAATAGGCAATTCGAAGACCTGCCTCGCGCGCTTGACGCGCGAAATCGGCGTCCTGCGCAAATCGGATCCCGTTGGTGGCCGCCTGAACGCTGAAATAGCCGACTTCACCAGCGTAGCGGACAGCGTCGAGGAAGATCGGCGAGATCGTGGGCTCTCCCCCCGAAAACTGGACCGTCATCTGCCTGCGCGGTTTCACGGTGACGGCATCGTCGAGAAGCTTTTTGACCTCGTCGAACGTTAATTCATGGACGTACCCCACCTGATTGGCGTCCATGAAGCAGGGATCGCACATCATGTTGCAGCGGTTCGTGAGGTCGATTGTCAGGACCGCCCCGCGGCCGTGCTTGATGGACGACGTGCCGTGGTTATGCAGAGTGTCGGTGACGGCCGGGAAATCGCGGCCGGGAAACAGCGACTCGATGCGCCGGAGAAATGAGGGATTGATCGCCAGCGTATCGGTGAAGGTGCCATGAACGGGACAGGTCTTTTCAATCAACACCTTCCCGTCTCGCTCGATAATGTCTGCAGGGATCTCGGCCGTGTGCCCGCCGACGAGCGATTCGAGTGATTGCTCTCCCGAGAGAATGCGCGCCCGCGTTTCACGAACGCACGTCGGGCACAACGAGTCCGTTCTGCGTGGCCAGCCAAGTTGCGGCTTGGTACGCTCGTGACTCTTCAATAAGGGCGCTGGCGCCCACGCCGGATGAAAAGTGTGGCTGCTGAAACGATTATTGACGGCTTGAAAACCGGGCCATGTGAGTCTTGCGGCACCCGTCGCCAACAACTCGAGCGGTTTCCAAATGTTCATTCGGTCGCGAATATAGCACATCCCCCATTCGGCCTAGGTGGTTGTGTTCAGTTGCTCCAACGCGAGCGCCAAGAGCGTGGCGTGGTCGATTTTCCCACGCGGTGTCGTCGGTAATGATCGAAGAAAAATGATGGCACGAGGAATTTTGTAAGGCGCCAGGCTTGCCGCGCAGAACTGCCGTACCTCCATCGTGCTCAAGCTTTTTTGCGAGGCGACGCACGCCACAATCTGCTGTCCTCTCCGCCTGTCTGGAGCCGCGATCACGCAGACATCGTCGATGCCAGGCATGCTTCGCAGAACGCGCTCCACTTCTGCGGGGTGAACTTTCCGTCCCGCAACATTCACGGCGACGGAGGCGCGCCCGGACAACATGAGGCGTTCGTTCGTATCAACGAACCCGTAGTCGCCTGTCAGGAATCCCCCGTCGATGAACGGGTCATGCTCTTCGTCTGGGATACCAAGATATCCCGACGCAACCGAGGTGCTGCGAACGAGGAGCCGACCGCTCCCTGGCGGCGCCCCTTCATCGGGCCGCACGGTGAGGGTGACTCCGGGCATCAGCGTCCCAACGTCGCCGTCACGGCTCGGGACGTCGTCGGCATCGAACGCGATGCCGCCCGTCTCGGTCGTTCCATAAAACGAATGGATCTTCACTCCAAACCGCGCGCGAAAATCGTCTACGGTCTTCGGCTCTAAACGCGCGCCGGCCGATATCAACTGCCGCAGGCACGACGGCCAGCCGTCTTCGGGCGGATTGGCCACAAAGTAATTGAACATGTAGGGCACGCCTGGAAAGACTCGCGCCTGGAATCGCCGGGCGTCGAGCAGAAACTGCTGAGGGATGAACGGTTCGCGCAACACAATGGCTGTGCCTTGGGTGACGAGCGGCATGACGATGACGCCTAAGCCGTACGAGTGCGACAACGGAATGGACGCCATTTGAATGTCGCCGGGCGTGATGCCCATGGCTTCGGCGATGCGCTCACCGTCGGCGATTAAATGGTGTTCAGTCGTCAGCGTCGTTTTGGGAAGACCGGTGGATCCGGATGTCAGTTTCAGCAGCGCAGCTCCGCGATAGTCGATCGGCGCGCCGTCGCGTCGCACGATGTGCAGATCGCCAAGAAGTGGCGTGGATGGCGCGGTGCCGGCGAGGGCGGCGGCTTTCGGCAAGATGATGGCCGATGCACCGAACCGTTCGGCGAATTCCAGAATCTCCGCCTGGGTGGAGCCTGCATCGACGGGCATCAGCGGTGTGCGAAGCGCCAGGCATGCCAGGAGCAGCGAAATACTGGCCGGACGATTTCCTGCTGCAGACACGACCAGTTGATCGTTTTGCAATCCGGCGGCGGTCAGGCGTTCGCGTAACTCCAGATGCGCCTGCCACAGCAGCGACGCGGTGTTCACTTCATTGGTGGCTGCAGCGTAGACAAGAGGGCGATCGGGTTGGTCGCGGGCAATGCGGGCGAAGCGCTGGACGATTTCGCTCACGGCGCTTAGAGAATACCGGATGAGGGGCGAAAGTATACTGGAGCGCGATGCAATGGCTCGATCTCCTGCCTCATCAGCCTCCGATGCGCCTGCTGGAGGAAATCACGTGCGTGATTCCCGGAGAACAAGCCGTCGCTCGCCGAGTCGCGAAGCTGGAAGACTTTTATTTCCAGGGACATTTTCCTCAGAACCCGATTGTTCCGGCCGTCATCCTTGTCGAGATGGTGGCGCAAGCCGGCGGTCTCGCCGCCGGCGCGCCGATCGGTGAAGAGTCGCCGTCCACGCTCAACCTGCGAGTAGCCGCGATCGGACCGTTTAAGTTTCCGGCCGCAGCGCGTCCCGGCGCAGTGCTCGAAGCGTCTGCTCGCGTGACGGGAAAACTCGGTGGTCTCTACAAAATCGAGGGCACGGTGACCGCAGATGGAACGGTCGTCGCGACCGGCACGCTGACGCTCGCGGGTTAAAGCTCGGCCAGTCCCTCGATTTCCACGAGTAGTTCGCGGCGGCAGACCTCTGCGACGACGATATCGAGGGTTCCCGCCCGCGGACAGTGTTCGGTCACGATCCGGCCAACGGGTCCCGCCTGCATCGCCTCGGTCACATACACGCGCAAATCCACAAGGCGTTTCAGCGGCGCTTCGCAATCCGCTCCGTCACCATTTGCGGTTCTCACCAGCGACTCGATGTTGAACAGTGTTTCGTCGAGCTGTCCGTGCAGATCGCCGGGATGCCGCGAATCCTCGCCCACGACACTTGCCGTCCCGCCGATCAACAAATGACGTCGACCGCGCAGCATCACGATCGTGGCGCGCGAAAAGCACGGAGGCAGAGGCCCGTAGCGAGTCGAGTATTGCCACGCCGGCGTCTGTCGCGGGTTTTCGACGTGGGTCCCCGGGTGCTCCATGGCGAGACAGTGGATGGAGAGATCGGAGCCGGTGACGCCGACCGCGGACGCGGTTGCGAGTGAACGACCGTTGTGGTTCGAGATGTCCCGCGAGCCGTACCATTCAGCGAGCGCGTCATAGCGTCCGGCATTGAACACCATGTAGCGATCGACATTTGCCGACATCACCTGCCCGATCCCGGGAACAAAATTCCAAAATCGAGTCGGATGGCGCTCGATGTTCGCGAGAGCACGGTACATCGCCAGATACGCTGAAGCCACACGGACTCTCAGGGAGGGAGCATCTAAATGAATCGCGTCGCGGATGCCGATCTTCGCGTGCGCCACGGCTCCCGCAGTTGTGATGCACACATCGCCCTCCGCTTCGCGGTGCTCTGCGAAATTGGCATCGAACAGCTCTTCGACCCAGCGAGGGGGACTTGGCGAAAGTGGTGCGGCGACGAGATGAATGGGATCGTGTGCCACTGGATAACCGGTCGTGATCATAACTGATAGAGGTGGCACAATAGTCGTCGTGCCGTTTTCGATCGGCGATCTGCGGAGTACGATTTACGCCCTGCGTACCGAGGGGCAAGGGGCGGGACGAGAAGCGTGCGCGATCGGCGTCGGCCTGCTCATCGGCTGCTCACCCTTTTACGGTTTGCACCTGCTCATCAGCTGGGTCTGCGGCTGGATGCTCGGGCTCAATCGGTTGAAGATGTATTTGGCCGCAAACATTTCGAATCCCATCGTGGCCCCGCTGCTCGTGTTCGTTGAGATGCAGACGGGTGCCTGGTTACGCAACGGATCGTTTCTCGCGCTCACTCTTCAAACGGCCAAGACGATGACGCCGTGGCAATTGGGAGCGGACTTACTGCTCGGCAGTGTCGTCATCGGACTCGTGCTCGGCAGCCTCGGCGGACTGACGACGTATTTCATGTTGCGCAGCGGCCCGGCGGATCCGGTCTTTGACGCCATCGCGCGTCGCGCCTCGGACCGGTATGTTGGTGCAAGCATTTCGGCGTGGGAATTTGCGCGCGGCAAACTGCGCGGCGATCCCGTGTATCGACAGGTGCTCTTCGGCGAATGGCTTCCTTCCGGCGGCAGCGTGCTCGATATCGGTTGCGGGCAAGGCCTCACGCTTGCGGTGTTGGCTGAAGGCAAGATTCCCCGTTTCGACCGGTTGGTGGGCATCGAGTTGCGCCCCCATCGTGCACGCCTCGCCCGCGCGGCATTGGGAGACGACGCGGAAATTATCGAATCCGATGCGAGGAACGTGTCCCCGCGCGGTTTTCGGGCCGTTCTCCTTTTCGACGTCCTGCAGATGATGTCGAAGGCCGATCAAGACGCGCTGCTGTCCACGGTGGTCGATGCGCTCGAGCCGGGCGGAATCATCCTGGTTCGTGAGGCCGATGCATCGGCGGGATGGCGTTTCCTGGCGGTCCGCGCCGGCAATCGGCTCACGGCCGTCGTATCGGGCGTGTGGCGTCAACGGTTTGAGTTTCGAACCGCGCGCGAATGGCGTGAGTGTTTTTCGCGTCATGGGCTCGACGTCGAAACGGTCCCGGCGAGCAGCGGCACGCCGTTCGCGAATCACCTGTTCCGGCTCACGGTCCGGCAGAGCGAGCCTGCACCCAGTCGCCCACGTGAACAATTTGCGTAACGGGCCGGCCGTCGCGATCGAAGATTCCACCGAACCACAGGGCGCATGCGAGCGGTGTGTCCGGCCAGCAGTAGCGGATATCGGACCACAGCACGCGCGCACCGCCATCCTGCATCGATTCGACCACCGCAAAACCCAGGGAATGAACGCGCAGAAAGTTCTGCACGGTGTCGAGCGACCTCGACGTGGCGACGATAGGCGGCTCGGGCGTCACGGGTAACGAGAACACCAACGTCGCGTGATCGTCCAACGCGTTCACGCGCCACTTGCGGAGCACGGTCGGCGTGCGATCGAACACGTTCCACTCCGTCAGCGATCCCCAACTCGCTTCTACCGAGTGGCTGACGATCGCCTCCGGCCCGCGCGCGGCCGTCCACCGAGGAAGCGCGATCGCCAGCAGCGCACACTTGATCGCGAGAAACGTTCCGATGACCAGCACGACAGCTTTTGCCGTGGCGGCCATCGTGTGACGCTGCACCCAAAGGGCGATGGCGCCGGCGGTGCATATTGCGATCAGCCAGGGGTCGGCCATGGCCACCAGAGGCAGGCTGGGCCGTACCTCGAATAGAGGCCAGCCCAGGTTCAAGGTCGCGCCAGAGAACACATCGAATGCCAGGTGGCTCAGCGTGCCGATCCACGCTGCAAGAACCAAAGAAGAGTACCGGCTACCTCGCGCAAAAACATGAACGACCGCCGCTGTCGCCACCGACAGCGCGGCGCCGCCGAGGATCGAATGCGTGCCGAGCTGATGAACACGCAAGTACCAGTCCCATCCAAACGGGGCGACGCCGAGATCCACGTCGGGCGCGACTGCGCCAAGCAGGCAGGCGGCGACAGCATGGGGACCTAGCAGGCGCCGACGATCCAGACCAATCAGCGCTCGCCCGAAGATGACGTGCGACACCGGATCCATAGTAAGGACGGTTACTCGAGACCCTCGTAGGAGTCGCGTTGCGCGTCCCAGTACCGGTAAAAGTGATACCAGTGGTCCGGAAACTTCCTCAGTTGCTCGCTCAGTTGATCGGCAAATGCCTGTGTGGCCATCTGAATGGCTTCATCGCGCGGCAGGTCTCGGGTCACGCGAATCGGACGACCGAGATGGACTGTGAATCGTCCGGGGGCGATGCGGTTGATGAAGCAGGGAAGCAACGGCGCGCCTGTCATATAGCTGAGGAGCGTCGGCGTGCGAAGAAACCACGCAGGCCGGCCGAGCAGGGTGACCGCCACGCGGTCGCGGCCCAGATGCCTGTCCATCAGCATCGCCACCATCTCGTTGTCGCCCAGACGCCGTCGAATCTGCAGCGCGGTGTCGAAGGATTGCCGTACTTCCAATATTTGCGCACCCAGGTGTTCGCGAATCTCGTTGCGGATCCGATTCACCTCCGCGTTGGCTTCGGCCATGGCGATAATCGTCAGCTTCGCGTTCGCGACACGGTGCATCAGGAAGGCGCCCATTTCCCAATTGCCACAGTGGCCGGTGACCACAATGATGCCGTGTTGTTCCGCGAGCAGACGCTCCCACATCGCGTGGCTCTCGGACGAGAGGTCAAAGAACTGCGCGACCTCCTCGCTCGACGATCCGACCGCCCGGAGAAAGTCGATGGTATCGCGCGCATAAGCGCGAAACGTGGCAAGCGCGCGCCCTTGCAATTGGCGTTCGGTCTCATCGGGAAAGATCGCGCGGAGATTATCGGCAATCGCTTCCCGGCAGGCGCGCATCCACTTCCACGCCAACCATGTGCTGACGTGTCCGATCGCGTACGACACGGCGCGTGGCAATCGGCGCACGCCGTGGTACGTGGCGCTGAAAATGAGACCGTTGTTGAGGCCGTGCAGCGTCCATCGGCGCGGCACCGCGACGTCCCGTTCGTTAGAGGCGTTGGAGGAATCGATAGTACACCGCTAGAAAACAAGTGCGTGTGGTATCGCGGATGGGTCGCAGTTTGCTCGGTTGCCCGTTATACACAGCGGTGATCGGCGCGCTGGCGATGCGGCCGCCGAGTCTCCGCAGTTTGACGAGCATTTCCGTTTCAATCTCATAGCCAGTCGACGACAATTCCATGCGCCGCAGTACGTCAGTGCGAAAGACTCGGAAGCCGCATTGCGTGTCGCCGACAGGAACACCCACGAACCACGAGAGCGCGCGGCTGCCAATCCGGTTCGTGTGATAGCGCGAGGCCGGCATGCGCGTCCGATCGAAAGACCGTTCGCCGATGACGACATCGGCCTCAGAGGCACGCGCCGCTTCCAGCAATCGAGGCGTTTCCTCCGGCAAATGCTGCAGGTCGCCGTCGAGGAACACGATATGTGTCGCCGGGCTGCGGAGGAGGTGCGTCAGTCCTGCGCGAACCGCATAACCTTTCCCTCGGTTTGCATCATGCGCGATGACATGCGCGCCGGCGGACCGCGCCACCTCACCCGTCGCATCCGTCGACCCATCATCAACGACGACCACTTCGGAGACAAACGGCTGTACACCGCGGACGACAGCCGCGATGGTTGCCGCCTCGTTGTAGGCGGCCACGAGCGCCGCCACCTCCATCTTCATGACTTACGCGTCCTCATCATCAGCGCCGGCAACAAAAACACTGACGCAACGGCCAGAGCGGACACGCTGACCGCCGAGACGACGCCGATCGATCGCAATGGAGGATACGATGAATTGATGAGTGTGCCGTAGCCCAGGAATGTGATGCCCGCCGCTGCGAGAATGACAGGCGAGAGTTCAGACACCGTTTGCACCGCGTCTCCGCGCTCCCGGTACCGATGCACCAGGTGGATGCCGTAGTCGACGCCAATCCCGACGAAGCTGACAACGGCAAACAGTGCGAAGAGATCGAGCTCCACGTGCGCAAGGGCGAGGAGCCCCGCGGTCCAGACGAGCCCTGCCGCGGTCGGGATCAGCGCCAACGCGCACAACCGCCAGTCGCGGAACGCGAAGACAATCAACAAAAGAACGATACCGGTACCGATGGCGAGCCCTTTCACGAACTGCGGAAGAAATTTTCTGGACAGCTCTCGGTTGACGAGTTGAAGCCCGGTCAACGTCTGCGAAGGATCGATCGCATCGACCGCCTGCTGAATCGCCGTGAGCTCTCCGGCATTTCGCGGAAAGATGTAAGTGGCTATTGTCCATTCTCGCGCACCGTGAGAGACAAACCGTCCGACGAGGTCGCCGAGGCCGTGCGCGACGTATCCGTCGTAGCTCAGTCGTTGGCGTGGGTCGAGCAGTCGCGGCAAGCGTGCAGTAAAGCCGTCGAACGCGTCGGATCGGAATCCCGCATGATCGGCAGCAGCGGCAAGCGACGCTCGGACGCTCGCTGGCGTCAGGCCCGAACGTTGTACTTGGCTGGCGGCGCTGGCTTGAGACGCGACGGAAGGCAACAGCGCGGTCGGCGCTTCAACGCGGAGTGTCGGCACGTCGCGAGCGAGTCGTGACGTCAGGCGCTCGTTCGTCACCAGCAAGGCTTCAAGATCGGGGCCTTTGGCAATCACGACACTGACTTCACCCGGAAGGCCGAACATCGACGCGATCCGTGTTTCGAGCTGCGCGGCATCTGTGACCGATCGGAGCCGCTCCAGCGTGGGGTTGACGTGGAGGCGTGACGCCGCGAGTGCGAGAACCACGGTGACGGCGATCGCGGCGCCGATGATGGACGGCCGGTAACGCTGAATCCACGCGGCGAGTCGCGGTAGAACGAGCGGCCGGCCGGACTGCCGTTGAGGCTTGCGTGGAAGGGTGGCCGGCACGAGGAGAAGAGTGGCCAACCCGCAGATGACCATACTGTGGCCGACAAGTCGGCCGAGTTCCTGCAGGCTCGGAAAATCGACAAACATCAACCCGTAGAACGTCGCGGCCGTCGTCCACATGCCAAGCAACATGCTCGTGGATGGTCCGGCAATCGCCTCCACAGCGTCGCGTGGCGTCAGTCCTTCTGCGAGCGCAAGACGGTGCGACGCATAAAGAAGGACGACTCCGTCCACACCAAGACCGAACAGCATGGCGGCCGATCCGGTCGCGGCTGCGGACAAGGTGACTCCGGCAAATCCATAGGCGCCCAACACGGCGATTAACGAAAGGGCGGAGGGCAGCGATCCCACCACGACCAACCAAGGACTTCGGAACAAGAGGTACAGCAGAGGAAGAATGAGCGCCAACGACCCGACGGTGTTCATGATGCTTTCGCGGCGGACGAACGCTTCGGTCTCGACGGCGATTCGGTGTCCACCGGCAAACTGCACGCGCAGAGGGGGAAGCGAGGCGTCCTCGCCTTTCTCGTCGGCTTTCTCTTCAGCGGCGATCGTGCGCAAGCGCAGATCGAGTGCGCGTGAAAACTCGGCGTCGTAGGGCGGCCGGCTCGGATGCGCCATGATCAATCTGCTCGATCCGTCCGGCGTGACGTAGCCGTCTTCGGAGACAGCGGTCAGAGCCCTCTCGCCAAAGGCTTCGCGCGTGATCTCAAACAATCCGGCAGGATCCTGCCGAACCAGATCGCTGACTCGTGAGGAGGGGAGCGTGAGCAGATCGCGCGTTTTTGCGACGGCTGCCGTCAGACCGTCAGGCTGAAGCCTGTCCAGCGCCCGATCCAGTCGCTCGTCGCGAAGCAGAAGCAGTTGCCGATCAGCCAACCATCCAAAATCGCGCGAGCGGTCGGGAATGCCCGCATCGAGCCGATCGATCTCCGGGGCCTTGCGCAGCCGATCGGTCCACGCGTCGATGCGGTCGCTGTAATCGGCGATCGCGTATCCGTCGGGAGCCGTGAACACGACGTAAAGCTGATCGAGGCTGCCAAAGGTTGAAAGGAACGATCGGAATGCGGGGATGACTCGTCCGTCGTGGGGAAGCAGCGTCAGCACGTCGGTATCGAAGGACAGTCGCCGCGCACCCTCGGCCGACACAGCGAGCACACAGAAGGCGGCGCCCACGACGACGCCGCGCCGACGGAAGGCCCATGTCACGACAGCGTGAATCAAACGGCTATGTTAACCTCGCACGCTAAAGAGATGCGAGTCCTTCTGTTGCGTCCTGTGCCGGCGAACGAGCGCTTTGGCCTCGGTCCCTTCTTCAGAATCGAACCGCTCGGGATGGAGTACATCGCGGCGGCGCTCGAAGCGCATGGGCATCAGGTGACCATTGCCGATCTGCGCTTCAGCTCGCTCGAAAAACATTTGCGCGTTGCGCGTCCCGGGCTCGTGGGCATCGCGGCGATGCACGCCCTCGAAACCGACGAAGTGCTGGCGTTGGCTAGACGTGTGCGCACGCTGTCGCCAGACGTACCGATTGTCATTGGCGGTCACACCGCGGCGGCGTATCCGAGTCCCTTCCTCGCGCCGGAGATTGCGGCGGTTGTCGTGGACGATGGAGAGTGGGTGTTGCCGAGGATCGTCGAGGCGCTCGAGGGCGGCCGCTCGCTCACCACCGTACCGGGCCTGTGTCTCGCCGATGCAGACGGCGCTGAACGGCCTACCGAAGGGGCAACCGGTGAGTTCACGCTCGACGAAGTTCCTCTGCCGGCTCGCCATCACGTCAGCGCATGGCGGCATCAGTATGCATGCCTGGCACACCGGCCAGTGTGGCTCATCGAGACGGCACGCGGGTGTCCGTTCAGGTGCTCGTTCTGTTCAATCTGGCAGTTGCATGCACGTGCGGTGCGCGAACGCTCGATCGAATCGGTGTGCCAGGATTTTGCCGCCGTCGGCGAAGACGTGTTCGTCGCCGACGATTTGTTCTGGCATCATCCTTCGCGCAGTCTCGAGCTGGCCACAGAATTGCGGCGTCGCGGTATCAAGAAGCGATGGATTCTCGTGCAGAGCCGCGTCGATCTGGTGGCGCATCACCCGGAGCTCCTCGAAGCGTGGCGACCGATTGCTCGAGATTTCGACATTTTCTTCGGCCTCGAGGCAGCAACCGATCAGGGACTGAAGAGCCTGAGCAAAGACGCCACGGTCGACCAAACCGCTCAGGGCGTGGACGTGGCGCGGCGCACCGGCTACGGCGTGACGGGAAACTTTGTGATCGACCCGGCATGGGAGGTCGAGGATTTCGAGCGGCTGTGGGCGTTTGTCGAACGGCTCGAGCTCTTTCAGGCCGGATTCACGATTTTGACGCCACTGCCCGGCACCGAGTTCTTTGAGACCATGCGCCCGAGGTTGCGGACACGGCGATGGTCCCACTTCGACATGCACCATCTCTTGTTCGAGCCGGCGCTTGGCGCTGAACGTTTTTTCGAGTTGTACTGCGATACGTGGCGGCGATCGGTGCTGAATCTGAGCGGACGGAAAAGGATTTGGAAGTGGCTTGGCGAAGTCGATCCGCGGAACGCGCTCTTTCTGCTGCGAGCGCTCAGACGCACTCAGAGCATGATGAAGCCGTCCCACTACCTCGCCGAGTGCGATTTCTCGTCGCGCCCGGAGCCACTTATCGCGTCGTCTGGCGCGGCTCGGCGAACGTCGCTGGATCGAGCGCAGCATTAGGCACGACGTTGTCGAGCGTCATCAATTTCGAATCCCCGTTGGCGAACGTCATGCGCATGGCGGCCAGGAGCAACGTTCGCTGATCGACCCACAAGTCGAGATGGGTGAGTCCCTCGCGGATCTGTTTCCGTTTCGGCAGCAGCGAGATGTGGTCGGTGCCGGCGCGCCGCTCTGCATCGATCACATCAATATCAAAGCTCTTCCTCAGCTCCGCCGGGTCACTGTCCACGAAATATTTCTGTATGCGACTCTGCACCTGCTTGATGTTCTTCGTTTCGTTGATGTTCCGGCCAGGCCAGCTCAGCACCAGACGATCGCCGTCGATGAGGACCGTGCGGGTGTCCGGCACAGTGTAATGGAGGACCACTTTCGCGGGCCGCTCAACGGCAAGCGTGCCTTGCTCGACGAGCGGGCGTGTCAGTAGCGAGGACGTTGTCGTTTCGGTGAAACGCGCGGTCAGGGTTTTCAACCCGGCGTTGGCACGCTGCCCACGGCGATACAACTCGTCGAATGTCGTGCTGCCGGCCGGTGTTCGTTGCGCGGGTACGGCCGTCATGCTCATCACCGCCACGACGCAGACAGCAAGACAGGCAGCCGCGGGGCGTGCTGTCGCGCGCGAGCGGCGTTGATGGCCCATGATCCAAATGGTAACATCCAAAATCGTGCAGCCTCCGGTGAGGGTCGCAGGAATCGGTCTCATTTCCGCCTTCGGTACGTCGCACGAGAGCTTTCGAGACGCGCTGCTTGAGGGGCGCACGGGAATCGCGCCTGTGACCGATTTCGATACGACGGAGTGCCGGACAACGCTCGCGGCCAGCGTCACCGCATTCGAGGCGGCGGCATGGATTCCGCCGATGAAATTGCGGCGGATGGACCGCACGGGCGCGTATGCCATGGCGGCGGCTCGACTCGCGATGGAAGATGCGAAGCAAACGGTCCCGGCAGACGGCGTCGATGATTGCGGCGTCATTCTCGGAACATGGACGGCGGGCGGACAAGCGACGCAGGAGTACCTATCGGCGTTGTTTCGCACGGGACCGACGGGGGCGCCGGCGCTGCTGTTCAATAGCACCGTGGCGAATGCGGCCGCGAGTTTGGTCGGTTTAGAATTCAAGCTGCGCGGACCGAATGCGACCATCAGCAACAAAGAGGCGTCTGGATTGGCGGCCATCGTGTCGGCGGTCGAGCTCATTCGAGATGAACGCGCCGCGGCTATCGCCGCTGGCGGCGTCGATGCCGTCTACGAGGTGTTCTTCAAAGCCTACGATCGGTTCGGTGTGATGTCGCGCGACGCCGAGGCCACCGCGCGGCTCGCCCCATTCGATGCCAGCCGTGACGGCTTCGTGATGGGGGAAGGAGGCTTCGTGTTGTGGCTCGAAGCGACCGGTCAGTCGCGGGATCGCGGTACCACGTCCCACGGAGAAATTCTCGGCGTTGGCGCCGCGAGCGCGGCGGTCACGCTGAACGCATGGCCCGACCGTGCCGAGCCTCTGGTCCGCACGATGCGCCTGGCGCTCGAAGATGCGGGTCTCGAGCCCGAGGATGTTCATGTGGTGTATGCGTCGGCGAACGCGACGCGGGCACTCGATGCGGCCGAGGCAGAGGCGCTGACGTTGCTGTTCGGGTCGGCCGCGACTGTGATCACGTCGATCAAAGGCGCGCTCGGAGAATTTGGCGCGTCGGGAAGTGCGGCCTGTGCCGCGGCGCTGCTGTGCGGCCGCACCGGGCGCGTGCCTGGCATTGCAGGCCTGGCGACATCTGATGGGTCGACGCGCGCCCTCCGGCTTGCCACCGCTTCGGTCGACGCCCCTGGCCCGATCGCGCTCGTCAACAGTTTTGCAAGCGGAGGCGCGTTATTCAGCACAGTGCTGCGCGCGGCGGTATAAGGCGTCCAGCGTGGTAAACGAGTCGTCCCCCGATCTCTTTCTGCATGGGCGCGTGGCCATCGTCACCGGCGGATCGCGCGGCATCGGTCGAGGTATCGCGGATTTGCTCGTGGAACGCGGCGCCTCCGTGGGCATTGCGTATCGCGAACGAGAGGCGCCAGCGCGGGAGTTTCAAGAAAGCGTCGAGGCAAAGGGCGGACGCGCATGGGCCGGTCAGTGCGATGTTGCCGATGAAGCGAGCGTCTCGGCGTTTTTCGAGCAGGCTGTGAAAGCGCTCGGCGTCGTGGATATTCTCGTGAATAACGCAGGCCTCACGCGCGATACGCACATCGCGTTGCTCGGATCGCCCCAGTGGCAGCAGGTGATGCATGTAAATCTCGACGGTATGTACCACTGCGTGCGGGCCGTCGTGCGCGGCATGCTGCTGAAGCGCTGGGGCCGCATCATTAATCTGTCGTCGCCGAGCGCGCGCATGCCGTTAGGCGGCCAGAGCGCCTATGCTGCCTCGAAAGCAGGGGTCGAAGGGCTCACCCGCGCGTTGTCGCGCGACCTGGCCAGCAAGGGTGTGCTCGTGAATGCCGTATCGCCTGGTCTCATCGATACGGAAATGCTGCGTGCGATGCCCGACGCCGCCCGGGACGTGCACTTGAAGGCCATTGCCATCGGCCGAACCGGGAGCCCTCGTGAGGTGGCGTCGGTCGTGGCCTTTCTCGCGTCGGAGGCGTCGAGCTACGTCACCGGGCAGGTCATCGGCGTCGATGGCGGCCTTCTGTAAGTGGGGCGGAACGGTTCACAACATTATGAGCAGCACACCCGATACGCTGAAAGATGAAATCAAACGCGCGATCGTCGAAAGCCTGAGATTGCCTATTCCGGTCGAGGAGATTGGCGACGCCACCTCGTTGTACGGCGAGGGCCTCGGACTCGATTCGATTGACGTCCTCGAACTTGTCTTGGAGATGGAACGGCGGTTTGGTGTGTCGATTACCGACGACGAGACTGGGCAACGAGTGCTGCGGTCGGTTGACACCATCGCAGACTTTATCGTGGCGGAGCGCGCCAAAAAGACTGCGTGATAAATATTTTTACCGTGGATCTGGAGGACTGGTTCCACGTGTGCGGCGTCAGCGCGCTCTCGCACGAGCACTGGAGCCGCCTTCCCTCGAGAGTAGAGACCACCACCCGCTGGCTCCTCGACACCCTGGATCGGGCTGGAGTTCGCGCGACGTTCTTTGTTTTGGGCTGGATTGCCGAACACCATCCGCAGCTCGTTGCGGCCGTGCGTGGCGCCGGCCACCACATCGGATCGCACGGGCACAACCACTTACGGGTGTACGAACTTACGCCGGAAGCATTTGCCGACGATCTTCGAGCCAGCGTGGCGGCGCTGCAGGCGGTCGGCGTCTCACATGTGTCTGCATTTCGTGCACCTGAGTGGTCGATTAACGGGCGCTCGATGTGGGCGCTTGACGTCCTCTCCCGGGAGGGATTCGACACCGACGCCAGCATGGCCCCTGTCCGAATCGTGGGTTCTCCAGCGTTTCCGCGCCATCCCCATCTCCGTCAGACCCCGTCGGGGCCCATCAACGAGATTCCGCCGCTGGTGGTTGATCGTTTTGGCCAGGTCATGCCGATAGGATGGGGGTGGGGGTTAAGGATGAGTTCGCCAGAGACGGTGCTTCGACGAATTGAAGCGGTGAACCGGCAAGGGATACCGGCCGTCCTGACGGTCCACCCGTGGGAGCTCGATACAGATCCGCCGCGCGCGAAGCTTCCAGCCGCTGTGCATTTCGCGCACTACTTCCGCCTCGACGGATTTCAACATCGTCTGCAAGCGATCCTTCAGGGCGCACGATTTGGTCCCATTCAATGAACCTGGCGTGGTTGCCGCTCGTCGCGCTCGTTCTGCCAGTGAATGCGCCGCTTCAACAACGCGCGTCGCAGGCAGGTGCCTCGCCCTCCACGGCGTTGCCGCGCATCGCGATCGAAGACAGCGCACCGGGCGACCCGACGCGCATCTCGGAAGCGGCGTCGGCCTCGCCCGTTCCCCTTGCCGCGAGACTCCGTGCCGCACTTGATGCGGCCGACGCGAGCGGGCTCGACGACCGGCTTGCGTCGTATCGCCGTGCCGGCATCCCGGTTTGGTTGACCGTTCCGATGCCCGCATCGGTGAGCGATGCTGAACGCTGGCGCCAATCATTGGCGACACTGCTCGAACGGCATGCTGACGGCATCAGCATTCTTGAAATCGACGTCGATCGCAGGCAGGCGCAACTCGGCGCATTTTCGATGAAGCTGGCCGCCACGGAAGCGCGATCCGCTCGGCGGGGCATTCGTGTGGCGCTCGGCGGCACGCTGGCCGAGGATCCAACTGCGCGGTCTGGCGTCTACACTCCGGAACTCGCTCCGTATGTCGATGTCCTGGTCATCTCGGAGGTGACTGCACAAGGCGCACAATCGTGGATTGACGAAGTCGATCCGGCCGCCGTGCTGGCGATGACGGCATCATCGAGCGATGTTGACGGCACACTTCAGGATTTGGGAACGAATGTGGCCGTGCGTGCATGGCGGCTCACCGACGGCACGAAAAACGCGCTGCAGATGCTGGCTCCGATCGCCGCGCTCATGAAATCCCAGCTGACGCTTCTCGAGCCCGACGTCGCCAGGTTGCGTCTTGCGATTGGCGCGACCGATGTGACGGGCACTTACCGCTCTCGATTGCTCTTCGATGAGGGCACGTTCGCGACATATCTACTGTATTGGGGCGGGCCTGCCGCAGACGCCCTCGATGTGTCGATCACGTTGACGATGGCCGGCACGCCGGTGGTGCACGACCTTCGCCGGAACAGCAAGGCACCTGCCGATGGGTACTCGCGCGACGCCGCAACCGGCGCCGTGTACGTGCGCGTGCCGTTGACGGGCGAACCGATGATGGTCGCCTTCAACGAAGGCGCGGCGAATGCGTTCGTCGATCGCAGTAGCGTCTCGGCGACGCGCCAGCTATCGGTGTCGGAAATTATTGCCCGCCATCAGGAGCAGCAGCGGGCGCAGGACTCTGCCGTCCGGCACTATTCCGCCGACGCGCGCATGGAGCAGCACTTCCGTCCCAGCATGACCGATCCCGGCTACGACGTCGTGACCGAGAATCACTATTTCGTCAGAGGTGCCGAGATTGAGTGGGAGGAAACGGCGTTTTCAGTGAATGGCTCAAAATGGGGCGTCAAGCGTCCGCCGTTTCCGCTTCTTCAAGCCGAGAAAGTACTGTCGCTTCCGCTTCAACTTCGGTTCGACGCCGATTATCGTTATGAATTGAGTGGCTCGGAGTCTGTTGACGGCTTCGAGTGCTACGTGCTGAAGTTCGAGCCCGCGAAAAGCGGCGCGGCACTCTACAGCGGAACGGTGTGGATCGATCGCGAGACATTCGCGCGCGTGAGGGTGCGCACGGTCCAGAGCGGCCTCCCCGCGCCGGTCGTGTCGAATGAGGAGATCCAGCATTACACACCGGTCGCTGCCGGCGGACGCCCCGCATTTCTGTTCACCAGCATGACAGCGCGGCAGATTCTTCTGGTCGCAGGCCGCAATGTTCTCGTCGAAAAGCGCGTGACGTTCAGCAATTTTCAGGTCAATGACGCGGACTTCGACTCGGCGCGCGCCGCGGCTCGAGCCGGTGACCGCGTGATGTACAAGGAAACCGATCTCGGACTGCGCCACTACATCAAGCAAGGCGAGCTCCGCGTTGTCAGCAACCGACCGAGCAGCAGCGTGAAGGCGTTGGCGATGGGGGTGACGCTGGATCCGTCGTACGCGTTTCCGCTCCCGATTTTCGGGATCAACTATCTCGACTTCGAGTTCGGGAATCCGGACACACAGTTGGCGTTGCTGTTTGCCGGCGTCCTGGCTGCAGGCAATATTCAACGACCGAAACTGGGCCACACTCCGCTCGACGCGAGCGTGGATTTTTTTGCCATCGCGGCGCCTTCCTCCGATCGCGTGTACGGTCCCTCGGGCGAGCGTAAGGACGAGGCCGTGCTGACGTGGCCGCTTTCCACGGGCCTCAATCTTGGATGGCAGTACACCGCATTTCAGAAGGTGCTCTTTCAATATGCCTTTCGTTTCGACGCGTACGTCCGGGATCGGACGACGTCGGAGACCTTTACGCTTCCGCCGAGCACAATCACCAACGGATTTGGCGGAGCCTGGGAGTACCGCCGTGGCGGGTACAGCCTGGTCGCCAACGGCGCGTGGTACCGCCGGTGGTCGGGCCTCCAGCCGACGTACACCAAGCTGAGCGCGAGTCTGTCGCGCGATTGGTATTTCAAACTGGTCCACAAAATTCATGTGAATGGTGCGTGGTTCGGCGGCGAGCGCCTCGACCGATACGCGAAGTATCAATTCGGCATGTTCGACGACACGCGCATTCATGGTGTCCCGGCGTCTGGTGTGAAATTCCAAGAGCTCGCGATGGCGCGCGGTGCGTATTCCTTCAATCTTCTCGAGATGTACCGCCTCGACCTGTTTGTGGAACAGGGGTGGGGACGCGATCGCGATGTGACGCCGGCGTGGCGGCCGCTTACCGGGCTGGGCGCCGCTTTCAATGTGCGCGCGCCCTGGAATACGATTCTCCGCGTTGACGTGGGAAAGAGCCTGTTGCCGTCTGGATATCGCGGCCTTGGCTCGACGACGGCCCAGATTATGTTTTTGAAACCTCTCGGATCATGATGCGCGCCGATCTTCACGTCCACACGTGCCATTCGAAGCAGGCCGGCAACATGCGATTCCTTCGCAGCCGGGATTGCTACTCCAATCCCCTCGACGTGTACCGTCGCGCGAAGGATCGAGGGATGGATCTTGTTGCGATTACCGATCACGACAGCATCGACGGCGCGCTGGAGCTGATGGACCGGCTTCCGCAGCCGCACGACGTCATCGTAGGCGAAGAAGTGTCGTGCTGGCTGGGGAAGATCGAAGTGCACCTCGGCGTGTACGGCATGACAGCCTCGCTGCATCGCGACATTCAGCCCTTGCGCCGGCACGCGCTCGACGTGATTGCCTGCCTGAATGGAGCCGGAGTATTTTTCGCGTTGAATCATCTGCTGCACTTCTATCGCGGCCAGGCGCCGTTGCAGGACTACCTGTGTCTGCTCGATGCCGTGCCCGCCATGGAAGTGCGGAACGGTGCGATGTTACCGGCGCACAACGTGCTCACCGAGACCATTGCGACGGCTTGGAATGCCGGCAGCGACCGTCCGCCGCTAGGCATGATCGGCGGCAGTGACGCCCATACGCTTCGCCGTATCGGGCGCACGTGGACGGAGGCGCCGGGACGCACCCGCGAGGAGTTTTTCGAGAGTCTGCGGTGCGGGCTCGGTCGTCCGGGAGGCGACCATGGCGGTGTGCCGACTATTGCGGGCGATACCTACGGGGTCATTCGCTCGTACATCGGCAGCCTCGCCGGGTTTGGCGTACGCGATCACGCAGGGGCGTACCGGGCTGCCTGTCTCGCGTTTTCGGCCTGTTCGCTGCCGTTTCAGTTTGTACCGGTGGTAATAGCCATCGCGCGCAAGCAGGCAGAAGCCGGCGCGGTGCGCGACGTCACAGCACAACTGAGCGCGCTCTTGAACAACGAAGCGGCCGGCCGCTCGCTTGCGGCCGAAGGAGTGCGGTTGTGAACCAGCGGGTCGTGATTACCGGCATCGGTATGGTCACGGCGCTTGGACCCACGCGCGAAGAGACGTGGCAGCGCATGCTCGCGGGCGAGTGCGGGATTCGGCCGACGGATTTATTTCCCACTGAAGGATACCGAAGCCGGCTGTCGGCGCAGGTGTCGGCCGATGCGCTGAACAAAGGGCTGACGCCGCTCGAGCGCCGGCGCTGGTCGCGCAGCGATCAGATGGGAGTGGCCGCAGCGAGCGAGGCGCTGGCAGATGCAGGACTCCTGGACGGCGTCGATCGATCCCGCGTGGGCGTGATGCTCGGCGCCGGCACAGCGGATCTCTTTCGCAACGAGACGTTCTACAGCAAATGGATGCAATCGGGCCTTGCCCGCACGCGCAAGTCCGATGTCTGGAATCATTTTTCGAGCACGCCAGCCGATGCCATCGCGCACCGATTCGGTTTCGAAGGGCTACGCTCCTGTGTCGTTGCCGCATGCTCGTCGAGCACGATCGCGATTGGGGTGGCGGCCGACGCGGTCCGCCGCGGCCGGGCCGATGCGGTCCTTGCCGGTGGCACAGACGCGCTTGCGCGCCTGACCTTCAGCGGGTTCAATGCGTTGCGTTTGATGGATCCGAATCCGTGCCGTCCGTTCGATCGCGGGCGCGCTGGCATGAGCATTGGCGAAGGCGCCGCCATCCTCGTGCTGGAGCCGCTCGAGCGCGCCACAAAACGCGGGGCCGCCATCTATGGCGAGCTGGTGGGGCATAGCTTCGTGTGCGAGGCGTTTCATCCCACGGCCCCGGAGCCCGAAGGCCGGCCCGTGGCGTCGGTGATCTCGGCCGCGCTGCGAAATGGTCGCGTCGATCCTTCGGAGATCGACCATATCAATGCGCATGGCACGGCGACGCCGCAGAATGACGCCGCCGAATCGAAGGGTTTTCGCCGCGTGTTCGGCGCGCGAACGGGCGAGGTGCCCGTGACGTCGATCAAATCGATGATCGGCCACTGCCTGGGGGCCGCCGGCGCCATCGAAGCGGCCGTGCTGGCGCTGACGGTGGCACGAGGCGTCATTCCTCCCACCATCAACCACGAAGAAGCGGACTGCGATGTGACGGTCGTGGCCAATCACGCGCGCGAACAACGCGTTCGTGCCGGAGTGTCGATGTCACTTGGATTCGGGGGGAACGACGCGGCGGTGGTGATTCGCGCGTTCGACGGCGCGTGAGCTAGGCCGGCACGCGCGTGGGCGTCAGTCGCGCCGGGCCCAGATCGAGAGCCGTCGCGTCGCTGCCCTTCGGTACGAACCGGGCAAGCTCCGGGTGATCTTCCGAAGCGACGGCCTGCCAACTTTGCGCAAACGCCTCGAGCAGCGCGAAGTTCTCATGTAGGCGATCGCGCAGGCCACCGTCCTCCATCATGGGGCCGTTGAGGCTGCTCATGAGATGACGTAGAAAATCGAGATCGAGCACGCTTCTTCCCGCATCGGCATACGTGCTCTGGTCGGCACGATCCCACGCCTGGAAAAATGACTGCATCCGAGCGTGAAGGACGAAAAACCTGCGCATCAGCGGTTCGATCGAGGCGATGAATTCTGGCCGGCGTAAGCGGCGCTGAAAGAAGAGCAGCGCCGTGATTCCCCAGTAGCACCCGTTGTCCCAGGTGACTTTTGCCAGCATCACCTGCGCGTTTCCCATGATCGGATACTGGCCTTCGTACAGTCGAATGAACGCATCGAAGAGCCGCAGATAAGTCACGTTGAAGGCGTCAGCGCGCGTGGCGATGTCTTCGCCGCGAGTCTCCCGCGTGATGAGGTCGGCAATGCACTCGTTGCCCATCGCGATGAAATCGGACCCCGGCGAGTAAAACGGATCGGTGAAGACACCCGCCTCGCCGGTCAGCGCCCACCGCTCGGCGGAGAAGACCTGTGCGCATCCATGCGCGAAATGCTGCAGCGCGAGGAAGTCCTCGAGTTCGCCGGTGTGCGCCTCGACGACCTCCGCGCATTGCGGCTCAAATTCGCGAAGCCAGTCGAGCGCACGATCGAAGCGGCTGATCCGATTGAACGGATGCAGCGTCGAGTCGGCCACGATGCCGACACTCGTGCTGCCCGAGCCCAGCGGGATGAGCCAGACCCAGTAACCTTTTCCCATCAAGTGGTTCGTGCTGAGCCACCGGCGGCCGGTCGGCACCCGCGCTTTCCACGACGGGTCGTCGGACCAATCGTCCACGCGCAACCTCGTCTTGAACCGAAACCATGACGCGTTGGCCGCATGCCCCGAAGGGCGCGCAAGGCCGAGTTGACGCTTCAACAGGCTAAAGCGACCGCTCGCATCGACCACCCATCGCGCACGAACGGTGCGTGCGCCATTAGTGGTGGCGAGTGTGACGGAATGGGTGGGGTCGCCCAGATCGATCGCGCGCACGCTGCACCCATCGAGCACGTCGGTGCCCGACGATCGAACGACCTCCAGCAGCATGTTCTCGAATCGTCCGCGGTCGAGTTGGAACGACGGCGGTGTGGAGTACTCTGACGGCCCCAGTTCGACCCGGCGTTTCAAATCGCGGTTATCGCCGTGGGGGAAGAAATACCGCAGACCGAGCTTCTCGAGCTGTCGGTTGCGGAGGTGAGGTTCTAAATCGAGGATTTTCTGGAAGTAGTGCGCGCCGATTTCAACCGTCGACTCGCCAACCTTGAACGCCGCTTCCCGTACCGGATGCGGCCGTTTCTCCGCCACGAGCGCGTGAATGGATGGTGCCTCCAGCTGTAACTGTCGAGCGAGGCTCAGGCCCGCGAGCCCTCCACCGAGAATGACCACGTCATAGTCGTCGTTCGCCGATGCACCCATGAGGGGAGCATTTTAGAACGGGATTGGTCGACGCGGTTAACTGCGAGGCGAGTCTGTTCTGAGCACGACGGCGAGTAGCGGCGACGTCATCAAGGTCGTGATGACCGCCACGAGTACCATCATCGTAAACAGCTCGCGGCTGATGACGGCGATCTCGAGCCCGACGTTCAGAATTACCAGCTCCATAAGGCCGCGCGTGTTCATCAACACGCCGAGTGCGAGCGCCTCGTTCCACCGAATCCCCATCACGCGGGCAGCGCCGGCCGATCCGCCCAGCTTGCCCACGACGGCGGCGGCGAGCAAGACGAAAAAGATTCCCCACAAGCCCGCATTCGTGACGAGGCCGACCTCTGTCTGCAATCCCGTGAGCACGAAGAACACCGGAAGGAAAGCGGCCTCGACCAAGCTCCCGATCTTGTCGGCGAGCGTGCTCGCCAGTTGGCCCTCCCGCGGGACAACGGCACCTGCCAGGAACGCTCCAAATAAAGGATGCACTCCGAGCAACTCCGTCGCGAGCGCCGAGGCAAAGGCAATCAGGACGGCCGTGCCGATGAGGGTGCTGTCTACAGCGCCGGCCGCGGGCTCGCCGCGCCGATGCCATGACCACACTCGCAGCAGTAAACGGCGCCCAATGGTGGCGGCGAAAATCCCGTAGGCCGCGGCACCAAAGAGCGTCAGACCAAGCGGCAGGAGTGTGCCTCCCGGTCTCGCAATGGCGACGACTCCTGCGAGCAGACACCATGCTGTCACGTCGTCCACTGCCGCACAGGCTATGGCCAACGAGCCTAGTGGAGTCCCAGTGAGGCCGCGTTCATCGAGAATTCGGGCGAGCACAGGAAACGCCGTCACGCTCATCGCTGCGCCGCAAAAAAGCACGAACGGCAGCGGCGCCACGTTGGCGCCCGCCAAGCCCGGGTACAACCAGCTGCCGACGAACGCGCCAAGAGCGAACGGCACGAAGATGCTCGCGTGGCTGATCACCACGGCGCGGCGGACGCGCCCCTGTAGTAAGAAAAGATCGAGCCGTAGCCCGACGACGAACATGAACAGCATCACACCGAACTGGCCGAGTGTGGCGAGCGCGACCATTCGATCCTGCGGAAATAGCACGCGCATCGTTCCAGGCGCCGCGAGTCCAAGGACAGACGGGCCTAATGCAAGGCCGGCGAGCATCTCGCCGACCACACGCGGCTGACCGATCGCGCGTACGGCACGTCCGAAGATATGGGCGACGGCAAGGATGACGACGAGCTGCGTCAGTAGCAGTGAAAGAGTGAACACCGGCGCCATCATCCTACAACTGTGGAACCATCCAGACATTCTTGAAGGAATGGCGATCGGATTGTGCTGTTGTCCATCGCGATGGCGGAGTTGGAACGATCTCGGATGGACAGCAATGTGAGTTTATACATCCGCTCTGAACATTTCCGTTGCATCACGCGTTAGCGCTCTTCGCATTTTCCCAATGAAAGCATCAAACCGGCGTGCGTCCGCATGGACTCGTGTTTGCACTGAACGACGACACGCGCTCGCCGCGCGCATTTTCGACCGTTCAGCAATTCATAACAGGCGCCGTGCGCGCCGCTACGAAGGGATTGATCCATGCTCACTCGATGTGTCAACTACGCAAAAACATTTTTCACGAGCGCGTTACCCGAGGTGTGGCTGTACGCGCTTGGCGCGCTGTTCGTCCTGGTGACGCTATTTCTTCCGCGCGGGTTGATGGGGCTCGTCGAGGGTTTCTGGAGGACGCATGAACGTCCGGGACAAGATCTTATATCTCGAGAAGCTGACGGTTAGCTTCGACGGATTCAAAGCGCTCGATTCTCTGACGTTGTACGTCGAGCCGGGCGAGTTGCGCTGCATCATCGGGCCGAACGGCGCCGGCAAGACGACGATGATGGATGTGATTACCGGAAAGACGCGGCCCGACTCCGGCACCGCGTGGTTCGGCCGCCGCGCGAATTTGCTGTTGATGAGCGAACCCGAGATTGTGCAGGCCGGCATCGGGCGGAAATTTCAGAAGCCCACGGTATTCGAACACCTCACGGTCTTCGACAACCTGGAGCTGTCGCTCGCCGGCAAGAAGACATTCTGGGCGTCGCTTGTCGCGCGCCTGACGCCGGCGCAGCGCGATCGCATCGATCAGGTGCTCGACATCATCGGCCTGACCAACCGGCAACGTGCGGCGGCGAGGACGCTGGCGCATGGCCAGAAACAGTGGCTCGAGATCGGCATGCTTCTGATGCAGGATCCGGAGCTGCTGCTCGTAGACGAGCCGGTCGCCGGCATGACACCGCAGGAGACCGAGCGCACCGCAGCGTTGCTGCAGTCGCTCGCCGGCGAGCACTCGGTGATCGTCGTCGAGCACGACATGGAGTTTGTGCGGTCGATTGCCCGCCGCGTCACGGTCCTGCACGAAGGGCGCGTGCTGGCGGAAGGAGATATGGATCAGGTGCAGAACGATCAACGCGTCATCGACGTGTATCTCGGGGCCTAAACGTGCTCCAGGTTACAGGGCTGAACCAGTTTTATGGCGGCAGCCATACGCTGTGGGATGTCGATCTCGCCGTGGCGGAACGATCGCGAACGGTGCTCATGGGGCGCAACGGCATGGGAAAGACGACCCTGCTGAAGTGCATCATGGGGCTGCTGCCGTCTGCCTCCGGCGAGATCACCTTTGGTGCACTACCGCTCGTGAAGCTGCCGGCGGAAGCGCGTGCGCGCCTCGGCATTGGATACGTTCCGCAGGGCCGCGAGATCTTTCCGCAGCTGACGGTCGAGGAGAATCTGCGCATTGGTCTTGGCGTTCGCAAGAATGGCGCGCGGCAGATTCCATCACGCATCTATAATTTTTTTCCGGTGCTGAAAGAGATGCGTCATCGGCGAGGCGGCGATCTGTCAGGCGGGCAGCAGCAACAATTGGCGA
>JANMJM010000035.1:0-4152 GCA_031371345.1 Vicinamibacteria bacterium
AACGACCGGCCGTTGGTGGCGACGATCGAGGAGTTTCTGAAATTGCGCGACGAAAGCTGGAGACTGCGCGCCGCTGCGCTGATCCGAAGCGACATGGGCGCGCTGCGCCAAGCCGACAGTAAAGAACGCGATTCGCTGGAAGCGCTCGAACGCATCAAGGCCGCCACGCAAACGCTTTGACGGTCGCTGGCGCTGGCCCGGTCGCGTACGACTCCCTTTGACGATCGCAAGACCGAGGCATACAATCCCTCCTACACCAGGCACAACATCACAGCAGGCCAAGGAGGCGTCGATGTCCAATGTGATTACCGAGCGCGGTCTCCACAGACGCGAATTTATGTCGTACGCAGTGGCGGTCGGCGGCATGACGGCCGCGGCGAGCATCATCGGACCATCAAATCTGTGGGGCGCAGTTTCACATCGCCCGCTCGACCCCGTTAATCCGGACATTCTGTTCGGGAGCACCAGTTCCCTTTGGAGCGGACAGCACGATATCGAATGGGCGATTAAGAGAATTGCCGCACTGGGACTGCAGGGCATCGAGCCCTACGCGCCGCAGGTTGAGAAATATCGGAAGGATCCGAAGGCGCTGAAGAAGCTGTTCGATGATGCTGGCCTGACGCTGATCGACGTGGCCAACGGCGCCGTCGGCACGTCGACGAACTTCATGGACGCCGCACAGATTCCGAAAACGATCGCCTCACACGTCGAGTACGCGCGCGACTTTCTGCAGCCAGCCGGCGCCATCCTGTGGAAGTGCAACATGGGTGCGCGGCCCGCGGGCGGTCCGAGCGACGATCAACTGAAGGGCCTCGCGGATGCGCTCAACGAGATCGGGCGCCAAACGATCGCGATGGGCATCAAGCTCGCTCCGCATCCCCATATCTGGGGGCCGATGGAACGCGAACGCGATGTCCGCCGCGTGATGGAGTTGACCGATCCTAAATATGTCTGGCTCACCACCGACACCGGGCATCTCGTGTTAGGCGGCATGGATCCGGTGAAGATCATGGGCGACTATTTCCCTCGCATCGCGGAAGTCCATCTCAAGGACACCTACGCCAAGTACCGTGGCAACGCGTCAACGCCGACGCAGGAACAGCACAAGGTCGCCAGCGTCTATCACAACCTCGGTGGAGGCGGCGTCGACTTCCCAGCCGTCTTCAAATTGCTTCGCGACCGGCACTACAAGGGCTGGGCCATTTTCGATATGGACGGCCCGAGACAGGGCGACGACGGCTTCGACGCGATCGGTGGGAACATGGATGTCGCGGTCGACGATTACATCATGCACAACATCAACTACATGAGAGTCGTGCTCGGGATTAAGTTGCCGCCGCTGTAGGCGCGGGCTTATCGAACTTTCACGTACTTCCGGAGGACGCGCGGGCGAGGCTCGCCGCCGAACACGGTGCCCGCGCGGTCGACTGTCACAAACTCCGGCCCGCTTCCCGTCAATGTGCGCGGGTCACCGCCGTAATCGAGAATGAAGGCGGTGACCCATCCTGTCTTTGCGTCGCCGATTCTGATGCCCTGCTCCCAGCCAGGATTTGTCACATTGTCTGACTCGGAATCGGCGACATAAATTTGATCCTTGTCGTCGAAGGCGATGCCGCTCGGTGTCCCGAACTGCAGCCACGTCGCCAGGTGCTTGCCTTCCTGATCGAAAATCTGAATGCGATTATTTCCGCGATCGGCCACGAACACGCGACCCCGCGAGTCGATGGCAATTCCGTGCAGCGTCCGAAATTCGCCAGGCGCGTAGCCGGTTTTTCCCCAGGCCTTGATGAACTTGCCGTCTGAGGAGTACTTCACGACGCGGTTGTTCTCGTCCACGCCATGGCCGTCGGCGACGAAGATGTCTCCGTTGGCGGCCACCGCCACGGCGCTTGGCGACATGAAATGGTTCTGATCGCTGCCCGCCACTCCCGCCTCGCCGAGCCTCATCAGCACTTTGCCATCGGGGCTGAATTTGACGACCTGATGCCCAAAGCGTCCACCTGCCTTTGCGGCCATCGCGACGGCCTGCTGGGTTGCGCCGTCCGTCACCCACACGTTTCCCTGACGATCGACATGGAGGCCGTGCGGCCAGATGAACATTCCCGCGCCAAAGCTCTTAACGACATTGCCGGACGCATTGAACTTATAGACGGTGTCGATGTTTTTGATCCTTCCAGTCTGGTCGAGACAGTCGATACCAAATCGCCCGCCGTTGGCCAGCGTCACGGGGTTGGTCTCATCGCATCGGATAACCGCCCAAATGCTTTCTCCATCGATATCGACATGAACTGATGCCGGCGGCCCCATCTCCCGTCCACCTGGAAGCCGCGCCCACTCTCCACCAGGCACCATCAAACCGCCTCCGTCGGCCAGCCCTTTCACCGGACGATACGGATTCGGCAGTCCGCTCTGCGCCGACGGATATGTGCCAGTCAGCAGCGCACCAAGCGCGAGCGCGGCGATCGATGCAACTCGATGTGTCTTTGGCATAGGGTGACTATCTAACGCGTTTCGCGTCCCATGCGGTATTCCGCAACGATCTTCGAGTAGTCCGCGTCCCTTGTGACGGCGTCCGCACTCAATGCCCCGAGCACTCGCCGCGCCAGCTGTCGTTCCGCCGAGTCGATCGGCTGCTTCGCCTGGACTGAGAGATTCTTCCACGCCTCGCGAATCTGCGCGAGCGCCTGGAGACGGTCATCGGAGGCGAGTCGGGCCGTCATCGACGTGAGGTCGCGCAGAATCGTTTCCTCGCGGTGATCGTCATCGAGATCTTTTTGCAGAGCGGCTCGAATGATCTTGTCGCGATCAAGCGCCGCGAGCCGAGTGGCGAATGCCGACACGTCGCGGAGTCCCTGGAAGTCGTCAACCATCGCCCGCAGGGCCAGAAAGGTCTCCTTGCCGGCGCCTCCGGTGCCGGCAGAGGCAGGGGGCATGCGCGCAGCCAGGAGCCGATCGATCTCGCCTTCATCGCGAGGTTTCAGGCCGGTCTTCATGGCCTGCAGCTCCATCCACTCCACCGCCTCGAGTGCCAGCTCACTCGACAGCCAGACATGCCCACCTTTGAAGATCGCGAGATGATGGGGAGTAGTCAGCGCGAAGTCGAGTTGCCGCATTTCCAGATGATTGAAATCGTCGGTTCCCGCAGTCGAGAAAATTGGAAAGGGCAGCGTCTTACGTGTTCGACCATCCGGATACCCGGCGCTCGACGCGATGACGCCGGCGACGTCCTTCGACGCAAGCGCCACTTGGAGCGCCACTCGGGCCCCGCCCGACATCCCGGCCAGATAGACGCGCTTCGGATCCACAGCAAGGCGGTCGGCGACATCGGCTGTCATCGCCGCGAGGATTTTGGGAATCTCAGTCGACCCGTTGCGGGAATTGTTCGAGCCAACGACGATGAAGCCGTATCGCTCGGCGGCAACTTGGTACCGTTCCACGGGAGTGCGGCCGCGTCCGCCAGGATCGAAGGCGAAGATGACCGGCCACGCGCGAGACGGGGTGTAGCCGGCCGGCACAAACAGCGCGTAGCTCTGAGACGAATCCGCTGCGCACGTCACGCGGTCGATGATCTGACCCGCAGGCAGATCCGCTGCAAACGCGGCAGAAGCGGCGACGAGCCAGACGAGGGAAAGCATGTCGCGGAACCGGCCGAGTATAGCAGTCTTCAATAGATGCACCTCCGCGAATGAGAACGAGCAATTCCGGAACATTCTCGCGATCCGTCCGTGGTATTCCCGTTGCAGTACGGGACGGCATGAAACTCTTACTGTGTACTTTGTGTGCCGCCGTCCTGGGGTCACTTGGCATCAGCGCGCAGCCCGCGACCGACTTCTCGGGAACTTGGACGATGGATTTATCGCGCAGCGACGCGGCGGCTCAAGGAACCCCGATTGGGCCCGTAACTATTGTCATTCGGCAGAGTCCCGATGAGGTGCGGATAGAGACCACCCAAAATGGGATGGCCCAAGCGGTGACCTATGTTCCAGAAGGGGCGAAGCAAGTGGTCGCCGATGACACGGCCGGAACGTTCCGCTGGGAAGGACCGCAGCTTGTCACCAATCTGGTGACCCACATCAACAAGCAGGCGGTGACGGTGGCAGAGGCGCGGCGGCTGAATTCCGCCGGCACGGAGATGACCGTGTCCGTCACGTT
>JANMJM010000037.1:0-2982 GCA_031371345.1 Vicinamibacteria bacterium
TACATTGCGCGCACGCCGGCGTTCTTTCCCTGGTTTCCACGCGCGCCGAGATGAGCCGTGCGCCACACTCCACTGATCAATTACGCGCTCTACCAAGCCGGATGGTTCGCCTGCGTGCTTGGCGGCGCGTCGCATCGTCCGTGGACGGGATTCCTGATTGCGATGATCCTGATCGGCGTACATCTGACGCTGTCGCTCGATCGTTCCCTCGAAGCCCGTCTCGTGGTTTTTGTCACCGCCGTTGGAGCGGTCGTCGAGATCGTGCAGATCGCAGCAGGGACGTACCGGTTTACAGCGGGGACGGTGAACGACGCGCTGCCGCCACCATGGCTGCTGGCTATGTGGGCGCAGTTTGCGACGACGTTTCGATTCAGCCTGCGCGGAGTGATCACGCGGCCGGTGTTCGCCGTACTGTTCGGCGCGGTCGGCGGTCCGATCGCGTTCCTCGCGGGCGCGCGCCTGGGCGCGGTCATCTTGCTGCCGCCGCTCACGCACGGCCTCCTGCGCCTCTCCATCAGCTGGGCCATCGCCTTGGCCGTCTTCTCGGCGGTCGGGCGCCGGGTTACGTCGGAACGGGAGGTGCCTCGCTACCGCGCCGAACGGGTGGTGAACTTCTGAGCGCGGTTACAATCCACTCATGTCGAAATACGTCGTCCGCCTCGAGCAATGTTCGCACCACGAGATTTTTCCCGGGGTCCACATCCATACGACGAACGGGGAAAAAATGATGCTCTCCGTTGTGGAATTCGCGCCACACGCAGTCGTACAGCCGCACAGTCATCCGCACGAGCAAATGGGCTTGCTGCTGGAAGGCGAGCTGACGTTTGTGATCGGCGACGAAATCCACGTCGTGCGGCCGGGCGAGATGTGGCGGATTCCCGGTGGCGTGATCCACAGCGCGACCGCCGGCGATCGGGCCGTGAAGGCGCTCGACGTCTTTTATCCTATTCGTGACGATTACCGGTAGAGCGCTTCAGCAAATCGAAAGCGCGTTAGCGTAACCCAGCCGGTGCACCATCCGAGAGTGCGAACGCGGTCAGCGTCGTGCCGGACGGCATCAACACATACTGGCGGCCGTCGACCATGTACGTCGTCGCGCCTGCGTACAAAGCGGACCCCGTCTGATAATGCCAGAGGTTCTTTCCCGTTCGGGCATCGAAGGCCATGAAGTTGCCCGACGACCCGGCGAAGACGACGCCTGAGGCGGTTGAGAGCACGCCGGCCCATGACTGGGCTGTGTAGGGGAACTCCCAACGCCGTTCTCCGGTCGCGACATCGATAGCGCGAAGAGCGGCATGGTGAAACTGATCCAGCCGCGACACAGCACCACCGCGAAACCCCTCTCCCGGCTGGTACTCATCGTGCCAGTTGAAGAACGTTCCGCAGGCATCGCGCGCTGTCACGAACATCAGACCGAGCGCCGGATCGAACGATGGCGACATCCAATTGGTGCCTCCACTTGCGTCGGGACATACGCGCGTGCCCTGTTCGCTCGGCAAGCTGCCGGGTAAAAGAATCGGCCGGCCCTCGGCGCTGATTTCCTTGGCCCAGCTCGTCTGGATGAAGGGCTTTCCGTAGATCAGTTTGCCGGTGGCGCGCTCGAGCACGTAGAAAAAGCCATTCCGATTCGCGAAGATCACCACCTTGCGCAACTGCCCGCCAATCGCCACGTCGGCAAGCACCGGCACCTGAGTCGAGTCCCAGTCCCACACATCGTGCGGCGTGAATTGGTAATGCCAGCGGATCTTCCCCGTATCGCCGTCGAGCGCGACGATCGATGCGGTGTACAAGTTGTCGCCTTCGCGGAGCTCGCCGTTGTAGTCGGGCCCGGCATTGCCCGTGCCCCAGAAAACCAGATTCAGTTCCGGATCGTAGGAGCCGGTCGTCCATGTCGAACCGCCTCCGTGTTCCCAGGCCTTCGCATCCTGACCTTGCCAGGTTCGATGGCCGGGATCCTCCGGACCGGCGGTGGTGTAGAACCTCCATGCTCTCTTGCCGGTGCGAATATCGTACGCATCGATGAAGCCGCGAACGCCATATTCGGCGCCCGCCATCCCCGCAATGACCTTGTCCTTGAAGGCGAGCGGCGCCGGCGTGCCGCTGTAGCCGTTGCGATAATTCTCCATCTCGGTGTCCCAGAGAATCGCGCCGCTCTTCAAGCTCAGCGCGACGATGTGGGCGTCGAGCGTCGTCTTGAAGAGGCGGTCGCCCATCACCGCAAAACCGCGGTTGACGCGGCCGCAACAGGCGATGATCCCGCTGGTGAGGTCGCGCTTGTAGCGCCAGATCTGACGGCCCGTCCGCGCGTCGATCGCCCAGCCGAGGTCTTCCGGGCCGGTGATGTAAATGACCCCATCGAGCACAATCGGCGTTGCTTCGAATTTCCCGAGCGTGTCGGTCTGAAACGCCCACTGCGGTGCGAGACGCTGCACGTTCTGCGGCGTAATCTGCGACAGTGGACTATGACGCTGACTCCCATAGTCACCACCGTAGGTGGGCCAGCGCGTCGGGTCCTTCAGCCCGTCCCGCACATTCTCAAAGGTCACCTGCGGTACGCCTACTTGCTGCGCGCCAACCGCCAGGGAGGCCATCGCCACGATCACCGCCGCCACTTGCAGCGTCCGGACGCTCGTCGTGCTCATTGAACTCTCCTCAGCGGCTCAGCGGCGGACCACGTCGCGTCCGCGCAATATGCTCAGGTAACTCAGAAGATCGTCGAGATCGCCATCGCTCAGCTGCGCCGGACCGTATGCGGGCATCACGGACTGCTTCTCAGCAACGACCTCGGCGAGATTCGCTTTGACATAGCCCTGGATTCGCTGTCGCAAATCCATCACCTGGATCGAAAACTCGTCTTCGTTCTTTTTCACGCCGCGGATCCGCTGACCGTCGCGGAGAACCAACGTGACTGGATCGTATCCGGGCCTGATGGTCTCGCTCGGTGTTCGGATTTTTTTCGCGAGCACAGCGCGCGGCCGTCCG
>JANMJM010000046.1:0-14670 GCA_031371345.1 Vicinamibacteria bacterium
CCTGTTATGGGGTGTTAAGTCTCCGAACAGCACACCTTGGTGGGTTACGCGCAGGGGAACGGCGTGTGGGGCATGGGTTATGGGGTGTGGGGCATGGGGTAAGAGTTACCGCTTGTTGCAGCCCTCGAACTCGAGCGTCCGCAGCCCGCTCGGCACGGTCTTGGGCACCAGCGCGCAGAGATTGTCTTTCTTTGCGCGTTCGTCCAGCAGACCGGTCTTGATGAACTGCGTCACGTCCTTGATCTCGTCGCTGGTCAGATCGATGCCACCACGCAGCAGCGGATCGAGCCTGTCGAGCACCGGCTGCAGCGGCCCGCGCGGCACAAGGGCGAGATCGCGTGCGATGCCAGCCCGGGCCGGGTTATACGCCGGGCCTTCGACTTCCGGATTGATGTGATACCGGATGGCTTTTTCGAGATCGACAACCGCACCGTTATGGAAAAACGCCGGCGCCAGCCCGACGTTGCGGAGCGGCGCCGTGCGGAACTTGTAGCGATCGCTGTCCAACCCGGTGAGCTGCTGCAGCCCGAAATCCTCGTCGGCGCCCGGGCCGTCGTACACCATGTTGCTCTTGCCACCGGGCATAATCTGCGGCGCAATTTGAACGATGCCCGCGACGTGATTCTGGAAGTCGCTGAACATCTCGTTCGATGGACCCTTCACCGCGTGACACTGTACGCATTGGCCGACGCCGAAGAACACGAGCGCGCCGCGCTTTTCGGCCGCGGTCATCGCGCCGCGTTCGCCCCGAGCGAATTGGTCGAGGGGCGCATCCGCGAACGCGAGCGTGAACTCGAACTCCGCAATCGCGCGACCGACCATCGTGAAATCGATCGGATTGCCGTGCGTCACCTTGGGGAACACCTTGCCGAACAACTTGCGATACTTCGGCACGTCGTTCAGGAGTGCGAGGGCTTTGTCGCGAATGGGCTGATTGCGAAAGCCTGAGGCGTCCGGTTCGGGAACAGAGACGCCCTTGCCGTTGTCGAACTGGCACTGCGTCTGAAAGATGCCAACGGAGGCAGCGCCGCCGGGACACGTTCCGGTAAATCCGGCCACTTCGACGGTCTCGGTCGGCGGGATAAATGCCTGTGCGTGCAGCAAGTGCAACGCAATGCGGTCGTTCGGCGGAAACATCGTCGTGCCTTCGGGCAACGGAAATTCGAAACCGTACTTGTTGCTGAAGGGATTGCCCAGGAGCTGTCCCGGTGCGGGGATCGCGCTGAAGCGGCCGTTCCACATCAGCTTCGGATAGAAGACGGTGTTGATGACCAGAGGCGATCGGCGTTGGTTGCGCGGGCCCTGCCGGCCCGGCCCAACCTTGTTGTTATTGTCAACGCCGATGGCGATCGATTGTGTATCGCCGAAACCGTTCGAGGGCGAGTGACATCCCGCACACGTGTTGTCCTGGTGCAGCGAGTGCACTCGGTCGTACCACAAATTTCTGCCGAGCTCCGCCAGCTCGGGATCGATCTCGCGTCCCAGCCGATCTTCGAGCTGCGACTGCATCTTGCCCGTGAAGCTGTTCGCTTTCAGAACCTTCGCGAGCCGATCGTTGAGATCGCGATCGACGCTGCGGTCCTGGCTGCCGGCCTGATCGCTCGACCCGTACACCACGAGCGAGCCCATCCAGAGGCACGCGGCAGCGACAATGAATTTTCCGACTCGCATCTGTCCTGGGTCTCCTCGCCTCGCGTTCCGGTACCTGTCCGCAGGTAGACGGATAGCGTCTGCTTGCCACAGAGCAAGGTCTGATCCCTATATCGGCAAATCTCCCTAACATGTTTAGATTGTGTCTCTTACGCGTAAAAGAGGCGGATGCGATAAAACTCGGTTCGTCCCACAATGGAACACAGGCAGGCTAACTTTGTAATGCAAACCTTTATGTATCAGTAGTTTAAAGAGAATGCTGATTTTGCACACCGATCGGCAACATTGCGACTTGAGCAGGCCGCATTGACACGGTCAGCGAGGGATGCCGACCGCCTCGCTTACTTTATTTAGTAGGGGCCCAAAGTCGGCCGATTTCCGAATGAACGCGTCTGGCTTGGGCTCGCGCGTGAGTTGGTCGGATGAATCGGGGTCTTCCGAGGTCAGCATGATGACCGGAATATGGCTGCTGATTGGCTGTTCTTTCAGCTTCTGCAAGAACGCAAAGCCGTCCATGACAGGCATGATGCTGTCCGTGATGACCACGTCCGGCAGCTGCTCGCCAATTTTCTGCAGGCCTTCGGCGCCGTCCGCTGCGGTGACGACATCGTAGTGCTCGCTTTCAAAAACAAATTGAAGAAGCCGAAGGACAGACGGGCTGTCGTCGATGATGAGGACGCGCTTCACGACGGCGGTTCGTCGCGGCGACTCGCGCTGTGCGCGTTCGACATGCGCGGCTGAAATACTTGCGCGCCAGTCGTAAACAGATAGTCGAGGCGATACCACTGCTCCGGCGGACGTCCGCGGCGATCGCTTGCAGGGCTTTCACTCATCGCTGTAGCGGCACGCCGGCGATCCCACACGATTTCCACGTTGGGGTCGCCGCCAAATGTTCGTCGTAACAATTCGTAAGTCAGAAAGCGGCCGCGCCGAACGATGATGCGTTCCATGAGGCATGCACAATCTAGCACGACTAGCCGGGCGAGGATCCCTGTGTGTTGGTGTAGACCGCATATAAAGATTGGCCGGCAGCCATAAAGAGCCTGTTGCGCTTCGGACCACCAAAAGTGATATTTGCGCACACTTCCGGTAGCCGTATACGGCCAAGGAGCTTCGCGTCGGGTGACCAAACCGTCACGCCGCTGTAGCCGATATTCGCGCCCGCGTTGCTCGGAGCCCAGAGGTTTCCGTACACATCGGTGCGGATGCCATCGGGACCGCAGCGCACGCCATCAACCATGAAATCGGCAAACGTCTTTTGATTCATCAGCTTGTTGTCGGCGGTGAGGTCGAACACTTGAACGCCGCGCGAAACGATGTAGACCTTTTTGTAATCGGGCGAGAAGCAGATGCCGTTGCCGCCGCCGCCCATCTGTTGCTCGGTGATGATGAGATCGACGCGGCCGCTTGGATCGATGCGATAGACGTTGGTCGACAACTCGCGCTTGAATGTGCCCGAACCTGCAGGCTGGCCCGCACGCGCGTTCAGCAGCCCTTGCGGATTGCTCGGCCCACCGGGCGCATCGGGCATGCCTTCGTACACGCTGCCGCCAAACGGCGGATCAGTGAACCAGATGCTGCCGTCCCGGTGCGGCGCGAGATCGTTCGGAGAGTTCAGCCGCTTGCCGTCCCACGTGTCGGCGAGCACTGTGATCGTTCCGTCGTGCTCGTGCCGGACGACCCGCCGGCCGGAATGCTCGCACGAAATCTGCCGACCCTGGAAATCGAATGTGTTGCCGTTGCTGTGGCCTGATGGCTGCCGAAACACCGTAACCCGCCCGTCGTCTTCGAGCCAGCGCAGCTGACGATTGTTCGGGATGTCGCTCCACACCAGATAGCGCCCCTGGCTGCACCAGGCGGGCCCTTCACACCACAAGCCGCCGGTCCACAACCGCTGAATCGGCGTGTTGCCGAGGCGAAGCGCACTGAACGATGGATCCACGGTGATGATGTCGGGGTCGGGATAACTGACCGGCTGCGCGCCAGGTGTGAAGTCGCGCGGCGGATTCGAGATGACGGTCGGCGGGCTGCTGCGAGCCGGTTGTGCTGGCGCTTGCGCAGCCTGCGCGTTGACGATACGCGGAACGAAAGCAGCCACACCCGCTGCAGTACCGATTCGCTGAATCGCATCTCGACGTGAAATCATTTTTTTAATCCCTTCGATTTCGTCGAAGGAAGCAGAGATACGAACGGAGTGGCCGTGCTCGTGCAGCGTAAGTTCCGGCCACGAAGGGCGTATCTCTGCTTCCTTCGGACGAAATCAATGCGTCATAGCATAAAGCAAGACGTTGATTCCGACGGCGTAGCCTTCGACCGAGAACTTCAGGAAGTATTCGGGGTCGTCGCCTTCGCGCTCGTACGCGTCGCCGAAGTCGGTATTGTGCGTCGTCAGGACCATCACCCGGCCCTGCGGGTCAAGGATGGCGACGGCTCGCGCTTGCCCACTGTCGCTACCGCGTTCGGACGTGCGACCGCCGGATCGCTGGTAAAAGCCGATATTGGGAATCTGGGGAATGCGCTTCACGTCGAACAGCGTGTGAAACACGCTGTGATTCATCGGGAGATCGACAAGGGGATAGTCAGTCTCCGGAAGCACTTTTCGAATTTCTCCGACCCAATGATCCCACGAGTAGCTTCCCCACGCGTCGTCGGCCCACAGAAATCCGCCCTTCTGTAAATACGCGCGAAGCGCCGTAACATCTTCGGGGCCGAAATATGCGCGTCCTTGATTCGTGAGCGCGACAAACGGACAGTGGAACAACTCGGGCTCGCTTGCTTGAATGACGACATACTGCGGCGTGCCCGTCTCGTCGAAGTTGACGGCGGCTTTCGTGAGCTCCGACAGGCGAATTGGAAGATTTTGATCGGCGCGCGGATAATCGACGCCCCAGCCGCCGCCATCGCCATCGTATGCCGATCGAAAGGCGATGCGGCAGAAGGTGAACGATCCGTTGAAGCTATGGGAGTCAGGCCGGCGGATGCCGTACACCCCGCCGCCTCCCCGCCGCTGCGCGTACGACCCTTCGGCGAGCAGCAGAAGGAGCGCCAGCAGGGCCGCGGCCTTCTTGATAATCATCGGGATCTAAGCGACAGTGTAGCGGAGATGAAGTCCATCACAGCGGCGCTTCTCGCGGTTGCGCTTTCAGCGGCGTGCACCTCGACGTCGCCCGATCCGCCGAGGCCGGCGCAGTCCGAATCACCGGTGCCCGCGGCGCCGCCGCCCGATGCGCTGGAGTCGCTCGGCGTCGGCTATCACCATCATCCCATCCGCACGAGCAACCCCGAAACCCAGCGACAGTTCGATCGCGGCATGGCGCAGGCGTTCGGCTTCAATCACGAGTGGGCGCTTCGCTCGTTCCAGCGCGCGTCCGAACTCGATCCATCGGCCGCGATGCCGTATTGGGGCCGCGCGTGGGCGCTCGGCGCGAACTACAACCTCGATATCGACGATGCGCGCGCGAAGGAGGCGTTCGACGCCATCACCAAAGCGAAGTCGCTCGCGGCCCAGGGGCCAGACGTCGAGCGCGAGTATATCGACGCGCTTGCCCTGCGGTATTCGCCGGACATGAAAGCCGATCGTGCAGCGCTGGCGCGCACGTACAGCCACGCGATGGAGACGCTCTCGCAGCGTTATCCGGAAGATGTCGATGCCGCGACGCTCTATGCCGAAAGCCTCATGAACCTGACGCCGTGGAAGCTCTGGTCGCTCGACGGTAAACCGAATGAGAACACGGAGCGCATTGTCTCCACGCTCGAGTCGGTGCTTCGGCGGCAACCGGATCATCTTGCGGCCAACCACTATTACATTCACGCGGTCGAAGCGTCGCCGAATGCCGGACGCGCGCTGCCGAGCGCGATGCGCCTGGGAACGCTGGCGGAAATGTCCGGGCATCTTGTTCACATGCCGGCGCACATCTACGCGCGCACCGGCGATCACGCGGCGGCGGCGAACGCGAACGCAGCCGGCGCGGCAGCCGACCTGAAGTATCTGGCGACCGCACCGCCCGACGGCTTCTACGGAATGGCGTACTACTCGCACAACCTGCATTTCCTCGCCGACTCTCACATGATGCAGGGACGCTTTAACGACGCGAAGCAGGCGGCGGACCGCGTGGCGGAGCGCCTGAACCCACACGCCGCCATGATGCCGATGATCGAGTCGATGGTCGTGATGCCGGTCTCCGTGCTTCTGAGGTTTGGCCGCCACGCTGACGTGCTGGCGCTGGCAGAGCCTCGCGCCGATCGGCCGGTGCAACGCGCCTGGTATCATTTCGCGCGAGGCGTCGCGCTTGCGCGAACGGGGAAGGCAGACGAGGCGATCGTCGAGCGCGCGTCGCTGACCGCCGCGATCATCGTCGTACCGGAGACTGCGCTCTTTGGCGGGACAGGTCTTGCCGACGCGCGCACGGTACTCGCCATCGCGGGCTCCGTCCTCGATGCGCGGATTGCCGCGGCTCATGGGCAACCCGACCGCGCGATTCAATTCTGGCGGCTGGCGGTGGCGGCAGCCGACCTGCTGCCCTACGATGAGCCTCCGGTCTGGTTCTATCCGCTGCGAGAATCGCTCGGCGCGGCGCTGTTGGCCAACGGCCGGGCCGCGGAGGCCGAACGCGTCTTCCGTGACGATCTCGCACGCCATCCCCGCAATGCGCGATCGTTGTTCGGGCTGCAGACGAGTCTGCTGAAGCAGGACAAAGAGATCGACGCCGCGTGGGTGCAGCGTGAGTTCGAAGACGCGTGGAAAAGTGCGGACACGAAACTGACGCTCGCCGATTTCTAGTTTTCTGATTTACTTTTTGAATTTTCCTCCGTGTCCTCCGTGGTTGAAGACACGGTTCAGATTAAGATTCAACACGGTGAACCCTTCCTTATGAAGCTTCTCTATTCGTATCTACGCAACTACTGGGGTCTGGTGGCGCTGGCGCTCGTGCTCGCGACCATCAACCAGGTGTTCTCTCTGCTCGACCCGCTGATCTTCCGCTACGTGATCGACAACTACGCGACGCGGTTCTCGCAGTACACGACGCAGCAGTTTTTCAGCGGCGTGCTGAAGCTGCTCGCCGCCGCGGTCGGCGTGGCCTTCGTGTCGCGCACGGCGAAGAACTTCCAGGACTATTATATCAACCTCGTCACGCAGCGGCTCGGCGCACAGCTCTACTCCGACGGCATCCGGCATTCGCTGGAGCTGCCCTACTCGGTCTTTGAAGATCAGCGATCGGGCGAGACGCTCGGCAGGCTTCAAAAGGTGCGGGCCGACGTCGAGAAGCTGATCTCGGCGTCGATCAACGTCCTCTTCACCTCGCTCGTCGGCATCATCTTCGTGATGGTCTATGCGTTCAGCGTGCACTGGCTGATTGCGCCGGTGTATTTCCTCACCATACCGGTGCTCGGCATCATCAGCTCCGTACTGAGCAAGCGCATCAAGACGATTCAAAAGGTGATTGTGGCCGAGACCACGGCGCTCGCTGGCTCAACGACCGAATCTCTTCGCAATATCGAACTGGTGAAAAGCCTGGGCCTCGGGCAGCAGGAGATCGCGCGGTTGAACGCGACGACCGGCAAGATTCTCCAGCTCGAGTTGAAGAAGGTGAAATACCTTCGGAGTCTCAGTTTTATCCAGGGAACCTGCGTGAACTTTCTGCGGACGAGCATCCTGTTCCTGATGCTCTACCTGATCTATCGGCGCGACATCACCGTCGGCCAGTTCTTCTCGCTCTGGATTTATTCGTTCTTCATCTTCGGGCCGCTGCAGGAGCTCGGGAACATCATCAACATCTATCGCGAGACCGAAGCGTCGATGGAGGTCTACCAGCGCATTCTCGCGATGCCGAAAGAGCCCCGGCCGGTCAATCCCCTGCCGCTGGACGATCTTCGGACCCTCGATTTCGACCACGTGACGTTCCAACATCAATCGGCGACCTCGCCGGCGGTCAGCGACATTTCGTTCGGTGTGACGCGAGGTCAAACGGTCGCGTTTGTTGGTCCGTCGGGCGCCGGAAAAACGACGCTGGTGAAACTACTGGTGGGACTCTATCCGCCCGGATCGGGACGGATCCTCTACAACGGGATCGCCGGCCATGAGATCGACCTCGATGTCCTGCGGGAGAGAATCGGATTCGTCACGCAGGATACCCAGCTCTTCTCTGGAACGATTCGCGAGAATCTCCTGTTCGTGAATCCGAAAGCCACCGACGAGGAATGCCTGGAGGTGTTGCGCCGCGCAGCGTGCGACAGCCTGCTCGCGAGAGCCCCGAAAGGGCTGGACACGGTCATCGGCGAAGGCGGTGTGAAAGTATCGGGCGGCGAAAAGCAACGCCTCTCGATTGCACGCGCACTGCTTCGCCATCCGCAACTCCTGGTGTTCGATGAGGCGACCTCGTCGCTCGACTCCCTCACTGAAGAAGGCATCGTCGACACCATCCGGGAAGTAGCCAATACCGGCGACTCGATTACGATTCTCATCGCGCACCGTCTCTCGACTATCCTCCACGCCGATCGCATCTACGTGCTCGAGCGCGGACGCATCGTCGAAACCGGCAGACACGACGAGCTCGTCGAACAGAAGGGGCTGTACTACGCGATGTGGAGACAGCAAATCGGCGAGCGCCGTTGGATGGCAACGGCGCCTGAGAAGGCTGAGGGCAAAGGGCTGCCGGCTCATCGTCAAGCTGTGGCCGCACGCTCGTGATCACGCGAGCTTTGCGAGAATAGTCATCAGCCCTTCGCCAAGAACCTTCAGCTCCTTATCGACCGTATCGAAGCGCTGGTCGAGACCATCCAAGTGCTGGTCGAGACCGTCGAAGCGCCGGTCGAGACCGACCAACCGCTGGTCGACCGCATCGAAGCGCTGGTCGAGACCGTCGAACCGCTGCTCGAGCCGGTTGAAGCGCCGGTCGAGACCCGCCACGCGCTGGTCGACGCCATCGAAGCGCCGGTCCATGTACGAGTAGAGGTTCGCGAACCGCTGGTCCATCATTTCGCCTTCAGCCCTGAAGCGCTCCTCGAGACGTTTGTCGAACCTCTGGTCCCACTCCTTCGTGAGCGTGTTCACTTTGTCCTCGAGAACCAACACACGTGTTTCAAGCTGGGCTTGCTTTGTCATGCCCGCGGCTCAGTGCGAGACGCGTACCGCACGACGACGGTAGCATCGTCATAGGAAGGTTTCAAGATGGGCGATTGAGAACTGGCAGAAACTGCCAGCTCTCATCACCGTAATGATGGTAATTGCCGCCAAGTCAGCGGCGCTTGCGAGCGGTTTTCTTGTTTTTCTTCGCGGGCTTCCGCGTCTTAGACGTCTTTGCCGTTTTCTTTGCCGGCTTTGACACTCTTTTCGCGCTCGCCGGTTTAGCCGGTTGCGCCGCCGCTGGTTGTTTCTTCGAATGCACGGCGAACATCACGCCTTGCGGATCGATCCCCGCCGTAATCCAGTCGCCGCCGGGCACTTCCATCGGACCGTTGATCACCTTGCCCCCGGCAGCCTTGATGGCTTTCGCCGCCGCTTTGGCATCCTTCACGATGGCGTAGGACAACCATTGTGGCGGACCTGGCTTGTTGAACATGCCGCCAACCGATGACCGGCCCGGTGGAGCGAACATCTGATAGGTCTGCCCCGGCCCCATCTCCATCGCATCGGTTTTCTGCCAACCGAAGAGTTTTTGATAGAAATCCCAGGCGCGTTGCGCGTCGGTCGTCATCAGCTCGTGCCATTGGAAATCGCCGAGGCCTGGTTTGTCGGCCGGCCCGGACGTGCCCCTCGGCAGCGGCGTGAAGGCGACGAACAACGCACCTTGGGGATCTTTGATGATGGCGAAGCGCCCGATGTCCGTTATGTCGGCCGCCGGCTTTACGACGTCTCCACCGAGCTGCACGGCTTCTCGCGCTGTTGAATCGACATTCGGCGAAGCAATGTAAGGAAGCCACTGCGACGGCGGATCGTGTTTCAGCACGCCGCCCATCCCCTTGCCGCCATAATTCAATATCGTGTAATCAGGATTCTTGTCGTACGGCTTCGGCTGCCAGCCGACGACTTTCCCGTAGAACGATGCCGCCGCCTTCGGATCCGGCGTCATCAATTCGTGCCATACGAAGCGGCCGCGCATGTTTTCTGCCATGAGCTCTCCAATCAGCTGAGCGCGTTGTAAACGATGGCGACTAGCCCTTTCGTGCGCGGACGACAAGATCGGGATCGAGGACACTGAGTGAGATGCCGCCTTCGCTCTTGTCGAATTTGAGTTTGACAGCGGGCGCCCCAGCCGGTGAGAACGTGAACTGCCCGAGATAGTTGAGGACCCGTCGAGACGCTCCCAGACGAGTGATACCAAGCGTATTCTGCGCAAAATCGACGACGAAGCCGTCGCGCGGACCTTCGCCGAACACGTAGCGTCCCTCGAGCGCCGAACGATCGGCAGGACTCACGGGCTCGATAACAGGTGCGGCGTTCGCGGGTAGCGACTGCAGAAACTTCAGCACCGCAGCTGCCTGAGGGCCACCTGCTCGCGCGTGGTTCAGGAGCGGGATGCCGTGCGGCCCGCGCAGGTTCAACACGTCTGGAATAATCGCCGCGAATGCCGTCACCACCCCGAGTTGGCCGAGCATGGTTGCGGAATAAATCGTGGGCGGCGCGCCGTTCTCGATCAGAAACTCGGCGATCGCCCTCTGCCCCACGTGCGATGCCGCGCCGAGCGCGGTCTCCCAATCGCCGAAGCCCCAGTCCCACGACGCCTTCGCCAGCGTCTGATGTTGCTGCACCAGTTCCTTCACGCGCGCCAGATTGTTGTGCGACACGCCGACGGTCTCCTTCACCAAGAAATCATCTTGACTGGGAAAGCGCTCGTGCATCTGGGCACCGGTCGGCAGCGGTGCGGGCCACGCCAGGGGATCGGTGTTCTGCGCATGAACATGTTGAGTTGTGATGACGAATGCCCCAAGCGTGGGAACGATACGGACAAAGTCGCGACGAGTGACGCCAAATCGATAAATCACGGCGGAACTGTAACACGCCAGACCGCGGCCCTCCGAACGGCGTCTGAAAGCACGTTCGTGGAACTTTCCGCCGCGCCCAGGCGAATCACCTGCACAGTGACCCGCGCCAATAGCGAAGCGACCGACGCCGTGCTGGTCGATCGAATGGCCTCCGGCGACCGCGACGCCTTCGCGCTGGTGTTTCGGCGCCATCAGGCGACAGTATTCCGATTCAGCCGGCAGATGCTGGGCTCGAAGGAAGCCGCCGAAGATGTGACGCAGGATGTCTTCATCGCGCTGGCACAGCACGCGGCGCGCTACGACGGCTCGCGAGGGTCGCTCAGCACCTATCTCTACGGCATTGCCAGGCATCTGGTGCTGCAGCGACACAAGCGCAGTCGCTCGCGCGTTGAGGTCGACGTCGATGGCGCGACAGGCGAACCGGCGCTCATGACGGCGAGCGATCCGGTGGATGACATCTGCCGCGCCCAACTCGTTCGCGAATTGCGCGTCGCGATTCTCCGCCTGCCGGTGCATTACCGGGAAGTGATTGTGCTGTGCGAGCTCAATAGCCTGTCGTACGAAGAAGCGGCGTCGATCATCGAGTGTCCCGTCGGCACAATCCGTTCGCGTCTGAGCCGCGGACGACAGCTGCTGCTCGAACGATGCCGATCGGTAATGGGTGTAAAGAAATCACCCGAGGTATGGAAGCCATGTCTGACACCAACGAAGAACGGCTGCTAGCCGACCTGCTGCGCGAGATCGCCGAGGCCGACGCCCATCTCGTGGCGCCAACCGATCTCGAACAACGCTCGCTCTCGCGATGGGAGCGTTCGCCTCGTGTGGCCTCGACGAGGTTGTCGGCACGTGCGAAGGGAGCGTGGGCCCTCGCCGCAGCCGTCTTGCTCTTGATCGCCGGATCGATGCGTTCTGGTCCCACACCGGCGACGACCGAACCAAGCAGGGTCACGGCGATCGCGACAATGCCGCCGTCGCATGCTACGGCCGAGGCGGTCGAGTCCGCGCCGGTGAGTGCGCCCACAAAAACGTTTCGGCGCCGTCCGGCACCCATTCGCCGGCAGAGCGTCGACTTTGTCCCGCTTCTCCCGATGACACCGGGCGAGTTGTCCGGATCATTTCAGATTGTTCGCGTGCAGATGCCGCGCGCCGCGCTGGGCGCGTTGGCGGGCACGACCGACATGAGACGCGTGCAGGATCCTGTGATGGCCGATGTGCTGCTCGGCGAGGATGGAATGGCGAGAGCCATTCGTGTATCGACAGATGGAACCGCTCCTTGGAGGATACGATGATGAAACGGGTTTTTCGCACGATGGCTTCGGCGTTCGCTTTCACGTTGCTGAGTGCCGCGATTGCAGCCGCGCAAGGCGCTCCCCTACCGCCGCCGCTTCCGCCTGAAGTGGGCGTGTTCGTCGACAGCATCGACGTCGCGGGCGCCACGTTCACCGAACCGGCAATGAGGTTCGAAAACGACACCGTGACCGGCGCGCCCTACTCGGCGGAAGCTGTCACGTCGGTCGTGCAACCGCTCGCCGATGGCAATCGGATCGTTCATGAAAGCAAGGCAGACGTCGCACGCGACAGCGCCGGCCGCACGCGCAGCGAGCAAGGGCTCGCGATGTTGGGGCCGATGCTGAATAAACCCGAGGCGTTTCGTGAGGTGCAGATCACCGATCCCGAGGCACGCACGATCATCATGCTCGACATGCAGCACAAGGTCGCGCGCAAGATGCCGTCGCCATCCGTGCGTGTGATGATGAAGATGATTCGTGGTCAGATGACGACCACGCTCGAGACATCGGCGCCGCCACCGCCGCCTCCGCCACCACCACCGGCGCCCGGCGTCCCGGCACCGGAGGTGTTCGGACCCACGTTGTTTTACGCCGCCGAGAGAACTGCGGTGCTCGGACAACCAACCATCGAATCGCTGGGCAAGCAGTTCATGGAAGGCGTCGAAGCGGAAGGCACGCGGACGACGTTTACGATTCCCAAAGGACAAATCGGCAACGAGCAGCCCCTCAGCATCGTCTCCGAGCGATGGTTCTCGCCGGCGCTGAAAGTGCTGGTGATGAGCCGGCAGTCGGATCCGCGCTTCGGGGACACGACCTATCGGCTCACCAACATCAACCGCAGCGAGCCGTCGCCGGCGCTGTTCGAGATTCCTTCAGACTTTACCGTCGAAGAAGGCCCGCGCGACTTCATGTTCAGGAAGATGACGAAGTAGCGCTACCTGAAACTCGGCCGCCGCGAACCGAATCGCCGGCGCGCACTCGGAGGGCCTCCGCCCTGCCCGGGCTGACTGCCGCGGCGGGGGCCGTGCGGACCCTGCCCTGGGCGCGGCGCCGCCGGACCGGCGGTCTGTGTCGATCCACTATGCCTGGCGCGCCGATCGGCATTTGCCTTGGCGCGCTGCCGTTCGTCCGCCTTGCGCGCGCGAATTTCCGCGATGCGCTGTGCGTGCGGGACTTCGAGACGCTGTTCGGCTTTCGCTTGATAGTCGAAGTCGGAAATCGTCACGCGCGGCAGTCTTTTATTGATGGCGCGCTCGATGGCGCGGATGTCGTTTTCATCTTCCGGCGCGACGAGCGTAAAGGCAGAGCCGGTCAACTCGGCGCGCGCCGTGCGTCCCACGCGATGGATGTAGTCGTCCGGCACTGCCGGCACGTCGAAATTGATGACGTGGCCGAGCGCCGTCACATCGATACCTCTCGCCGCAATGTCGGTCGCCACCAGGACCCGATATCGTCCATTCTTGAATCCCTGCAGGGCGTCGGTCCGCTGCGACTGCGAGCGATTGCCGTGAATGCGCGCGACATTCACCTTGTGCTGCTCGAGATGCTTCGCCAGACGATCGGCGCGGTGCTTGGTTCGCGTGAACACCAGTGCTTCCTTCACTTCACCGCTCGACAACAATTTCAACAGCAGCGTGGGCTTCAGATGCGTGGCCACGGGATAAATCGCCTGCGTGATGCCGGTTGCCGGCGCCGCCTGGCGCTGGAGATTGATCATCACCGGGTTGTGCAGCATCTCCTGCGAGAGCTTTTTGATCGGCTCGGGCATCGTCGCGCTGAAGAACAGCGTTTGCCGCTTTGCCGGAATGTGCCGGAGGATGCGACGGATGTCGGGGAGAAAGCCCATGTCGAGCATCCGATCGGCTTCGTCCAGAACGAGATATTCGAGACCGCTCAGCTTCGCGTACGGCTGCCGGAAATGATCGAGCAGGCGGCCGGGCGTGCCGACGATGACGTCGACGCCGCTTCGGAGGGCGTGCTCTTGCGGCCCCATGCCGACGCCGCCATACACGGAAAATCCGTTAATGGGCGTGTGGACGGTGAGGTCGTTCAGGTCTTCGAGAATTTGTGCGGCGAGCTCGCGTGTGGGCGTGATGATGAGCGCGCGCGTCGTGCCCGGTTTGCTGCGCGGCTTCGACATCAACCCATTGAGAATCGGCAGCAGAAACGCCGCGGTTTTGCCGCTTCCGGTCTGCGCACAGGCCAGGAGATCTTTGCCTTCGAGCGCCGGCGGAATCGCGTCGGCTTGAATGGGTGTGGGCCGGAGAAAGCCGAGGTCTTTGATACCGCGGAGAAGATCGGGATGGAGCTTGAGTTGCGTGAACGGCATGAAAAGTAATGTACCTTACGAGGACGCGGCGTCTGCCGCGAAAGTCAGTAGCGGAATGCGTACTGAAGGTCGAACTTAGGCGGGTATTCGTCCGACCGAGCGACTACGGCATATCGTACTGTATTTGAGCGTTATCTGCTAATCGCCTTCCCATTGGCGTCGACGGCTACTTCTGTCTTCTTGCCGTCCTTCTCGACCATCGCTTCGTAGTAGGTCGGCTTCCCGCTCTTCACCGACTCGACCTTCCCGACTTTACCGCCGCCGGCAGAAAAGGCTTTCATCGCGGCCGGCGGAACATCGGCAGCGGCCAGCTCCAGCTCCACGGTTTCAAGGTGGCCATTCGTGAGAATGATCAGGTCCCTGGTTTTGCCGTTCACGACCGTTTCGATCTCGAACTGCGGCTGACCGTTCTCAGTTTCT
>JANMJM010000088.1:0-29044 GCA_031371345.1 Vicinamibacteria bacterium
CCGCCGCGCCCTTCACGAGATTGTCGATCACCGCGACGAGCAAAATGCGGCAGGTCGTCGAGTCCACTCGCCACCCAATGTCGCAGAAATTCGTGTAGGCCGCGTGTTTGATTTCCGGCAGCCTCTCGCCGGTGAGCCGCACGAACGGCGCCGCTCGATATGCGGCGGCCATGACGTCGGCGACATCGTTCGCCGAGGTGGCTGGCCGGACCTTGCCGTAAATCGTTTCGAGAATTCCCCGGTCGAGCGGTACCAAATGGGGCACAAAGGTGACCGGTGCGCCCAGCTCCTGCTCGATTTCCGGCTGATGGCGGTGGCCAAAGACACCGTAGGCCGACACGCTGCCGTGATTCTCCGAGAAGTGCGTTCGGTCGTTCGGCTTTTTGCCTGCACCCGAAATGCCCGATTTCGCGTCGATGACGATGTCGCCAGCCAGTAGCCCCGCTTCGGCGAGCGGCTCGAGGGCGAGCAGCGCCGCTGTCGGATAGCAGCCCGGATTGGTCAGCAGCCGTGCGCCCGCGATTTCCGCGTAGTTCCGCTCGGTAAGGCCGTAGACGGGCTTCAAGGAGCCGAGCTTCGTGGCGGGATACCACTTCTCCCGCAATGCGGCGTCGCGCAGGCGGAACGCGCCAGAAAGATCGATCACCCGCACGCCCCGTTCGACCAGCGTCGGTGCGAGCGTGGCGGCCGCCTCTTCCGGCAGCGCCAGAAACACGACGTCGGCGACCTCGGCGAGCTTGTCGGCGGAGAACGGCTCGATGACGCCGTCCCAAATTTTTGCGAGGGCCGGCAGCGACCGCGCGGGGCCGTCGGGTGAGGACGACATGGCAACGGTAATCTGTGCGCGCGGGTGGCCGGCCATCCAGCGCAGCAGTTCCTGGCCGGCGAATCCGCTGGCGCCCGCCACGGCCACGCGCGTCTTCTGGCCGCCAACGGCGGTGCCGGCGCGGGAACCCGCGCGATCGGTCATAAGTGGTGTATCCATCGCGAAGCATAAATATACAGCATGTTGAATAAAAAGTGTGTATGATTATTGAGTTCTCTATGGTCATGAAAGCACGGCGGCAGGCTGCGGTCCTCGAGCTGGTCGGCAACGAAGAAATTCGCAGCCAGGAACAGCTGCGTGCGCGCCTGCGCGCGAAAGGCCATCGCGTCACGCAAGCGACGCTGTCGCGCGACGTCAGAGATTTGGCGCTCGTGAAACGATCGTCCGACGGCGCCTATCAACAGCAGGGCGGCGAGCCGCCGGTGCCGCCCGCCGCGGGTGCGGCGCTGCAGAAGGCGCTGGCCGAATACGCCAGCGGCGTCGACTGCGTGCAGCAGCTCGTCGTCGTGCGCACGGGCGCGGGGCTGGCGCAGCCGCTCGCCCTGGCTATCGACCGCGCGAAGCTGCAGGACGTCGTCGGCACGCTGGCCGGAGACGATACGATTCTGGTGATTTCGCGGGACGCGCGGCACGCAAAGGCCCTCGCGAAGCAATTGGAAGCGTGGTCGCAGTTCGCGTAACCCGTAGACCTTATTCAGGAGTCAAGCATGCGGATAGTTCTCGCGTATTCAGGTGGGCTCGACACGTCGGTGGCGATCCCGTGGCTAAAAGAGAAGTACAACGCCGAGATCATCGCCGTCACGATGGATCTTGGGCAGGGCCGCGAGCTCAATCAGATTCGCGAGCGTGCCGTCGGCGCGGGCGCCGTTCGATGCCACGTGCTCGACGTGCGGGAAGAGTTTGCCCGCGACTACATTCTGCCGGCGCTGCAGGCGGGAGCGATGTACGAAGAGCGGTATCCACTTGCGACCGCGCTCGGCCGTCCGCTCATCGCCAAGAAACTGGTCGAGATTGCGCAGATGGAAAATGCCACTGCGATTGCGCATGGCTGCACCGGCAAAGGCAACGATCAAGTGCGCATCGACGTGTCGGCCAGGGCGATCGATCCGAAGATCGAGGTGATTGCGCCCGCGCGCGTCTGGGGGATGACGCGGCCCCAGGAAATCGAATACGCGCGTGTGCATAACGTTCCGGTGCCGACGACCAAGTCGAGTCCGTACAGCACGGACGAGAATCTCTGGGGCCGATCGATCGAGTGCGGCATTTTGGAAGATCCGTGGAACGAGCCGCCCGACGACATTTATTCCTTGACCAAGTCGCCGGCCGACGCGCCCGACGCGCCCGCCTATGTCGAGATCGAGTGGGAGAAGGGCGTGCCCGTGGCCGTCAATGGCGTGGCCATGCCGCTCACCGAGCTCATCGGAAGTCTCGAAACGATTGCCGGCGTGCACGGTGTGGGCCGTATCGACATGGTGGAAAACCGGCTCGTGGGCATCAAGTCGCGCGAGATTTACGAAGCGCCTGCGGGCATCGTCCTGCATAACGCGCATCGCGAGCTCGAAGGGATGGTGATCCCGAAAGACCTTCAGCGGCTCAAGCAGCGCATGGCGCAGGAGTACGCCGACATCGTTTATAACGGGCTGTGGTTTGCGCCGACGCGCGAAGCGATCGATGCGTTTGTGGCGAACGTGCAGCAGAAGGTGACGGGCACCGTGCGGCTCAAGCTGTTCAAAGGGGACTGCCGCGTCGTCGGTCGCAAGTCGCCGTTCGCGCTGTACGACAAGGGGCTCGCCACCTACGACGAAGGGGATCAGTTCGATCACACAGCGGCGGTCGGCTTCATCAAGATCTGGGGCCTTCCGGTGGAGACGGCGGCGAAAAATGCGAGGCGCAACGCCAAAGTCGCCGCGGAGCGCGCAGCCGAGCCGGCGACGAAGTAGCCGGCTCTATGGCAAATCTCTGGTCCGGGCGATTCAGCAGCGAACCCGATCCTACGGCGTTTGAATTCGGATCGTCTTTTCGCTTCGACAAACGGCTCTTCGAAGACGACGTGACCGGAAGCCTCGCCTGGGTGGAGGGGCTGACCGGTGTCGGCGTGTTCAACGCCGCGGAAGCGAAGACCGTCTCCAACGCGCTCCAGCACATTCTCGAGAACGGAAGACGCGATCCGTCTTTTGTGAGCGGCGCCGACGAAGACGTGCACGCCTTCGTCGAGCGCCAGCTCGTCGACCGCGTCGGCGACCTCGGGAAGCGCCTCCACACCGGACGCTCGCGCAACGAGCAGGTGTCGGTGGATCTGCGCCTCTATCTCAGGCGCCGCATTCCTGTTCTGCAGAAACAGCTCGCGATGGTCATCGGCGCGCTCGCGAAGAAAGCCGAAAGCGCGGGCACGGCGGTCATGCCGTCGTACACGCACCTCCGGCGCGCGCAACCAGTCCTGATTGGTCATTTTTTTCTTGCGCATGTCTCTGCGCTGCGGCGGGACCACGCGCGGTTGGCGTGGGCCTCGCAGGAGGCCGATGCAATGCCTCTTGGGTCGGGTGCGGTGGCGGGTACGAACTACGCGATGGACACGGCGAAGCTGGCCTCGCGCCTCGGTTTTTCGCGTGTCGTGTCGAACAGCATCGACGCGTCGTCCGATCGCGATTTCGTTGCCGGATTTTTGCATGCGTGCACGATGACGCTCGTACATCTCAGCCGGCTCTCCGAAGATCTCATCATCTTCTGCGACGAGGAGCACGGGTTTTTTCAGCTCTCTGACGCCTCGAGTACCGGCAGCAGCATGATGCCGCAGAAGAAAAATCCCGACCCGCTCGAGCTTATCCGCGGCAAAGCCGGGCGCCTGATCGGTCATCTGACGGGATGGCTCGCGACGATGAAGGGGCTCCCGAGCGGCTACAACAAGGATCTTCAGGAGGACAAGGAAGCCGTGTTCGATGCCGAGGATACTTTCGCCGGCGCGCTCGGCACGCTCGTCGGTGTGATCGATGGTCTCGAGATTTTTCCTGAGAAGACAGCCATCGCGGCTTCAGGTTTGCTCCTGGCGACCGATGTGGCAGACTTCCTGGTATCGAAAGGCATGCCGTTCCGCCAAGCGCATGAAGTCGTGGGCGCGATGGTGCGCGAGCTGCTCGCTCAGGGGCGCGATTTCAGTGCGTTGACGCTTCCGGAATGGCAGCGGCACAGCAAGCTCTTCGATGATGCCGTTCGGAAGGTCGTCACACCTGATGCCTCAGTGCGCGCGCGTAAGACTCCGCAGTCCACGCATCCACAAGCCGTCTCGGCCGCGCTGGCCGAGGTGACCGAGTGGCTGCGCCGTTTGTGATCATCCTCGTTCCCATACTTTTTTTCTTTTCCGGCGCCTGCGCATTGATTTATCAGGTGCTGTGGCTGCGTATGCTCGGCCTGGTGTTCGGCGTCACGGTGTACGCGGCAAGCACCGTGTGGGCGGCGTTCATGGCCGGCCTCGCCATTGGCAGCATCTTCGGCGGCCGACTCGCCGGCACACTGGGCCGTCCGCTGTTCTGGTTCGGCGTGGCCGAAGTGCTGGTCGGTCTGTCTGCGGCGACGACGCCGTTCGCGCTGCACATGCTTCAGCGGTGGTACGTTTCGATTTATCCGTCGCTTCCGCAGTCGGCGGCCGTGATGACGCTGGCCCGATTCGTCATGGCGGGCGCCATGCTGCTGCCTCCCACGATCTTGATGGGCACGACGCTGCCGCTTGTGGTGCGCTCGGCGATGGGCCGCGGAGCGCTCGGCTCGAAGGTCGGGTTGCTCTATGGGTTCAACACCGCCGGCGCCATTGCCGGAACGCTTGCGGCAGGGCTGTGGCTGATTCCCGGCGTCGGCATTCAGGCCTCGTTCCTCTACGCGGCGGCGATCAACATCGCCATCGGTGCCGTGGCGATGGTGGCAGGCTGGCGAACGTCCCCAGTGCAGAAAACGGGGTCTGACTCCATGACAAAACATGCCCTAGGGTCAGACCCCGCGCAGCGCGTCGTGCTCTGGGCCTTCGCCGTCTCCGGCTTCGCGTCGCTCGCGCTCGAAGTCATCTGGTTCCGCGTGCTGGTGCTGTTCGTGCGGCCGACTGTCTACACCTTCTCATTGATGCTCGCCACGATTCTCGCCGGCATCGCCATCGGCAGCTGGGTCATCGCTCCGTTCTTACAACGCCGCGCCAACTGGCTCGTCGTACTTGCGGTCGTGGAGCTCGCGCTGGCGCTCACGGTCGTGCTGAGCTTCGCGGCGCTGCCGTACACCCAAGAAATGTCCTCGGCATGGTTTCCAACGCTATCGAGGTGGATGCCGGACTACCTGCCGGCGATCATCGTCACGAGCGTGATGGTGATGCTACCGAGCGCGTTGCTGATGGGCAGCGCGTTTCCCATCGGTGTGAAAATCTATGCAGGCGACTCGACGGAACATGCGACCGCGCGGCTCGGTGTGTTTTACGCGCTGAACGTGTGCGGCGGCATCGTGGGATCGCTCGCCGCCGGATTCTTTCTGCTCCCGATGGCCGGCAGCCGCGCAAGCCTGCTCGGTGTCGGCACCACCATTCTCTTGTCCGGCCTCGCGGTCATTTCGGTGGCGCCCCTCAAACGGAACGCTCGCGTCGCAATCGGAGGCGTCGCGGTGGTCCTGTTCGCCGTTGCGGCCATCACGCTCATCGATCCGATGCGCGCCTTCATCGCCCAGCGCTTTCCGGGTGAGTCGATTGTCTGGATTGAAGAGGGCGTGCAATCGACCGTGAGCGTCAATCAGTTCGGACGTTACCGCACGGAGACGATGGATGGCATTCACCAGGCCAGCAACACCAGCAACCTGGCGTTCGTCCATCATCGGATCGGACAGCTGCCAATGGCGATTCACCCCAACCCGCGCGACGCGCTCGTCGTGGGTCTCGGCGGCGGCGCGACAGCCGGCGCGATCGGCCTGCACAAGGGCGTGCACGTCGATGTGGTCGAGCTCTCGCCGGCGGTTGTGCACGCGGCGAGCTTCTTCAGCAAGGTGAACTACGAGGTGCTGACGCGCCCCAACGTGAACCTGCGCGTAGACGATGGGCGGAATCATCTGCTGCTGACGCGTTGGAAATACGACGTGATCACCGCTGACATCATTCTTCCCATTCACGCGGGCTCGACCAATGTGTACTCGCGCGAGTATTTTCAGGCGCAGCGAAATGCGCTGAATGACGGCGGCCTCGTGGCTCAATGGATCGATGGCACTGAAGCTGAGTACAAGATCATCACGCGCACGTTTCTGAGTGTCTTTCCGCACGCCACGTTATGGGCGGAAGGGTCCGTGCTGATTGGATCGACCAAACCCCTGCGAATGTCCCGAGGCGATTTCGAGTGGAAGCTCACCATCCCGGAGCGGGCGCAGGGATTTCGCGATATCAACGTCACGAAATTCGAGGATCTGACGAATTTGTATACGGCCGGGCCGAACGAACTGGCCGATTACGTCGGTGACGGCCCGCTCTTGACCGACGACCGGCCGCTGGCCGAGTACTTTCTGTCGCTCCCGCGCGGCGGGGAACCCAATCGGACCGGTTTTAAACGGGACTTGAGCGAGATTGTCGTGCCGTAGTAGACTTTACTTCCCGCGACCTTCCAATTCCCGGCCATAGGTTTTTCGGGAGATTCATGCAACAGCGTCAGCTACGGCTTGGTGACACCCTGGACGATTATTGTCCGCGTGAGCGCCGGCTCGCCAACCACACGATTGTCGCCATGGTAGGCGACGACATTCGATTGACCCGCTGCACGACGTGCGATACCGAGCACGTCTACAAGGGGGGTAAGGCGCCGCGCCTTCGCAAGAAACCGACCTCTGTGGAAGCGGCCTACACCGAGGTTCTCGAGTCTGTGAAACAAGACACGCGCACACCGGGTGCCGCACAGGCTTCGGCCGCGTCGGCGGCGGCAAATGACGACACACGCGGAGACGGGCCGGCATCGGAGACCGAACAGATGGCGGCGGGCGACGGCGTGCCTGCATCATCGAACGGCGACGGTGCGCCGACGCCTCCCGAAGAAGTGCGCCTTCATCGGCAGCTCATTCGCGCGCAACTGCCACGCATCGAGCGCGATCCTGTTCCACGCGCGATTCCCGAGTTCACGATCCGGCAGGCGAGCAAGCGTCAGGGACGCTTTCAGAACTCACGTCCTCCCGGTCGATTTGCGAAAACCGGCGGTGCCGGTGGGGGAAATAGCCGGGCGGGCAATTCGCGCGGCCCTGGTGGACCGCAGCACGGCATGCGGCCGGGTGGCCGGCCTCCCGGCCATGGCGGCCGTCCTCCGCAGCATTCGGGGAAGAAGCGGCCTCGGTAGCGAGCGCTGTATCTAAAATTTAAAATCTATAATCTAAAATTTTAGATCTTAAATTTTAGATTTCACATTCACAGTTCACTCCTATGCCTGATCTTTCTGGAAAGCACGGGCTTGTCGTCGGCGTGGCCAACAAGCGCTCGATTGCGTGGGCGATTGCCCAGGCGCTGGCCAAGTCGGGAGCGCGGCTTGCGCTCACCTATCCGAGCGCGCGACTGGAAGAGAACGTGCGCGAGCTCGCCGCCACGCTCGACAACCCGCTCATTCTGCCGTGCGATGTCTCGAGCGATCAGCAGATGGCCGAGCTCGGCGCGACGCTCGAGAAAGAATTCGGCGGACTCGATTTCTTCGTGCACGGCGCGGCCTTCGCGCGAGCCGAAGAGCTTGACGCGCCGTTTTCGCAGACGACCCGAGAAGGATTCCGCATTGCGCTCGACGTGAGCGCGTACTCCTTTATTGCGCTGGCGCGCGAAGCGCGGCCGTTGATGGTGAAGCGCGGCGGAGGCAGCATCTTGACGCTGACCTATCTCGGCAGCGAGCGCGTCTTCAAAAATTACAACGTCATGGGCGTCGCAAAAGCGGCCCTCGAATCGTCGGTGCGCTATCTTGCCGCTGAGCTGGGTCCGGAGAACATCCGCGTGAACGCGATTTCCGCGGGGCCCATCAAAACGCTTGCGGCCATGGGCATTAGCGGCTTCTCCAGCATTCTCGGTGTGTATCGCGAGCGCTCGCCGCTCGCCCGGAACATCGACACGAGCGAAGTCGCAGACGCCGCGCTGTTCTTACTGGGACCTGCCGGACGGGCAGTCACCGCGGAAGTGCTGATGGTCGACGGCGGGTTTCATGCGATGGGGATTTAGTTGTTGGTTGTTGGTTATTAGTTGTTGGTTTTTGGTTCAGCAACTAATCAACTAAGCACTACCCCACTGTTCCAATCGAATTTGATCTTCGCGCACGCCTAACGCCTTCAACTGCGGCGAAATCTCCCCAATCAGCGCCGGCGGACCGCACACAAAACAGATCGTGCTGCCGGCGTCGACAATATCGATGAAGCATGATGCGTCGATGCGTCCCTGACGCCCGGTCCATCCGCCCGGTGCGTCCCGTGTGACGGTGTGGCGAAACGTGATGCGGCCTTCTTTGTCGAGCCTCTCGAATTCCTGCCGATACGCGAACTCTTCCGGCGATCGCACGCTGTAGATGAGGCCGATGCGCCCGGGCCGCTCGGCGAGCAGGGCATGCCACAACATCGAGCGCAGGGGCGCGATGCCGGTGCCACCCGCAATGAAGAGAAAATTCCGCTCGGTTGGATGCTCCGCAGGGAAAACGAACGATCCAAGCGGGCCGTCGACCGTGGCCAGCGTGCCCGGCCTGATGAGATCGGGCGAGAGTCCGGACGAGCCAGTCGCGTCGGTCTGGACCAGAAACTCGAGCTGATCGTGCCGCGCGGTTTCTTCAGGCGCTGAGGCGATGGAATACGGACGGCGTTTGGCAGCGCCTGCGGGTTGTACATAGGCGGCCTGTCCCGCGCGATACGAGAACGGCTGGCCCTGCAGGTCGAGTCTGATGATGTACGCGCGTGGTGTGGCGGGCTCGGCGTCGCGAATGGGGAGCGTGAGCATTGGGGACGAGGTTCTATGTCCTGGGTTCTGAGTTCTGGGTTCTTTGATTCATCACTCGCAACGCAGTACGGTACCTTAACTCAGAACCCAGAACCCAGAACCCCGGAACCAAGAACCTGTATGGCGCGTGTGAAACGACTCCGTGGCTGGCTGCTTCGCCTGGTGCTCAAGCGAACCGTGTCGATCTCGCTTGGGATCGCGCTGCTCGCGCCAGCCGCGTGGGTGTTTTTCGGGAACTACACGTGGGAAACGCCGGCGACAGACGGTCTGACGTTGATTGTTGGCGCGACCGGTGCGGCACTCCTGCTGGCGGGGATTGGCGGCAGACGGCCGGACTGGATCGAGTAATTACAGCACGCCCGAGGCCGCTTGCTCGAGCTCCATCTCGGAGATCTCCGGGGGCGGTTCGCGGCGCGAAGAAGACGGGGCCGGGCCCATCTCTGATGCGCTCTTCGAGATTTGCCGCTTGCGGCGCGTTTTGTCGCGGTACATCCGGCTGTCGGCGGTCGCCAGCAGCGTCTCGTACGTATTGCCGTCGTGGGGGAAGATGGCCGCGCCGATGCTGATGCCCAGCTGCAGCCGCTTGCCGGCTCTCGCTTCGAACACCACCTCGTCGATCGCCTGCTGGAGCTCCACACGCTTGCGCTCCGCTTCGTCGGCGCCGCAGCCCGAGAGCACGACGATGAATTCGTCGCCGGCGTAGCGCACGCAGATGTCGTACGGGCGAATCGCGGCGCGCAGCACGCCGGCCACTTCGCGCAGCGCGCGGTCGCCCACGTGATGCCCGTGGTTGTCGTTGATCTCTTTGAAGCTGTCGAGATCCATCACGAGCAGCGATACCTCGGACTTCAACCGCTCCGCGCGGGCAAGCTCGCGCGTGAGGTGCATGAACATGAAGCGCGTGTTCGGTAGCCCGGTCAGCGGATCGGTGAGCGAATCTTCCTGCGTCTGCTCGAACACGATCGAGTTATAGATAACGGCGGCCGCCTGCTCGCACACGCGATCGAGCAGCCGGCGGTGGTCGTCGGTGAAGCAGCCCGCATCGATGTGATAGACCGACAGCGTGCCGATGAACCGCTCGTTGAACACCAGTGGGCAAACCAGCGCCGACTGCAGCGACGTCGTCGCCGAGATGCCGGCAGCTTCGAGGTCGGCGCTTGGGCGAGCGTTCACGAGCGTTCGGCGGTTGCGCGCGACCCATCCCGTCAAGCCAAGGCCGCTCTTCACGGAAATCTGCTGGATGATCTCGGCATCGATGCCGGTCGCGAAGCGGCAGCGCAGGTTCTCCATCTCCTCGTTGTGCAGGAAGAGCGCGCAGCAGGAGAACGGCACGAGGTTGCTGAGCTTCGATGAAATCAGCGCCATGGTGTCGGCCACGCCAAGGCTGGTGCCCATGGCCTGCGCGATTTCGTAGAGCGCGTAGATTTCTCGATGGGCGAGCGCGATGTCATCGAACACGGTCTTGTTCGACGGCTCGGGCAGCAGGCCGACGGCCGGGCGCCCTTTCTCGGACTGACCGCTCGGCAGCGACAGCGTCCGCACGGTCTCGGGGCCCGACTCGGCTTCGGTACGCAGCGCGTCGAGGTTCTCGATGAACTTCTGAACGAGATTCGGATCGAGCGCCTTGCCGGCTTCCTGTCGGAGGAGGCCGACGGCGCCGTCGTCGGTCATGGCCTTGTGATAGGGACGCTCGGACGTCAGCGCGTCGAAGTAGTCCACCACGGCGAGGATGCGCGCGCCCGCGGGGATCTCTTCGCCTTTCATGCCGGCCGGATAGCCCTTCCCGTCCCACCGCTCGTGATGGCTGAGAATGAGTGGCGCCACGGGATAGGGGAACGGCACGCCTGCGATGATTTCCGCGCCGACCTGCGGGTGAATGCGAATCTTCTGAAACTCTTCCTGCGTGAGCGGCCCAGGCTTCGAGAGAATGTGCTCGGGCACGGCAAGCTTGCCAATGTCGTGCAACAGCGCCGCCGTCTTCACGCCCTGAATGTCGTTCGACGACATGCCGATCGTTTTGGCCAGGCCGGCCGCGAACACCTGCACGCGTCGAATATGCGATTTGCCGGTGCGATCCTTTGCATCGATCGCAAGCGCCAGCGCTTCGATCGTGGCCAGATGCAGATCCGATACTTCCTGCACGTGCCGCTGCTCGTCTTCGATGCGGCCAAGATAAATCTTGTAGCTGCGATAGGTGAGATACAACGGAGCGGCCACGAGCAGCGCCATCCAGTAGTTGGATGACGAATCCCTGCTGATGACGACCGCGACGACCGCGGCAGCCAGCGCTCCAACGAAGTAGCTGGGTGCGCTCCAGAGGAAGTTCTGGTTCCAGACCTTCACCATGTTCTGCTGAGTCGAGAGCGCGATGGCGGTGGCGATGAGCGCCGTGTTCAGCGCGAAATAGGTGCTTGCGGCGCCGACGAGCGGCTTGGCCATTCCCGCGAAGTTCAGCGTCGCCAGCCCGGGCGTCCCGCCGAGCAGGCGGAATACTTCTCCCGCCATCTGCACGCTGATCACGAGACTCGCCATGCTGAAGAGCGTCCGGTAGAGCGGATTTTTCGTCGTCATCCGGAACGTGCATTGGCTCCACGCGCTGGTGGAGGCGACGATCATCGTGGGGCTGGGTCCGAGAATGATCAGCGAAAGAAAATCGACCGCGTAGGACACCGACATGGTCGAGCCGCTGCGAGCGAGTGGAAGCGTGACCTTGAACGCTGAGGTGACTGAAGACAGCACCAGCAGCGCGATAAACCACGCGGGGTGCGGGATCATCCGCGTTGGGAAAAAGTAGGCGAGCAGCGCCGTTCCGAGGGCGATGACCACCCCAACGAAAACACGCGCGGCGAGCGGTAGTTGCTTCATGGAAAATCTAGCGTCGCGACGTGCAAAACGTTGGCCTCAGGAGATGCTCCAGTAAGCATTCCTCTAAGTCCAATTGAATGAACCAGCTACAGCGACACGAGCGTAACGCCTGGAACCCGGTAACGCCCCGATGATGGCAAAAATGGCACACGCCGTTCAGAAGTGCTTGTATGTCATTGCAAATAAATAAGATAGCCAAGACTACATCGTGTGCTCTTTCGGCACACGGATGCTGTGTTCTCACTGACGTATCGGTTTTCCGGTGGGAATTCGTTAGGTGGCGGTCAGACGCCGTGCTCTGTTTCGCGACTGGCTGGAGTGCGCCTGCGGTTCGAGGCCGAATTCCAGAATCTTGCGGTACAGGGTTCCGCGACTGATTTCGAGGATGCGAGCCGCCTCTTTTTTGTTCCACGTGCAGGCGTCCAGGATGCGGACAATGTGTGCCCGTTCGGCCTCGCGCAGCGACGGCAGACGCTCGCCGTTGTCTTCGGCGGCTGGTTCGGTCGCGTGAAGAAATTCGATGTCCGCCGCGCGAATGCTACGGCCTGGCGACGACAACGCGGCGCGCGACACCGTGCTCTCGAGCTCGCGGATATTTCCCGGCCAGTGATAGCCCTGCAATAAATCGACGGCCTCGCGCGCGAACATCTTCGCATCGAGCGGCAGCCCGTTAGCGGCGCAATAGCGCGCGAGAAATCGCTGGGCCAGCACTGGAATGTCCACCTGGCGTTCGCGCAGCGAGGGCAGGCGAATCGAAAACGCGTTGACGCGGTAATACAAGTCTTCGCGGAACCGCCCATCGCGCACGAATTGATCGAGCGGGCGGTTGGTCGCCGAAATCAACCGGAAATCGACGTGAATCGATCGGTTGCCGCCCAGTCGCTCGAATCGCCGTTCTTCCAGCACGCGCAGCAGTTTGGCTTGCGCGACGATGGACAGATCGCCGATCTCGTCGAGGAAGAGCGTGCCTTCGTTGGCCATTTCGAGGCGGCCCGGCTTGCGATCGTGCGCGCCGGTGAATGCGCCCTTTTCATAACCGAAGATTTCCGACTCGAACAACGTGTCGGGAAGGGCCGCGCAGTTCACCGCTTGGAATTTTGCGGTCTGCCGCCGGCTCAACTCGTGAATCATGCGCGCGACGAGTTCTTTACCGGAGCCGGTCGGGCCGAGAATGAGCACGGAAATATCGGACTTGGCGGCCGTGCGGATCCACTCGAAGACGATCAGCATTTTCTCGTCGCGGCCGATCATTTCTCGGAAGCGCTGAACCGACGGCGACTGATCTTCGGTGCTGATTGTGGCGCGCCGCTCGAGGAAGCGATCGAGCAGCTTTTCCATGCCCTCATTCTCGGGGCGCGCAGCGGAATAGCGCGTCGGGGTACCTGACAGCGCGGTGACGACGCCGAATCCGACGAGCTCGCGAATGCAGTTTTCCACGTCGAGGCGCAGTCGCCCGAACGTCTGCATCAGCTGGTCAGCGTCGTAGCCCTCTTCGGGCCGCGCGCTCAGATACCGGAGGATTCCCGCGCGCAGAGGCGACTGCACGAGGTTCCGGAAACGGGTATCGAGATCGCTTTCGGTTTCGGGCTTCGTCGCCGTCGCCCGCCGTGCTGTAAATGTGAGATCGTCCACAGTTTTCTGTTTCCGGTCTCATTATCGGACGCTAAACGGCGGAACCACAGGGGTGTGTGCAATCGTGGGCCATTAAAGGGCTGAGGGGGAAGGGGTAAGGGGGCGAGGGCCGAGAGGTAAGGCGAACCTACGGAGTCGTCGGGGCGGCCGGGCCGCGCCCCCGGTAATACTCGGTTTGATACTGCTCGATGAGTTGTTTCATCCGGACGGCGTCGGCCTTTTTATGGCCGTGACATCGGATCGGGCTCGCGCCGCCGGTGGTCTCGATATACAGATCGGAGAACATCAGGTTCGTGTCGATACGGACCGAGGCCACGTGCGCCATGTGCATCGAGTGCTCGAGCCGTCCAAACCATTCGGGTGTGTAATGCACCACGCTCGATGGCGTGATCAATACCTGCGTGGGAAACAGATGATTGCCTTTGCTGAGCCGGCTCGCACGGAATACGTCGCCGGTCGCAAACGGCCGCCCCTTCCGCCAGATGACAGAGCACAGCACGATGAATACGGCGGCGAGCGCAACGGCCGCCCATACCACACGCACATCCAACACAGACAGATCTGATTCGGTCACGTGCGCGTACGTTTGTCCGAGTCTGTCGGCCCTGTCAAGGGTAAGATTATCGTCTATGCCTCACCGACTTCCCGGATCGCCTTCGACAAAACACGCGCTGTCGGGAAAGCCCATTGGTTTTTACCGCCCGAAAGGCAGCAAAGAAGTCCGCCATCTGATCGACGAAGGATTTCAGGCGTTCAACGCGGCGCGGTTGTCGGAAGCCTGCCGGATTTTTTCAGACAAGATGCTCGATCCGGCCGAAGACACCACCATCGGCCTCACGATTGCCGGTGCCATGACTCCCGCCGGCGTCGGCGGTTGCGTCGTCGAGATGATGGATCGCGGGCTGGTTGATTTCATCATCAGCACTGGCGCGAACCTGTATCACGACCTCCATCACGCGCTGAATTTCACACTGCATCGGGGCTCGCCGTTCGTCGACGACGTCGAGTTGTACGAGCAGGGCATCATCAGAATCTACGACGTGCTGTTTCCCGCGTCGGTGCTGCTCGAAACCGACGCCTACATCCGCGATTTCCTTGTCCGCGAAAAGCTCGAGGGGCCGACCACAACAGCTGAGCTGCACTACCGCATGGGCAAGGACTTGTTGAAGAAATTTCCGGGATGCGAAGAACATTCCGTTGTCGCGCGCGCCGCGCTCGCCGGCGTGCCTATTTACACCTCGTCGCCGGGCGACAGCTCGATCGGCATGAACCTGGCGTATCACGCGCTATTGAACGGCAGCTCGCTGATGATCGATCCCAACCAGGACGTGAATGAAGTGTGCGCGATCATCCTCGCCGGCAAACGGAACGGCTGCGTGATCCTCGGCGGCGGCTCACCGAAAAACTTCTACCTGCAGGGACAGCCGACGTTGTGGGAGGTGTACGGGATTCAAAAAGGCGGCAACGATTACTTCATCCAGATCACGACCGATTCGGTGGTGTGGGGTGGACTATCGGGCGCAACACCCGCCGAAGCGGTGAGCTGGGGCAAGGTGAACCCCGGCGTTCTCCCCGATACCGTCGTCGCGTACTGCGATTCGACGATCGCGTTTCCGCTATTCTGCGAATACGCGATCGGATCGAAGAACGGACAGCGGCCGCGTAAAGAGCTGGTGCACAAGCGCGCGGCGCTGCTGGCCGAACTGAAGCGACAGGCCACGGCGACACGGAAAGACAGCAAGGAACCCGTCAGCCGGTGAGCCATGGGCACACTGGCGTCCGAGCTCGGGCCATTCGCTGAAGGATTGACCCAGGCGCCGCGGGTGTACGCCGATGCGAATCTACCGGCGGGGCTCGTCCGTTTCATGCGCGAGCGGCTGCAGTGGGACGTGCTCTTCGTCATCGAAGAGGAGGCGCTTCGCCGGGCGCGCGACATCGAGCATTTCCGGTTGGCTGTGCAGCTGCGTCGGACGCTGGTCACTCTCGACCAGGACTTTCTCGACGACGCGCGCTTTCCTCCCACGGAGTGTGCGGGCGTTCTGGTGTTGAGCGCGCCGCGCGAAGAACAATACGAGCGGCTTCTCACGCACATCGACCGCGTGCTCTTCCCCAAGTTGTCCATCACACCGGGCAGCAGTGGCGACTGCCCCGATCGGCTGCCGCTCGCGGGGCGCAAGCTGCACGTGCACACCGACTGGAACGGCGAGGTGGGGTGTTAAGGAATCTGAAATTTAAAATCTAAAATTTAAAAATTTAAGATTTGGAACCGCCGTCCAAACAACTCGATTCCGGAACACGAAGACCACGAAGACTCTACCTCCGTGCCCATCGTGCCTTCGTGATCCGTCGTGTTTTTAGATTAGAGATTACAGATTTTAGATTATAGATTATAGATTCTTCTTCACCTCGGGCTGACGTTGGCGTACCTCGTCGGGTCCGGAATGCCCGCGTCGTGGAACGCGTCGCGCCGCTCCCGGCATTTACTGCACAGCCCGCAGTGCGTCATCCCCGCCGGGTTCATGCACGAGAGCGTCAGCTCGAACGGGACGCCCAGTTCCGCCCCCCGCTTAATCACGTCGTCTTTGTGCATCTTCGAAAATGGCGCCTGGATGTGGATCGGCGCGTCGAGCCCGAGCGAAAGGGCCGTGCTGAAGGCGCCCAGGAATTCCGGCGTCGCATCAGGGAACGGATTGCCGGCCAGGGGCGCGAGCACGATGCGGGAGATGTTTTTCGTCGCGGCATAGACCGCAGCCTTGGAGATCAACGCCACGTTCCGGCCGTGCAGATACACGTCTTCGTCGGGCGTGTCGTAGGCGGGCGGCCTACCGGTGATGGCCCAGTGCGACGGCGCGTACACGTCGCGCATGTCGAAGGACAGTCGAACGAGCGGCTCGGTCTTCCCGGCCAGCGGGGGGCTGCTCAGCAGCCGCCGGACGATGTTCTCTTCACCTTGTTCCCACGCGAGGCCCGCGGCGACATAAACTGGATGGACGGTGAGGGTCTGCGCTTCGTCGGCTGCGAGCACCGCGCTGTCGAGCCCGCCAGATAACAACACCAGACTAGAGTGATGAGCCATGTATTCTGTGACGAAGAAAATTGAATTCTGCTACGGACATCGCCTGCTCGATTACGACGGCATCTGCAAGCATCCCCACGGCCATAACGCCGTGGCCGAAATCGAAGTCCGCAGCGGATCGCTCGACGATCGCAATATGGTCTGCGATTTTTCGGACATCAAGCGTGTGGTCAAGGGATGGGTCGATCGCGAGCTCGATCACAAGATGATTCTGCGCGAGGACGACCCGCTCGTGGGACCGCTGCAGCGGCTCGGCGAGCCGGTGTTCGTCGTCCAGAGCAATCCCACGGTCGAGCATATCGCTAAACTTCTGTACGACTATACCCATTCCCAGGGCTTTCCGGTCGTGCGGGTGACCGTCTGGGAAACGCCCACCTCGTTCGCGACGTACGGCGGAGACGCGCTTCAGGATTGATGGCGCCCATCGGCTTTGCCATTTTCGATCTCGACGGCACGCTCATCGACTCGCGCCGCGATCTCGCCGACAGCGCCAACGCCATGCTTGCCGGCTACAGCGCATCACCGATGGCGGAAGCGGATATTGCGCGCATGGTCGGATGCGGCGCCGCGACGCTGGTGACACGGGTGCTGAAAGCCGCGAATGTCGATGCGCCGATACCTGATGCGCTCGAGCGATTCCTCGCGGCCTACGACGAGCGGCTCACGCACCACACGCGGCCCTATGATGGCGTGCCCGAGTTGCTCGACCATCTAAAGAGCCGTGAGGTGCCAATGGCGATACTCACCAACAAGCCGCTGCAGCAGACGGCGAGCATTCTCGAGAGCTTCACGCTGTCGAAATATTTTCGCTGGTCAGTCGGCGGCGACGGCCCGTGGCCTCGAAAGCCGTCACCCGACGGCCTCCGCTACTTGATGAGCCGGGCGGCCGTCGGTCCGGGCGAAACCGTGATGGTTGGCGATTCGTCGGTCGATCTCGAGACGGCGCGCAACGCCGGAGTGCGAATCTGTTTGGCGCGCTATGGCTTTGGATTTGCCGATCTTGCCCCGGGCGCGCTGAACGGCGACGAGTGGCTGGCCGATTCGCCGCGCGCCATTGCCGCCCTTATCGGGGTCTGACCCAATGACAAATTTTGTCGTCGATACGGCCGGCTGGTCCGGCGAAGGAGATTTCACGCAGAAACTGATCGACCGGCTCGGAGCGGTGGACAACGTTGCGGGGGTCAAAGTCGAAAATGCGCCGGCGACGAGGTCGGATGCCGACTACAATTTCATCGCGAACGAAATTTTCGTCACCTTCGCCACATCCGAGCGCGAGGAGCCCACGCGGCGTCTCGGGATTATTCCGGGCAAGAAGCGCGTGACCGAGAAAGCGTTGACGCTGACCGGGCTCGCGAAGGTCCTGGAAGAGTCCGACGACATCGGTCCGGCCGATTACGGCGACGAGGGGATGCTGCAATATCTCCGCACCGAGCGCATCATTCCGCCGTATCAAACGAAGGGTTACAAGCTTGTCGAGCTCGTGCGAATTTACGAGGCCGGCACGCCGTCGCGCGCCTAGTGGCCTGTCTCCGCTGATCAAGTACCGACTACCGGGCGAGGCATCCCGGCTAGCTGCGTTGGTCCTCCCTCAAATACTCCCGGTATTCTCGGTCGTCCCGCCTTGCCATCCGGGCGCCGCGCTCCGGAATTCGGTACTCGTTCAGCGGAGACAGGCCACTAGTTTTCCTCAAAGAAAAGAATTCCCGTATCTTCTTGTGTGAGGCAGACTTATACACATAATTGCACGGCCCTGCACTGCGGATTTTTCGTGCAAACCTACTGAAGTCAACGACTTCGCCCGAAAAATTGGTTGATTATTGTGCCGCTCGTTACTTCGCTCCTCACCGCCATTGCCCGCGCCGACGGTGACGCTCTCGTCCTTCATAGCGGCGAGCGTCCGTACGTCGTTGCGCCCAAGGGACAATCGGAGCTTTCTTCGCGCGTGCTGACGCTCGACGCGATGACGGGCATGCTCCGCGAGCTGCTGCCCGAAGACTCGCGCCGCACGCTCGACGAGTTCGGAGCGGTGCAGCGCGACATCGCGAACCCGACGATTGCCGCCGGCGAACGCTTCACGGTGGTCGCTGCGCGGGGCGGCGACGACATTTGGATCGAGATCCGGCGTCATCGCCAAGCCGATCCGGTCATCGCCGCCGCCGTCCAACCCGAGCCTGTGATCGAGCCGGTGATTGAGCCTGTGATCGTGCCCGTAATGGCACCGGCGGCCATTGCATACGAACCAATCGCAGATCTGTCCAGCGAACCTGTCTACGATCTGGCGATGGAACCCGAGGTCGTGCCCGAGCCGACGGGTGAACCGGTCATCGAGCCGCCGCTCGCGTACGAGCCGACACCCGCGCCCGCGCCCACGATGGAGTTGGTTGAAAGCGAGCCCGAGCAAGAAATGCCACGCGAGTCGGAGAGCGAGATCCACGAGATCAGCTTCGACACTGAAGAGTTCAAGGTGACCACGACGTTCGTTGCGCCGCCGGCGCCTGCGCCGCACGCGCCCGAACCTCGCGCGCCGCGACCGATGGCCACGCTGGACGACGAGCCGGAGTCCCACCCCGCCGTCGTTCTTCCGCTTGCGCGTAATCAGGTGCGCGACCAGGCACGAGCGGAACAGACGCTCCGCTTCACGCAGCCGCTGCACACGGCGGGCATCGATCGCCTGCTGCGGATTGCCGCGGCACGCGGCGCCTCGACGCTTTACCTGACGTCGCAGGCGAAGCCGTCAATTCGTGTCGACGGCGAGATTAGCCCGATCGACGGCGAGCCTGTGTTGAGCGAGCCCGATGTCGAGGCGCTGATGCTCGACCTCATGCCCGAGCGCAACCGCGAAACACTGCGGAGCCAGGCGGGGACGGAGTGGATTTGCGACGTGCCGGACGTCGGGCGCATCCGGTGCGTCACGTTCCGCGATCATCGCGGCGCGGGCGGTATCTTCAGGATGATTCCGGCGCGGGCGATTTCAGCCGAGCAGCTCGGCCTGTCGCGCGAGATTCAGGGATTGTGCGCCGAGGCCAACGGCCTCGTGCTCGTGACAGGCCCGCGATCGAGCGGCAAATCGACACTGATTTCGGCGTTCGTCGATCTCATTAATCGCACGCGCAGCGATCATGTGATTACGCTCGAGCATCAAATCAAGTTCGTGCACGAGATTCGCGGCTCGCTCGTCAGCCAGCGCGAGGTACGCGGCGACAACAGCGAATGGATCGCCATGGCGCGCGCGGCGTTGCGCGAGAACCCTGATGTGCTCGTCATCGAAGACCTGCGTTCGTCCGAGATCGTGACGCTCGCGCTCGAGGCGGCCCAATCGGGCCATCTTGTCATCGGTGCGCTCACGGCGCACACCGCAGGCGAGGCGATCGATCGCATCATCGATCAGACACCGATCGATCGCCGGCCCAAGATTCAACTCGGCCTTGCCGAAGCGCTACGGGGTGTGGTGGCGCAAGTGTTACTGCGCAAGTCTGGCGGCGGACGCGTGGCGGCACGCGAAGTGCTGCTGAACACGTCGGCGGTTGCCAACGTGATTGCGGAAGGCAAGACGTCGCAGCTGCCGATGGCGATCGACAGCGGACGACGTCACGGGATGGTGGCGTTGAATGACGCGCTGGTCGCATTCGTCCAGAGCGGCATCGTCGACTCGCGCGAAGCGTACCGCCAGGCGGCCGATCAACCGGGGTTCCTGGCGCAGCTCAAACGCCAAGGCATCGACACATCGTTTGTCGAGCGATTGGCTTGATCGCGCTAGCGCTCCACAAACGGCCCCAGCTCGTCGAGCAGTGCCTGCAGCACGTCTTCCTCCGTCAGTTGGTCCACCGGTTTTCCGCGTATCGGTCGCTCGTGTTGCACGACTCGCCGCCCGCGGGCGCGGTTCACACGAAGGACGACCACCGGCTCGGGCTGCGAGGAATCGAGCGAGAACTCGACAAAGTCGTCTCCCGATTTCGCCGACGACAGGCGAACGCCGCCATTCGGCGTAAAGACGGTGAAGTTGTAGCCTTCGGCTCGCAGCGCGTTGGCGAGCATATGGGCGAGCGGGCCAGCTTTGTTCTCGAGGAATTGTGCGTACGCGGCCGAGGCGGCGTCCAACCGCTCACGGCGTTCGGCGGCGCCCCGTCGGCTCTTGTCAATCGCCGCTCGCACGCGTTTGCGCAACTCGGAAATTTCGATCTCGACGGGCTTCGGCATCGGGTACATTCTATGAGCGATATACTGAGCCGCTCCACCACAAATGGCTGACCTGCTCGACTTCGCGCGGATTCCGGCGGGCGAATTCCTGATGGGCGCCGAGGATGGCGAGGAGGATGAGCGTCCGGCTCATCGCGCGTATCTCGACGAGTTCCATATCGGCACGCATCCCGTCACCAACGCGGAATACGCGCGCTTTGTGAAGGAAACCGGGCATCCCTCGCCTGCCATTCGCGCGTTGCCGTTGATGGTGTCGGGCCCCGTCGAAGCAGATTTTCGCGCCCTCGCCTCGAAGTACTTCTGGAACAACGGCACACCGCCCGAAGGACGCGATCACCATCCCGTCACCTTAATTGGATTTGAAGACGCGAACGCCTATTGCATGTGGCTCGCGGGCAAGACGAACAAGCCGGTGCGCCTGCCGACCGAAGCCGAGTGGGAAAAAGCGGCGCGAGGCGGGTTGGAAGGCAAGAAGTTCCCGTGGGGCGACACGCTCGATCTGGCGTTCGCCCATTATCTTCCGCATACCGGCGCGAAGGCCGAGCGTGGCACCGCGGCGGTTGGGACCTATCCGGCAAACGGTTTTAAGCTGCACGACATGGCCGGCAACGTGTGGGAATGGGTCTCCGATTGGTACGCGCCGAACTACTACTCGCGCGCGCAATATCTGAACCCGCAAGGTCCCGAAAGCGGCTTAATGCGCCTCGTGCGAGGCGGCGCATGGGTGAACGCCGACGGCCGCTATCTGCGGTGCGCGTGCCGCCACAAAATCCCGCCCGACAGCTACGCCTACAGCATCGGCTTCCGCGTGGCCTACTCGCTGCGCTGACAAACCTTCCGCCGGCCGGCGGTGTCAGAATACCCGTATGACACACATTACTTTCGCCGCGACGGTCGTCGCCCTGGTTGCGGCGACGACGCCGTCTCCGGCGCGCGCCCAGGATCCCTCCGTCGTGAACCCGTTGACGCCCGTGGTCGTGACGACCGGGCAGGCGACGGTCATCGTCCAACCCGATCGCGCGTTTGTGACGATCGCTGCCGAATCGCGTGCGCGGAATTCCGGCGAGGCACAACGGCTGAACGCCGACGCCATGACAGCGGTGCTCCAGAAAATTCAGCAGGCCGGCGTGCCGAAAGATGCGATCCGCACCATCGGTTACGAATTGCAGCCGGAGTTCGACTACGCGAACGGCCGGCAGTCGTTTCGTACATACGTCGCGCGCAACACCGTCGAAGTGCGCCTCGACAACATCGATCGCGTCGGCGCGGTCATCGACGCGGCCGGCACCGGCGGCGCGACCTCTATTGGCGGCATTCGCTTCGATGTGCGGAATCGAGAGGTTCTCGAGCGCGACGCGCTGCGGCAGGCGGTGGCCGACGCCCGCGCACGGGCCGATGCGGCGGCAAGCGGCGCGGGGCGCACGATCGATCGCGTCGTGCGAATTGAAGAAGGCGGCGTGCCCGACTATCCGCGCCCGATGATGCGCATGGCGGTCTCCGAGCAGGCCGTCTCGACGCCCATCGCGCCCTCCACAATCGAGATTCACGCGCGCGTCACGCTCACCGCGTCGCTTCGATGACCCGCGCCATCACCATCGACGAGATCGCGCGGGCTCGCAGGGTGTTGATGCGGCGCGACCCCGTGCTGCGCGCCATCATTGCCAAGTATGGCGAGTGCGGCCTCAAGACCGGCCGCGAAGCAGACATCTTCTGCGGCCTCGTCGAATCGATCGTGTCGCAGCAGCTCTCGACGAAAGCGGCCGCGACGATCTATGGGCGCCTGCGCACATTGATGCCGCAGAGCGGCGTTCCGACGCCCGATGCGATCCTGCTGCAGTCCGACGAGGCCCTCCGCGGCGTCGGGCTAAGCCGGCAGAAGGTGAGCTACGTGCGGGATCTCAGCCAACGCGTCGTCATGGGGTCGCTGAAGACCGATGCCTTTGCGACGCTCACCGACGACCAGGTGATCGCGCAACTTACGCAAATTAAAGGCATTGGGCGGTGGACGGCCGATATGATTCTGATTTTCAGGCTCGCCAGGCCCGATGTTCTGCCGGTCGGAGATCTTGGTATCGTGAAGGCGGTCCAGAAGGCGTACGGTCTGCGAAAAACCCCGGACGCCGAACGCCTGCTGAAGATCGGCGAACCATGGCGTCCGTATCGCTCGATTGCGTCCTGGTACTTGTGGCGAAGCCTGGAGAATAAACCGCAGTGATGAGAGAACCCTCTATGAACGCAAAGACTCGGCTCGGATGTGTCGTCGCGGTGGCGCTTTCGGCGGCGCTCACGGCGCTGGCGCAGAACCGCCCCGCCGATATTCCGAAGCTCGATTTTGAAAAGTACTCGCTGCCGAATGGACTCGAGGTGATTCTGTCGCAGGATCATCGCTTGCCGCTGGTCGGCGTCGATCTCTGGTATCACGTCGGTCCCGCGTACGAAGCGCCGGGGCGCACCGGCTTCGCGCATCTCTTCGAGCACATGATGTTCCAGGGATCGAAGCACGTGACGGGCGACTCGCACTTCCGATTGCTCGAAGGCGCCGGCGGAACGGGGCTGAACGGAACGACGGGCTTCGATCGCACCAACTATTTTGAGACCGTGCCCGCCAATCAGCTCGAGCTGGCGTTGTGGCTCGAGTCCGATCGCATGGGCTTCCTCCTCGACGAGGTCGATCAGGCAAAGCTCGCCAATCAGCAGGACGTCGTGCGCAACGAACGGCGCCAAAGTACCGAGAACAGACCGTACGGCATCGTCGAAGAAGCGATGTTCCAGGCGATCTTTCCGCAGGGACATCCCTACCACGGCGTGGTGATCGGCTCGCATGCCGACATTCAGGCGGCCAAGCTCGACGATGTTCGGAGTTTTTTCGAGCAGTACTACGCGCCGAATAACGCCAGTCTCGCCATCGCCGGAGATTTCGACAGAGCGGCAACGAAAAAACTCGTCGCGAAATACTTTGGGACCCTGAAACGCGGCCCTGCCATTCCGCCCGTGAAGGCACAGACGGCGCCGATCGTGTCCGAGCGCCGTGTGGTGGTGCAGGACAACGTGCAGCTGCCGCGCGTCTACATGGGATGGATCACACCGGCGTTTTACAAGGACGGCGACGCCGAAGGGGACATCACCGGCAGCATTCTCGGCGGTGGCCAGTCGAGCCGTCTCTACAAGAAGCTCGTCTACGAAAAGCAGCTCGCGCAGAACGTGCAGGCTTATCAGTACTCGTTGATGCTCGGGTCGGTCTTCACCATCGAGGTGACGGCGCGGCCGGGGCACACCGCGCAGGAAATCGAGTCGGCGATCGACGAAGAGCTCGATCGGATGCGCAACGAAGCGCCGTCGGCGGCGGAGGTGGACCGGGCGCGTAACGTGTCGGAGACGCAAACGATGAAGGGGCTCCAGCTGGTCGGCGGATTCGGCGGAGTGGCCGACACGCTCAATCACTACAACCATTACTTGGGAACGCCCGACTACCTCACGAAGGACATCATGCGGCACCGCAACGTGACGCCGGCGTCGGTGCGTGCCTTCGCGCAGAAGTACCTTCAGAAAAATGCTCGCGTGGTTGTACACGGCGTGCCGGGTAAACAGGATCTTGGGCCGGAAGTGCCGAAGGGATCGGCGCAAGGCGCCGCGGCCGCGCCTGCCTCCGACTCGCCAAATGCCGACGAGCCGTGGCGCGCGACGCAGCCGAAGCCGGCGGCCCTGCGCGCGGCGCGCATTGCCGTGCCGCAGTCCTTTCAGCTGCCGAACGGTTTGACGGTGATCATGCTGCCGCAAACGACCTCACCAGTCGTGTCGGCCAATCTTGTGCTGAAGACCGGCAACGACCGAAATCCGATCGACAAGCCGGGCCTCGCGAGCTTCACGACCGCTGTGCTCGATCAGGGCACGATTACGCGCAACGCCCTACAACTGGCGGACGAAGCCGCACAAATCGGCGCGACGCTGAACGCTTCCACTACAACCGACGCGTCAACCGTGACCACGTCGAGCTTGACGAGAAATTTTCCTGCCGCGCTGAACTTGCTGGCCGACGTCGCGCTGCATCCCAGCTTTCCTCAGGAAGAAGTTGAGCGTATTCGCGCGGCACGACTGGCCGATCTTGTTCAGCAGCGCAGCAATCCCGCGCTCGTCGCCGCCAATGTGACGTCGGCCGCGCTGTACGGCCGCGAGCATCCGTACGGGTTCCCTGGTCTCGGAACCGCTGACGCGATTAAGAAGGTCACGCGCGAGGATCTGCTCGCCTTCTGGAAACAGAACTACGTGCCGAGCAATGCTGCGCTCGTCGTGGCGGGATCGATCACTCTGCCGGAACTGCGGAAGCTCGCGGAATCGACGTTCGGCGCATGGCCTCCCGGCACGGTCGCTCCGGTCACGCTCGTGCCACCAGCCGCTGCCAGCACAAAGCTCATCATCGTCGACCGTCCCGGTTCACCGCAGACGCAGGTGAGGGTCGCGACGGTCGGCGTTGCGCGGTCGAATCCCGACTATGTGCCGGTGCGCGTGATGAATGCGCTGCTCGGCGGCCTGTTCTCCAGTCGCATCAACTTGAATCTGCGCGAAGCGCATGGCTATACCTACGGCGCGAGCTCGCAGTTCACATACTGGCGAAATCCTGGACCGTTCGCCGTTTCGTCCGGCGTGCGCACAGATGTCACCGCTCCAGCGGTGCACGAGATGTTCGCCGAGCTGAAGAGAATGGCGGACACACGCGCCACCAACGAAGAACTGACGCTGGCGAAGGATGCGATTGCGCAGTCGCTCCCTGGCAGCTTCGAAACGAGCGATCGGACCGTCGCAAATTTATCGTCGCTCTTCACGTATGGTCTGCCACTGAACTACTACTCGAACCTCGCGGAGCAAATTTCGGTCGTGGACCCGCAGGCTGTGCAGGACGTCGCAAAGAAGTACCTCGTCCCTGGCAAGTTCGTGGTGATTGCCGTTGGCGACCGCGCGAAAGTTGGCCAGGCGCTCGAGGCCGAGGTGGGCAGCCCTGCGGAGATCAGGGATGTCGAGGGAATGCTCGTTAAGTGACCCGTACGTTATAATTCCGACTAGAACGGTCGTAGATCAAACATGAGCCTGCAGGTGACCGATCGCGAGCAAAAACAGGGCGGAACCGTGCTCGACTTGATCGGACATACGCCCCTGCTGCGCCTCCGTAAGTTCGAGGCGGGGCTCAACGGCGTCGAGCTGTATGGGAAGGCCGAGTGGTTCAACCCGGGCGGGTCGGTGAAAGACCGGCCGGCCGCCGCTATGGTAAAGGAAGGGCAGAAGACCGGAGCGCTCCGTCCCGGCAAAACCCTTCTCGATGCCACTTCCGGCAACACCGGCATTGCCTACGCGATGATCGGCGCAAGCGAGGGATTTCCCGTCAAGCTCTGCGTGCCGTCCAACGTTACGATTGAACGGAAGCGGCTGCTCGACGCGTACGGCGCGGAGCTGATCTTCACCGATCCCATGGATGGCTCCGACGGCGCGATTCGCGAAGCGCGCAGGCAGGTGGCCGCCAACGCCGATCTCTATTTCTATCCGGACCAATACAACAACGACGCGAACTGGGGCGCGCACTACAAGACCACCGGCCCGGAAATTCTTGCGCAAACACAGGGACGCATCACGCACTTCGTCGCGGGGCTTGGCACGAGCGGCACATTCATGGGGACGGGTCGCCGGCTGCGCGAAGAGAATCCGTCGATCAAGTTGATTTCGTTCCAACCCGATTCGCCGCTGCACGGCCTCGAAGGGTTGAAGCACATGGAGACGGCCATCGTGCCGGGGATTTACGACCCGCGGCTGGCCGATGAGGATATGCGCGTGAGCACCGAGGACGCATATACGATGGTCCGCCGCCTGGCGCGCGAAGAAGGCTTGCTCGTGGGCATCTCGGGCGGCGCGGCACTGGCTGCGTCGTTGAAAGTCGCGAAGACCGCCAAGAATGCGGTCATCGTCACAATTTTTCCCGATAGCGCCGACAAATACATGTCCGAGCGCTTCTGGCAGGCGACATAGCTGCCTGCTGGAACTGGGAGCTGGTTTGGAGCATCTAAGGTTAGAGGCAGGGATTGCCGACGCGATTCGAACGCACGGCGTGGAGACCTACCCGAACGAGTGTTGCGGCGCGTTGATTGGCAGCGATGGCGTCGTGCACCATGTGGCGGCGCTGCCGAATGTCACCGAGGAAGGCGCGCGGCGGCGGTTTTTGATCCGTCCGTCCGACTACAAGCTCGTGGAGGCAGAGGCGACGCGGTTGGGTCAGGAGCTGCTGGGGTTTTATCACTCGCATCCCGATCATCCAGCGCGCCCGTCGCAGTACGATCTGGATCACGCATTTCCATTTTTCTGGTACGTGATTGTCTCTATTCACCAGGCCCAGCCCGAACAGATGACCGTCTGGCGGCTGGCCGACGATCGTTCGCAGTTTCGCGAAGAATCTCTGGTAGGTGCATAAGGTTTATGGCGAACAAGATCTTGATCCCCACACCGCTGCGGCCGTTTACCGGCAAGCAGGACGCCGTTGAAGTTGACGGCACGACGATTGGCGAGCTGCTGTCCAACTTGACGACGAAGTACGAGGGGCTGAAGCCGCATCTCTACAACGAGCAAGGCAAGCTCCGCAGCTTCGTGAATGTGTATTTGAACGACGAGGACATCCGCTATCTCGAAAAAGAGAAGACGCCGGTGAAGGCGGGCGACACCATCAGCATCATCCCCTCGGTTGCTGGGGGCGCGCCCACCGGCACGGTTGAGGCGCAGGCGCTCACCAATGACGAGGTGCAGCGCTACTCGCGCCATCTCATCATGCCGGAGGTTGGCGTCGAGGGTCAGCTGAAGCTGAAAGCAGGCAGCGTGCTCTGCATTGGCGCGGGCGGACTCGGATCGCCCGCCGCGCTGTATCTGGCCGCCGCCGGTGTTGGTCGCATCGGCATCGTCGACTTCGACGTTGTTGATTTCAGCAACCTGCAGCGGCAGATTATTCACGGCACGCCAGACGTCGGGCGCTCCAAGCTGGCGTCGGCGAAGGATCGCCTGCACGGGCTCAATCCGCTCATCGAGATCGACACGTACGAAACAGCGCTGTCGTCGAAGAATGCGCTCGACCTGTTCAAGCCGTACGACATCGTCCTCGACGGCACCGACAATTTTCCGACGCGCTATCTCGTGAACGACGCGTGCGTGATTCTCGGCAAGCCGAACACGTATGGCAGCATTTTCCGCTTCGAGGGTCAGGCCTCGGTCTTTGCGACGAAGAACGGGCCGTGCTATCGCTGCCTGTATCCCGAGCCGCCGCCTCCGGGACTTGTGCCGAGTTGCGCCGAAGGCGGGGTGCTTGGGGTGCTGCCCGGCATCATCGGTACGATTCAGGCGACCGAAGCGGTGAAATTGATCATGGGGATCGGCGAACCGCTCATCGGCCGTTTTCTGATTTACGACGCGCTGCGGATGAAGTTCCGCGAGTTGAAGCTCAAGAAAGATCCGGACTGCCCGGTATGCGGCACGCACCCGACGGTCACCGCGCTGATTGACTACGAACAGTTCTGCGGCGTGACGCCCGCAACGGAGCCAACGATGAGTGCACAGGACAACAACGAGACCGAGATCGACGTGAAAGAGTTGAAGCGAAAGATGGACGCCAAGGAAGATTTCTATCTGCTCGACGTGCGCGAGCCGAACGAGTTCAAAATCGGGCGGATTCCCGGCTCGACGCTGATTCCGCTGGGCGAGGTGCCGCAGCGGTATCAGGAAATCCCGAAGGACAAGGAGATCGTCGTCCATTGCAAGATGGGCGGACGCAGCGCGAAAGCGGCGGCGTTTCTCCGGCAGCAGGGCTTCAAGAGCGTGAAGAACCTGAAGGGCGGCATTCTCGACTGGGCCGACAAGATTGATCCCAGCGTGCCGAAGTATTAGACTGTAAGTACCGAATTCTCAATATGTTGAGGCTGTCGAAGAAGGCGGATTACGCGCTCATCGCAATGAAGCATCTGGCGCTCCGGCCGGATCAGGCAGCTTCGTCTGCGCGCGAAATTGCCGAGCAGTACGACATCCCAGTCGAGCTGATGGCGAAGGTGCTCCAGCGCCTCGCACGCGAAGGGCTGCTCGCGTCGCATCAGGGCACGCGCGGCGGTTATCACCTTAGCCGGGCGCCGTCGGCGATTTCGGTCGCCGACGTCATTCAGGCCGTCGACGGCCCGCTTACCGTCACCGCCTGTTCGACAGAAGAAGAAAACTGCGAGCAGTACTCGAAGTGCAGCGTGCGCGATCCGCTCTGGAAAATCCGCGAGCGCATTCTCGTCGCGCTGCAGGGCTGCTCGATTACGGAGCTGGCGGCAGACACGAACGCGCCGGTTCCGGTCACGCTGACGCGCCCCGCCGTACTCTCTCACCAATAGTTTTTGGTTGTTGGTTCTGAACGCGCGTTCAGCACTATCACCCAATCACCAATCACCCAATCACCACATGATCTACATGGACCATCACTCGACCACGCCCGTCGATC
>JANMJM010000092.1:0-8800 GCA_031371345.1 Vicinamibacteria bacterium
ATCAATACTTTCTGCCCCGGTTTTCCCATGTCCCGCGGAACGTGATCCAGAAAGAAAGCGAGATCAGCCTGACGTCGAGCCAGAAGGATTGCCGTGCAATGTAGAGCTTGTCGTAACGAAACTTGTGGCGTCGAACGACATCGCGCGCTGCGTAAATCTGTGCAACGCCGGTCAGCCCCGGTGTGACGGCGCAGCGGTCGCGGAACCCGGGAACATCTTCCAGGTGTACGACGACCCCTCGCCCGTTCACCTCGATTTCGCCTGGGCGAAGCGCGCGCGGTCCGACGAAGCTCATATCGCCTCGAAATATGTTCCAGAGTTGCGGCAGCTCGTCCATGGCGGTCGCACGAAGAAACCGTCCGACCCGCGTCACGCGCGGATCGTGCCGGCCCGATTGAATGGGGCCCGTGCGGGCTTCGGCATCCACCGCCATCGACCGAAATTTCAGCGCGCGGAACAGGCGCCCGTTGAGGCCGACGCGCTCCTGCGAAAAAAAGATGGGACCTCCGTCCTGCAGCTTGATGAGCGCGGCAATCATCGCCCACAGTGGTGCGGAGACCGCGAGCCCGCTCGCCGACAACAGGAGATCAAGCCACCGTTTTGCGCGCGTCATCTTCACCCAACACGTCTCGATACAGCGCGAGCGTCAGGTCAATCATGCGATCCACCGCAAAAACCGATCGCGCACGGTGCGCTGCCGCGGCACCCATCGTGGCGCACAACGCCGAGTCGGCAAGCAACCGTTGCATCGCATCCCGGAGCGCCGGCACATCCCCCGGAGGCACCACCAGGCCGGTCTCGCCGTGTTGATTCACCCAACCCACCCCCGTGCCAAGGTCGGTGCTGATCACAGGTTTGCCGCTTGCCATCGCTTCGAGCTGCACGACACCGAACGCCTCCTGTCGTGTGATCGATGGCAGAACGAAAACGTCGCACGCGTGATAGAGCGCCGCGAGCTCGTCGTCGCCAACCTCGCCGAGAAATTTCACGCGATCGCCGAGTCCGAGCACCTCCACTCTCCGTTGAAGCGCCATCCGCTGCGGACCGTTGCCAACGAGCAGAGCCACTGCCGCAACGCTGCGCATGGCATCGACGAGCACGTCAACGCCTTTGTAGGCGACAAGACGCCCCACGAAAAGTACGATCGGCGCGTGATGTTCCTTCCGAATCGCCGCGGCTTGTCGCGCGATCGCTTCAGCAGGTGGGAGACGCCCCGATTGCACGCCATAAGGGATCACGACGCATTTCGCTCGCCAGTCGCGCAGTTGGGGAGCAGAGGCGGCGAGCGTCGGCGAGGCGACGACGATTCGCGCCGCCCGCGCGAGCGCAAATTGCAGAAAGGGGCGGTAGAACAGTCCGTAGCGCCAGCTTGGCCGAATCACCTCGCTGTGGAACCATACGATAAGGGTCGCTGCCGGCCGCACCAGAAAATACGCGAGCAAGGCCATCGGATTGGGCTCGTGAATGACGATGAGATCGGCGTCTTCCCCAGCCAGGTGAAACGGCAGCGTGGGACAGATCGCCACGGCGCCGATTTTGGCGACCGCCGGCAACCGCACAACATCCACGCCGCCGTGACGTTCTTCGCTCGTCGCCCATCCAGTATTCGCGACCAGCACCTTATTCGTGACCTGCCGCGATGTGCGATCACAGATCAGCTCGAGGATCGTTTCCATCCCACCCTTCACCGGCGGATAAAACTTTCCGAGGTGCAGGACTCTCATGCGCGTTCCCGGTACAGTGCCGTCATTTCGGCCGCATAGCTGCGCCAGTTGAAGCGCGAAGCCGCGACAGTGCCCGCCCTCTGTTGGCATGCCCAACCAGCAGGATCGGCTTCGCGTTGGCGCAGCAGGTTCGTCAGTGTGTCGACCCAGCGCGATACGTCGCCAGGCGGGCAGTAGATCGCCGCGTCGCCACCCGTTTCCTTCAACGCCGGGAGTGCGCTGGCCACGACGACCGTGCCGCACGCCATGGCTTCGACGAGCGGCAATCCGAATCCTTCGCCATCGGATGGCAAGGCCACGACCGACGCTCGTCTGTAGAGCGCCGCGAGAAGAGGGCGCTCGAGGAACGGCAGCTCGACAATCGCGTCGGAGATGCCCAGCGTTGCGGCGAGCGCGCGTTGAGCTGGCGTAAGGCAACCCCCAACGCGCACAAGACGGACGGCCCCGATCACCCTGCGGACTCCGGCCACCGTTTCGAGCAGCACATCGATGCGCTTGCGAGGAATGGTGCTTCCTACGTGAAGAATTTCTACTCCTCGCGGTCCCAGGCGCCGATCGATCTCGGCGTCCCACCAGGGGGACGCCGCCGGCGAACAACTGGGATGGACGCCGAGATGTACCACGCTCGCCTGCGCCGGCTTCACATGACCAGTGGCCAACAGCGCTGTTCGTGTCGCCTCGCTGATACAGGCGACATGCGCGGCACGACTCAGACCGTCCAGAATGCGCGACGCAAGCAATCCTGCCGGTGCAAGCCGGTGGCGCGAGCCTGGCAGCGCGGCTTGAATCGCATCGACATCGTTGCACGTGATCGTGGTTCGCTCGGCCGGCAGAACCCGGATGAGATGAGCGTAGCTGTGATCGACGATGTGGAAGACATCGAAGTCGGCGGCTTGGCGTGCGAGCCAGCGCGGGTAGTCCCAAAGGCGGCCCGTCAAACGATCGGCGAGATTTGCGCGTGCGCCGTGGCCAATCAGGGGCAGGCGGCTCCATCGCCGCGTCAGGGGTGGACAGAGCTTGGTCGCGGCCAGCTCACCGCCGGCCACCTGCGGAAGCATCTCGAGCAGCATGTCGGCAATCAGGTCCATGCTGTGCCAGCCTTCTTCCCGAAGGTCGCAAATGACCCCGAGGCGGAGCGGCGTCACTGGCGCTTCGCGCCATTCGACGCGTGCTCAAGGATGTCTTTGAGATCGCCGAACGCTTTCTCGCGCCGCCAGTTCGCCGACACGTATGCGCAGCCCTTCATCGCCTGGCTGCGCGCGGCCTCCGGGTTCTGCGCCACCCACAAGATCGCCTTCGCCATGGCGTCCTCATCGCGGCGCGGCGTCAACTGCGCATGCCCGCGCAGCTGCACCGCCATCCCTCCGATGTCGGTGGCAATCACGGGCGTGCCGGCCGCAAGCGCCTCGAGCGTCGAGAAGGCAGCGCCTTCGGCGAGCGACGATTGGATGACGACGTCGGCCGCCTGAAAGAAGTCGCACAACTCGTGCATCGGATGCACGGCGGGACGGCCGATGATCCACTGAGCGGCATCTGGCACGCCGAGTTGATCGGCAAGCTTCACAAACTGCTTATAGCCGCCGCCGAGATTCAGCACCACCGCATCCAGCCCCTGAGCCCGCACCTTTGCTGCGGCGTGAAGAACCGTTTCCGGATCTTTCTCATGACTGATTCGGCTTGAGAAGAAAATAATGAATTTATCCTCCGGCAACTGGTGCCGCCGGCGCAGCGCCTGACGTTCGGCGCCCGTGACCGGTTTGAAGCGGCTTGTGTCTACGCCGTAGTAACACCCAACGGCCGTGTGCGAAGAGGTTGCCGCGGCAACGTCTCTGAGATACGGACCCATTCCTACGGCGGTTGTCGCCAAACGGCCGCTGACATTCATCGCAAACCTGATGAACGCCTCCCCCGCTGCGGCTTTCACCGCGCCGATCTGCCGCCGCTCACGGCGGCAGCGGTAGTACTCGACGGGCGCGACTCCCAGATACGTGACGACAGGCACGCCCATCAGCGCGCCGGCAACCGTGGCGTTCAGCGATCCACGCACCATTTCCTGCGACAGCACGACGTCGTACTTGCGCATATTGCGCAGCAGATAGAAAAACGACTTGGCCTGAAATGCCGGCCGGCGCCCTTTGATCGCGTCGACGGCGAGCGACGCGCCGCTCTCGGCGATGCGATCGGCCAGGCCGCTGACTTGGAATTCCCATGCCGGGACGGCCATGGTGAGATCGCAAATCTCCGACAGACCGACGACAAAGCGAATGTCGGTGAACCCCTCACAGAAATAGAGAACTTTCATTGCGGTGCGAAAGGACCGAGCCGCGCCATGAGCGCGGGAAGATGGCGCTCCATCGTGAACCGTGTAGACATTTGCCGGGCGCCATTCCTCAACGCCGCGTAGTGGGCCGGATCCTCCAGGCACTGGACAATCGCTCGCGCGAGCCCTTGCGGCGTCGGCGGATCGGCGGGCGCCAGATGACCGGTCACGCCGTCGCCCAACCAGTCTGGAATTCCGCCGCTGGCAAATGCCGCGGCCGGCAATCCGTATTGCGCGGCGAATGGCCCGACAGAACCAAACGGCTCCGGCCAGAGACTCGGCACAACGAGGAGGTCGCAACCTTTCATCAATCCGCTCAACTGCTCCTGCGACAACCAGCCGGTGAATTCGATGGTCAAATCGAGCGTCGTTTTCCGGACACGCCCCGCAAGCGATTCCCAACGGGCGCGTTCGCGCCCCTCGCCGGCGAAGATCAAACGCAGTGGCCGGCGGGTCGCTCTCGCCACTTCGGGCGCCGCTTCGATGAGGTAATCCCCGCCTTTCAAGTTCTCCATCCGCCCGGCGAACAGGAGTTGCCAGCCGCCACCCCAGCGCGTGGCGCCGTTCGATGCGTCGATCGCCACGGGAAACGGCAAGACCTCGGCGTGCAGCCCATGGTGTTCCATTTCCTTCCGCATGTGCTCGGAATTTGTCACGATGGCCGCGTAGCGATCGAACTGCCGCAGGCGATTCGACTGGGCCGCGAACAAACGCCACATCGTGAGCGGGTTGCTGCCACCACAACCCGATGGAAAGTAATGCGCGAGGCACGCGGGTCCAAATCGCCGATCGCACGCTGCGGCGTGCGGCCGAGCGAACATCTTCGTGCCGCTGATACAGGTGGCGCTGTAGTCGTGCACGAAGCAGACCGCCGGCGCAATCTCGAACAGCGTTGCTTCAACCTCAGGACTCTGCGCGCCCTGCACATACAACACGTCGGGCTTCCAGTCGCGAAGCTCACGCATCGAGGACTCGAGTCCGACATCGGCGGCACAGATGTCCAGCGCCCCGGGAGGCAGGTCGATGCGTGCGCGATCGCGGGGCGAGTCGACCTCGTGCCAGAACGCGAGTTCAGCGGGAGCGCGATGCAGCGCGGGCAGGAGCATCGAGACGTACTCCTCGACGCCTCCCACACGTCTCGAGCTCCAACTGACAACAGCGATTCGCATTAAGTGGGGATCGTCGCCGGCTCCGCCAACCGCCAGCGATAATTCGCGATGAGCGGACCTTGACTACGCTGCGGAAGGCGTCCCGTGCCGTACACGTCGGCCGGCACGACTTCGAACGACATGGCCCGCTCGACGAAATCGTAAATCGCATGCTGATCGCCGACGGCGACATTCAGCACATACGTATCTGGCCGCAGCGGCAAACCGGCGACCGCGCACGACAGGGCGCCGGGGCCTGCAGAAATCGCAAACCGCTCGCCATTGAAGTCGCTGTGGAGCGTGGCCAGGCGTGTGCCGTCGCCCAAATCGATGTCGATGCTGATAGCGACTGCCTTCAGCGGCGCTCGCGCCTCGTACTCCACGACAATCTCGAACGGTTCGCTTGACGCGACCGAGCGCGTCAGATTGCCATTGGCCGCTCGCAGCGCGAGACTGACAGTACGGATCTCGCCGCTTCCTGACCGATCTCGTCTGAGGCGCAAGTCGCCGACCATCTCGTTGGCTTCTCGCGAGAGATATTGCGTGACCGCGCCCGCAACGGGGCCCGAATAGGCGAGATGCCCCGCGTGCAAGACGACAGCCCGCGAGCACAGATTCACGATCGCGGCCATGTTGTGGCTCACCAGCACCACGGTGCGGCCGCCATCGGCCACGTCGCGCATCTTCCCCAGGCACTTGCGTTGGAAATCGATGTCGCCCACCGCCAGCACTTCGTCCACAATCAGAATTTCGCTTCGCAGGTGTGCCGCCACAGCAAACGCGAGCCGCACGTACATGCCGCTGCTGTAGTGCTTCACCGGTGTATCGAGAAAGCGATCGACGCCCGCGAAGGCCACGATGGCGTCGAACTGCTCTCGAATCTCGGCACGCCGCATGCCGAGGATCGCGCCGTTGAGGAAGATATTCTCGCGGCCCGTCAGCTCCTGATTGAATCCTGTGCCGACTTCCAAAAGGCTGCCCACGCGGCCATGGAGATCGACTTCTCCATGACTCATCTCGGTGATGCGCGACAAAATCTTCAGCAGCGTGCTTTTTCCGGCTCCGTTCCCGCCGATCAGCCCCAGCACTTCGCCCCGGCGAATATCGAAGCTGACGTCGCGCAGCGCCCAGAAGTCCTCGCGCGTCGGCCGGGCCAGCGGATGACGCACGCGCCGCACAATCGCCTCGGCAAGGGTCGTCGGTGCGGTGTAGTCGTGACGTATGGTGTAGCGCTTGCCCACGCCACGGATCGACACCGCGACATCGCTGTTAGATGACATCGGCGAACTTCCGTTCGGCGCGCCGGAAAACGGCGGCCCCGAACAAGAACAGCACGACCGCGAGCGCCGCCGACCACTCGAGCATCAGGACGGGCGGCATCGGCCGTCCCAGCGTCGACCATCGGAACCCTTCGATGAGCCCGGCCAGCGGATTGATGAGGTAAAACGCCGACTGATACTGGGTCGGTATGCGCGAGACTTCGTAGGCCACCGGGCTCGCGTACAGGAGGAACGGGACCAGAATCGGAAGAATGTGCTGAATATCGCGGTACTGAACCGTGAGAGCGGCGGCAATCAGTCCGGCGCCGAGCGCTAACAACAGGACCAGGAGTATCCAGATCGGCAACAGAATGAGCGGCCACCCTGGCCAAATGCCGAGCACCGCGAGCGCGAGCAACAGGACGCACATCGAGATACTGAAGTCGAGCAGCGTCGAGAGCGTTCCAGACAGCGGCAAGATCAGCCGGGGGAAATACACTTTACTGACGAGATAGGCGTTGCCGACCATCGACAGGCTTGTCTTGTTGAGCGTCAACGCAAAGACGTTCCACACGAGCAGCCCCGCATACGTAAACAGGAACGAAGAGGTCCCTTGCGGCTTCAGCCCGGCGACGACCCCAAAGGCGAACGTCAGCATGCCGGCGGCAAGCAAGGGCTGCAGCAGCACCCATCCGACCCCGAGAAACGTTTGCCGGTAGCGCAACTTGATGTCGCGGCGGCCAAGCTCCATCAGCAGATCTTTGAAGTGCAGGAGCTCACGGAAATCGAGTCCTACCCAGCCAGTGGTCGGTCGGAGCGTACGAAGGGGTTCTACTGCCATTGAATTTGAGGGCGAAGCGCGCGCCAGCCCGATGGACGGCATGCGCGCAACGCGCCGTCCGGATCAACGGTGGCGAGATAACTGGGTGCTTCGTACGCCTGGCTTAACGACTGCCCCGGGCGAACCTGAGCCAGCAAGGGGCGTCGCATCGACCAGCCAATCGAGAACAGCGTGTAGCCCGCGTCGGCGAGGAGTGTGGCCGCGGCGCTTCCCGTGCCTTGATGATCTTCGAACACGAGGTGCCGAATCCGATGGGCACCGAGCGCGCTGGCCGCTCCTTCGAACAGCTGGCGCTCGTAGCCCTCGACATCGACCTTCGCCAAGGCGACCGTCTGGCCATCAAGAGCCGCATCGAGCGTCTCGACTTGGACGCTCGCTGAGCCGGCGCGCTCACGAGCCATGGGTTCGGCTGGGATGTACGACAATCCGTTATTCCCGTCCGACGGATCTGGCAACACGAGCCTCGTTCGGTGGCAGCGTGCGCCGAGTGCGGCCAGGCGCAGATCGACGGGCGCCATCGCAAGATGTTGGCGGGCGGTGTCAACATTCTGCCGAAGGATCGGAAACAGATGCGGGTTCGGCTCGAATGCGATGATATGGCCGCGAGGGCCCGCGGCCACCGCGCCGAGCAGTGTCATGTAACCGATGTTGGCGCCCGCATCGACCACGACGTCGCCAGGCTGCACTAGACGAAACATCAGTTCCGACACGGCCAGATCGTACACGCCGGTCGTCCACAAGCAGCGTCCGAGATGTTCGGCGGGACAGGCGAGCATCTCGATGCCCCACGCCGCGCGCAACGATTGGTATTCGGGCGACGGTGTGTCGCGCATGCCCCACACTCGCCGCAGAATCTGCCGCGGCTGATAAACATACCAGGGCTTCCAGATGGCGGGTGCGATCATGCGGCCGTCCTCAACGCCGCGACCGTCCGCTCGACATCGAACATGCCGTCGTAGAATGTTTTGGCGCACGCCGCCAGACGCGTGCGCTCGTCGGGATGGCGCAGTAGTTGATCGACGTGATCGACCAGCGTCTTCCAATCGCCGACCGGGGATAACCGCACAGCGTTCGACGCTTCCCAGAACGGTTCTGTCAACACTCCGCTGGTCGTAACAATCGGCACGCCCAGATGCAGACCAGCCATAGCCGTGGTGCGCCGCGAGCTGATGCCATCAGGATACGGTTGGATCAGTAAATCGCAGGCGGCGACGTGTGCTGCCAGCGCCGAATCCGTGAGCGGGCCCGACGCGGTAATGCGGCGCGAGTATTGAGGGTACCGATCAGCGAAGCTGGTGCGGAAGGGCTCGCTGCCTGTCCCCATGAGAAGCACGTGCGGCGCGTTCAGCCGGCCAAGCAACTCGGCGAGGGCGTCGACGAGCAACGAGGCAATCGGCGACCCATACGTTCCAAGGTGCCCAATCAATGGTTGACCCAATTCGCCCACGTGGAGCCGCGCGTCGCGCACCGCGACCGGCTCGGCGAGTGGAAGGCCGCTCAAAATCGGC
>JANMJM010000168.1:0-6903 GCA_031371345.1 Vicinamibacteria bacterium
ATGTGCCCTGAGTACGGGGCGACGGCGGCCATGTTCCCGATCGACGAGATGACGCTCGACTATCTGAAGCTCACCGGCCGAACGACGTCGCACGTGAAGCTGGTCGAGGAATACGCCAAGTTGCAGGGCCTCTACCGCGACGCGACCGCCGTGGCGAACTACGACGAGACGACCGAGCTCGACCTCGGTATCGTCGAGCCGAGCCTCGCCGGACCGAAGCGCCCGCAGGACCGCGTGTCTCTCAAGAACGCGAAAGCGGGATTCCAAGCGTCGCTGGGATCGATGATGTCGGACAAGAAAGCGAAGGCCGGGGCCGCTTCCGCTGGCACGCTCACGACGGGCGCCGTGGCGGTGGTCGAGTGCCCGCCGGAAATCGCCGAAGGACTGGATCACGGCGCCGTTGTGGTGGCGGCGATCACTAGCTGCACCAATACCTCGAATCCGAGCGTGATGATCGGCGCAGGGCTGCTCGCAAAGAAAGCCGTCGAGCGCGGACTGGCCCGCAAGCCGTGGGTGAAGACCAGTCTGGCGCCGGGATCGAAGGTCGTGACCGATTATCTCGACCGCGCGGGATTGACGACCTACCTCGACGCGCTCGGTTTTAACCTGGTGGGATATGGATGCACGACGTGCATCGGCAACAGCGGTCCTCTTCCCGAGGACGTCTCGTTCGTCGTCTCCGATAAAAATCTTGTCGTTTGTTCGGTGTTGAGCGGCAACCGCAACTTCGAAGGGCGTATTCAGCAGCAGGTGCGCGCAAACTATCTCGCGTCGCCGCCGCTCGTCGTGGCATACGCGCTCGCGGGAACAATGTCCCTCGATCTCACATCGGAGCCCATCGGCACCGACCGGGACGGGAAGGCCGTGTATCTCCGCGAACTGTGGCCGACGGGCGCCGAAATTCAGGAATCGATGCTCAGCTCGGTGAAGTCGGAGTTCTTCAAGCACCAATACGAGAATGTGTTCGACGGCGACGAGCGGTGGCGGTCGCTTAACGTGCCGACGGGCGATCAGTTCGTGTGGGACGAGCATTCAACCTACGTACGAAAGCCGCCGTTTGTCGAAGGCATCGGCAAAGAGCCGGCCCCGCTCACCGACATTCGCAATGCGCGTGTGCTGGCGTTGCTGGGTGACAGTGTGACGACTGATCACATATCGCCCGCCGGATCCATTCCTAAAGACAGCCCGGCAGGGAAGTATCTGATGTCGCAGGGTGTACCCCCCAGCGACTTCAATTCGTACGGTGCGCGCCGCGGCAACCACGAAGTGATGATGCGAGGCACGTTCGCCAATACCCGTTTGCGGAATCAGCTGGCGCCCGGCACCGAAGGGGGATGGACGAATTTCCTGCCTGCCGGCGAGCTGATGACGATTTACGACGCGTCGATGCGCTATCAAGCGGCTGGCGTGCCACTGATCGTGCTGGCGGGAAAAGAGTACGGCTCTGGCTCGTCGCGCGACTGGGCGGCCAAAGGCACGCTGCTGCTGGGCGTGCGCGCCGTCATCTCCGAGAGCTTCGAACGCATTCACCGCAGCAACTTGGTGAATATGGGGGTGCTGCCGCTTCAGTTCAAAGACGGCGAATCGGCGACGACCCTGAAGTTGACGGGCCATGAGGTGTACGACATCGCGGTTGCCGATTTGAAACCGCGCGCCGCGGTCAACGTGCGCGTGCAGCCGCCGGAAGGCTCGGCTTACGTCATCGAGGCGGTTGTGCGCATCGACACGCCTGAAGAACTCACCGCGTTTCGCCACGGGGGCATCCTTCCCTACGTGCTTCGGCAGCTCGTCCAAAAGTAATCTATAATCCGCCCCACAGCACCTAAGAGGAGGCGGGCATGAAGCGGTTACTGACAGTCGCGGCGCTCCTGTTGCTTGTCAACAGCGCGCTCGTTCTTGGCCAAAGGGGCCAAAAGCCCCCGACAGCCCCGATAGCTCCAGCGGACCTTCGCTCGGAGACACTCCCACCCGGGAAGAACCCTCATCTCGGGAACAAAGAATCGATTCGCAACGGAATGACGCTCTACCGCTGGCGGTGTGGTGAATGCCACGGTCTCGATGCGACCGGCTATCGCGGTCCAGATCTGACGGCGGTGCTGGCAGGCGGCGCGCCGGACGAACGGTTGTTTCACGTCATTCGAAATGGCGTGCCGGGTACTGAAATGCCAGCCAGCAATTCGCCCGACGATGAACTGCTGCAGCTCATTGCGTACTTGCGCAATCTGAATGCGGTCGCAGCGACCGACGCGCCGGCAGGCAATGTCGAGCACGGTCAACAACTTTTCACGGCCAACTGCACGTCGTGTCACCGTGTGGCGGGCAAAGGTGGGCGGCTTGGTCCGGATCTGACCCGCGTCGGAACCGCGCGGTCGCGTGCGGCGCTCGTGCGCGAAATCCGCACGCCGTCTGAATGGATTGCGCCGGGCTTCGAGACGGTGACGGTGGTGACCAAGGACGGCCAGAAAATCCGGGGCACCAAGAAAAATGAAGACGTGTTCTCCGTTCAGGTGATGGACATGCGCGAGCGTCTCCAGGGGTATCTGAAATCGAATGTGCAAGACGTCGTGGTTGAGAAGGCGTCGTTGATGCCGCCCTACACGGCTCAGCGGCTGAGCGACACCGACCTGAACGATTTGATTGGTTATCTGACGACGCTGCGTGGGGCGGACGTTACCGTCCGATAGGGAGGCATATGCGACGCGCTTTAATGTTCATCGTGCTGTGTTCGGTTTCGCTGGCCGCCCAACAGGGCACGCCGGTGGTAACCTCGCAGGACCTGCTCGACGGTTTGAAAGATCCGACGCGCTGGCTCACCTACTCGGGAAATTATTCAGGTCATCGCAACAGTCCGCTTACGCAAATCACGCCCGAGAACGTGAATAAGCTGACTGCGCAGTGGACCTTCCAGACCGGTGCGCTCGGAAGTTTCCAGGCGACGCCGATTGTGCTCGACGGCATCCTCTACCAATCGGGCTTCAACAACAACGTATGGGCCATTGACGCGCGTTCGGGACGTCAGATCTGGCGCTATCGCCGTGACGTGCCGAACGATCTGCACGTGTGCTGTGGCGCGGTGAACCGCGGTCTGGCTGTGCTCGGCGATCGTGTCTACATGAACACCATCGACGCGCACCTGCTCGCCCTCGACATGAAGACCGGCGCAGTCGTATGGGATATCGAGCTCGCCGACTACAAGATGGGCTATTCGGCGACTGCCGCTCCGCTGGTCGTGAAAGACAAGGTGATTGTCGGCATGGCCGGCGCCGAGTTCGGGATCCGCGGCTTCATTCAGGCGCACGACGCGCAGACCGGCAAACCGGTGTGGAAGTTCTACACCGTCGCTGGGCCGGGTGAAGGGGGCGGGAACACGTGGCCGCCAGGCACCGATGCCTATCTACACGGCGGTGGATCGATCTGGGTCACGGGCACCTACGATCCCGAGCAGAACCTCGTGTTCTACGGCACGGGCAATCCCGGTCCCGATTACTTCAGCGCGAATCGCGAGGGCGACAACCTCTACACTTGTTCGCTCGTCGCGCTCGACGCCGATACCGGAAAGATCAAGTGGCATTACCAGTTCACGCCGCACGACGTGCACGATTGGGATTCCACGCAGGTGCCGGTGCTCGCCGATAACGTGATGATCAACGGTCAGCCGCGCAAGGTGGTGATGTTCGCCAACCGCAATGGCTTTTTCTACGTGATTGATCGCGTGACAGGGAAATTGATTCACGCGAAACCCTTCGTCACGCAGACCTGGGCCAAGGAGATTTCGCCGGAAGGCCGGCCGATTCTCATCCCAGGGAACCAGCCGACCGAAGCCGGCGCCCGCACCTGTCCCGATCTTGGCGGCGGCACGAACTTCATGTCGCCGTCCTATGACCCGACGACGGGTCTGTTCTTCGTGACCGCGCGCGAGACCTGTGCGGTCTATTTCACGTGGGAGCAGCCGTATCAGCCCGGTGTGCAATGGGAGAGCGGCGGCACTCAACGTCCGCGCGATCAGGTGAACTATGGCGCGCTGCGCGCCATCGATCCGAAGACTGCCGAGCGCAAGTGGGAGTTCAAGTACACGTCGGTCTCCTCATCTGGCGTGCTGACGACCGCTTCGGGTCTCGTGTTCGCGGGCGACGGCGACGGCAACGTGATGGCGTTCGACTCGCGAACGGGCAAGAACCTGTGGCACTACCAGCTGGGCGTTGGCATTCGTTCGACGGCGGGCACGACCTACATGGTGGACGGCCGCCAGTATTTCTTGGTGCCGTCGGGCAGTACGCTCACAGCATTCGCATTACCGCAGTAGTACTTTTCACCACAGAGGACACGGAGGAAAATACAAGGAGGAAATTCCTCTTTGTATTCCCTTCGTGACCTCTGTGGTAAAGAGTACCGAACGTGCTGACGAGTGAAGCGATCAAGCGGCGCGCGAAAGAGCTGGGATTCGATCTCTGCGGAGTCGCGCCTGCGGCCGCCTTTCCTGAATTAGCCTTCCTTCGACAATGGATCGATCGCGGATACGCCGGGACCATGGCGTATCTGCCGAGGACCGCCGAGCGCCGAGCTGACGTGCGGCGCGTCGTGCCGACCGCGCAGTCGGTAATCATGATGGGCACGATCTACAACACCGGCCGCCCGTATTCCACACAGCGGAATGACACGACCGCGGCCGAAATCGCGCGCTATGCGACGGGCGAGGATTATCACGAGGTCCTCGCCGACCGCACGCAGACGCTGCTCGCATGGATGCACGCTCAGCACCCCGAGCCGTTTGACGCACGCGGGTACGTCGACACTGGCCCGGTGCAGGAGCGGATATACGCGCAGTATGCAGGCATCGGATGGATCGGGAAGAACGCCTGCGTCATTAATGAGGACGCGGGGTCGTGGTTCCTGCTGTCTGAAATAATCTGCAGCCTTCCGCTCGAACCCGATGCTCCGGCGCTCGATCAATGCGGAACCTGTACGCTGTGCATCGAGGCGTGCCCGACCGGCGCGTTCGTCGAGCCGCATGTCGTCGACGCGACCAGGTGCATTTCGTATTTCACCATCGAATTTCGCGGATCGATTCCACCGGAACATCGCGGCGCCATGGGCAATCGTGTCTTCGGATGCGACGTCTGCCAGGAAGTGTGCCCGTGGAATGGTGCGCCGGCGACGACACACGACCCCGGCTGGTCGTCGCATGCGGCGCTCGCTGCTGAGCGGCTGGTCGACCTTTGGCGCCGCAGTGACGAAGAGCTTGCCCGTGCGATCGACGGCACGCCCTTAACGCGCACCGGCGTTCGCGGGCTGCGAAGAAATCTCGCCGTGGCGCTCGGGAATTGCGGCGACCCGGCCGCCGCCGATGCGCTTGCCGCCGCGCCTCACGACGATCCGCTCGTCGCCGAGCACGTGACATGGGCCGTGCAGAAACTGCGATCGTGAGTGTTTGTGTCTCTGTGCTGGGACAAGCAACAAACCTATGCAACGTTGGTGATCACGTATTCGTTGACCGTGCCGCGTCGTGCCGCGTTCGAGTTAATCGCCCGCCGTGCCGGAACCGTGTGGCATCGCAGGCCGGCGGCCGCGACCTCCTGATCGCTTCCATACAACTCGACAATCTCTGGCGCCGTCGAATTGCTGAGGACGACCGAACACCCTCGCCTGGCGAGCACAACCATCATCTCGCGCAGCGTCTGCTGATCGCCGTGCGTAAAACCCTCGGCCGTGTAACTCGTGAATTTCGCCGTGCGCGTCAGCGGCGCATACGGCGGGTCGAAATAGATGAAGTCGCCCGCACGGGCGTCGTCCATGACCCGTGCGAACGACTGCCGCTCGAGCGTAATCGACGGGTGACGCAGCGCCGACGAGACACGCCGGAGATTCTCGGCGTCGCAGATGTTCGGTCTGGGATACCGGCCGGCGGGCACATTGAACTCGCCGTCGGCATTCAGGCGAAACAGGCCGTTGTATCCCGTCCGATTCAGATAGATGAACATCGCGGCCAGCGCCGGCGTATAGCGCACCGTTCCGCGGCGATTCGGGTTGAACCGGCTGTCGCGCACGTCGTAGTAGTGTGCCGATCCCCCACGTGCGTGACCCTCGGCCAGAAGGGACAGCTCGTGGATGACCTCATCGAGGTCGTCGCGAACAGCGCTGTAGCAGGCGACGAGATCTGGATTGGTGTCGCTGAGGATCGCCCTACGCCCGGCGAGCAGACCTCGTCCATGAAGATCGAAAAACATGGCGCCGCTTCCGAGAAAGGGTTCCCAGTACCGATTGAACGGCTCGGGACAGAAGCCACGTAGTACGGGCAGCAGCTGCCTTTTCCCGCCGGCCCATTTCAGGAACGGGCGTGCTGCAGCCTCGCTCATCAGTGCCGTCGGCCTTGCGCGAGCCTCAGCCCGACGGCCATCCCGAGATGGAACGCCGCTTCCTGATTGATCCAGAGCTGACGCGCGGTGTTGTCGACGAGCTCTTCGAGCAGCGCTTCGTTCTGGCTCCCGATCATCGGCTTCAGCTGTTCGACCAGCTCTTCCTGCCGCTGCAAATCGGCGGGCGCAAACAACTCGTCGTCGCGCAGCGCATTGAGGAGCTCGTCGTACTCGGTGGCGCACTGTTCTTCGATGTCGCCAAAGCTTGGGTATCGCACCTGCTCGGCTGGCAGATCGATCCGCTCGGCCCCTTGCCGTGCAATTTCCATCAAGTCGTCAGACGTGGCGCCCATGGACATGCCTCCGCGTAAAAACGTACTACAGTATTGTTGTCGGTGGTGAGCAGGCTCTTTAGCTTAGGCTGTTTTCTGATCGCGGTTGCGTGCGCACCCCTCGCACCTCCCGCACCTCCCGCACCTCCCGCACCTCCCCCACCTGGTTTCGATTTTTCGCACATCATGCGTGTGGACTATTTCCATTCCGGCGGGAC
>JANMJM010000180.1:0-6304 GCA_031371345.1 Vicinamibacteria bacterium
CCAAACCGTAGATGTGCGCGATGTTCGAATGATTCAGAGATGCCAGCACGTGCGCTTCCCGCTGGAAACGCGAGAGCCGATCGGCGTCGGTCGCAAATTGATCGGGAAGAATTTTGATCGCGACGTCGCGGTTCAGCCGCGTATCACGCGCGCGATAGACTTCCCCCATGCCACCCGCACCAATGGCGGCGATGATTTCAAAGGCGCCGAGTCGAGTGCCGGGCCTGAGACTCATCTTGTTGACTAAGAGGGTGGATTATAGCCCCGGCCCAACCGGACGATAGGAGAGTGGGACATTTGCGAGCCCTTTTACTGAATTGGCCGGATGTGCCGCATGTCAGTTTCTGCAAACTGAATGTGGCGTCTCGATCGCCACTTTTGCCCTCTAGCCCACGCGAGACGACGATGCTATACCGGTCTGATGAAGACATTCACTCAACTGTCCGATCAAGATCTCTTGGCGCACGTCCAACTCGCCGTGCGTGCGGAACGACACGCAACGGCGCGCCTGATCGCACTCCTGATGGAACTTGATGCACGCCGGCTGTATCTCGGCGAAGGCTGTTCCTCGCTGTTTACCTATTGCACGCACGTGCTGCATTTGTCCGAGCATGCCGCCTACAACCGCATTGAAACGGCGCGCGCTGCCCGTCGATTTCCGATGATTCTCGAGTTGCTCGAGAACGGCGACGTCACGTTGACCGCGATTCGCCTGCTGGCGCCACACTTGACGCCGGACACTCATCGCGACGTTCTCAAGCGCGCGCGTCACAAAAGCAAACGCGACGTTGAACTGCTCGTCGCGACGCTGCATCCGAAGCCCGATCTGCCGTCCGCGATCAGAAAATTGCCGGACCCTCGACCGTCGGTTTTAGTGCACGAATCAATTGCGAGTCCGTGCGAAATACCGCCGCCGCGGCCAGTAGAAATGAAGCCTCTGTCCCCTGAGCGCTACAAAATTCAGCTAACCGTGAGTCGCGAGACCTATCTGAAACTCCGGCACGCGCAGGATTTGCTGCGCCACTCGGTGCCCGATGGCGATCCGGCCGTCATCTTTGAACGCGCCCTCACGCTGCTCGTGGCACAGCTGGAGCGCACGAAGACGGGCGCAACCGAGCGCCCGCGAAAAGCCGGCCGGCCGAAGACGAAGACAGCCTCACGGCACATTCCGGCGGCAGTGAAACGGCTGGTATGGAAACGCGACGCCGGCCGCTGTGCGTTCAAGGGACCGCAGGGCCGATGCGACGCAACAGCCTTCCTTGAATATCACCACCTCGTGCCGTTCGCGGCAGGAGGTCAGACGACAGGCGGCAACATTGAACTTCGGTGTCGCGCACACAACCAGTTCGAAGCGGGGCGATTTTTTGGCCCGGCTCAATTGCCTATGATGCGAGAAGCGCGTGGGGTGTTTGGAACGGCGCCGCGACTCGTTCCGGAACGAGCTGCGCGTAAGTCAGGAAGGCTTCTGTTCGTCGCGTACGCGCGAAATCCGTCGCACGGCGCTCGTGATAATCGGCTCGGTCTCTCCGTACAGCTCCATGCTGAACCCAACGTAGATGCCGTGCAGCTTCAAGAAACTACCGCCCATCGATGCGCCCGCGAGATGCACGCGGGTGTAGACGGGAAAAAATCGCCCGCCTCGCACGAGAACGTCGGCATGCCGGCCTTCCAAGACGATGATTTCGTAAATGGTGTTGCGCGTCTCAACGAGGAGGGTTTGCGTGTCGTCGATCTCGTCGATCTGGAGGCCGTCAGACCAATCGAGATCGCACCAGGTGTCGAGAGTGGCTGCCGCCGGACACACGACGCTGCTCACTGGTGAATAGCTTGCAACATTTACGCCCCAATCGCCAGTAGAACTCACGCGCCTTCGACACGCGACGAGATCAGACGCCGAGCGACCGGCCACGATCTGAACGTTCTGAGCAGCCACTCGGAGACGACGAGACCGAGGCTGCGGCCCGCCAACGCCGTCGACATCGACGTGTAGACGATCGCGGTCGCCGCAAGCGACGGCCAGAACGGGAAACCGAGAAGCACGCCGAGGCCGGCGGCGCCAGCCGTCACTTTCACATCGAAGATGATGGCGAGAATGCGCGTGCGATGGCGGCTGAAAAAACCGGGCGCCTCGGAGAACGCGCGATCGGCCGCGCGACGCCCCTCAGGCGCCGGAAGATCCTCCCAGTCGAGGGTGTGCGACACGATCTCGGCATGGTTGCGCATTAATTGTTCGGCGCGTCGATCGCCCCACTCGGGAAAGAGGCGGCAGAATTCGTTGACGACCTCGCTCGGATCGAGTCCGACACGCTCGGCATAATCGCGCACGTAGCTGCGGGCAAAGACCTGCCGCGGCCACCGCTTGAGATTGTTTTCCTCGAGCGCCGCCCAGAGCTCCATGCTGACTTTCGTCTCTGCCGCCAGTTGTTTTAGGGTAAGGCCCCTGCGCTCGCGCGCCGCCCGCAATACTGGTCCAAATGTCGCTTTTTCGAGTCGCACGGGGGCTTGGAGAAGCAAATCCCCTTCCAACGGCGACCCTTGGAAGAATCGACCGATTTAACGAGATGCTGCCCACAATTGCGTGCAGGATAGAGCAGTAATTACAATATGCGCCTGATGGATCAACATAACAAACTGGCAATCCTCTGCGGGGGCGGCCCCGCGCCTGGCCTGAACAGTGTCATCGGCGCCGCCACCATCCGCGCCCGGCTGGAAGGATGCGACGTGCTGGGCATCCGCGACGGCTTCGAGTGGATCATGCAGGGGGACATCGATCACATCACCCCGCTCACGATCGAGGGCGTCAGCCGGATTCATTTTCGCGGAGGTTCACACATTGGCATTGCTCGGGCCAACCCCTCGAAGAGCCCGGCGCTGCTCGAAAACACGGTTCTGTCGCTCTTGCGCCTCAACGTGTCGCAGCTCATCACGATCGGCGGCGACGACACCGCGTTTTCGGCGATGAAGCTGGCCGAGCACGCGGGCGGCCGCCTGCGCGTCGTCCACGTGCCAAAAACGATCGACAACGATCTCGATCTGCCCGCGCACATCGACACGTTTGGGTTCCAGACCGCGCGACACTACGGTGTGGAGATCGTGAAGAACCTGATGGTCGACGCCAAGACCACCACGCGCTGGTATTTCGTCATCGCGATGGGGCGTTCGGCTGGCCATCTCAGTCTGGGCATTTCGAAAGCGGCCGGCGCCACGCTCGCGCTGATTCCCGAGGAATTCACACCGCCGCTCAGGTTGAAGGTGATTGTCGACACGCTGGTCGGCGCGATCATCAAGCGGATGAGCTACGGCCGCCGTGACGGCGTCGCCGTCATCGGCGAGGGGGTCGTGCTTCACATTCTCGAAGACGATCTCGCCGGGTTGCAGGAAGTCGAGCGTGATGATCACGGCCACGTCCGCATCGCGGAAGTGAACATCGGCGAAATCCTGAAACTCCAGGTTTCTAAACGCCTCAGGGAATTCGGCCTCAAGACGACGATCGTCGCCAAGAACATCGGCTACGAGCTGCGGTGCGCCGATCCGATTCCGTTCGACATGGAATACACGCGCGACCTCGGCTACTGCGCAGCGAAGTACATCTTGTCGGGTGGGACCAACGCCATGGTCTCGATGCAGGCCGGCAAGTTCGTGCCGATTCCGTTCAAGGAGATGCTCGACGCGAAGACGGGGCGCGCGAGATGCCGGCGCGTCGATACGAACTCGACGCGCTATCACATCGCGCGGCGCTACATGATCCGGTTGCGGAAAGACGACTTCGACGATCCGCACGAGCTCGCGAAATTCGCCGCGACGGCCGGGCTGTCGCTTGAAGAGTTTCAGCAGGAATTCGGCTATCTTGTGGAGCACGATCCGCCGGCGCCGCAGTGGAAGGACGGGAGCGAGTTTTTCTAAATGAGTCGGCGACGTTGACCCAACCCTCCGTCGAAGATCTTGCCGGGCGCCTCGAGCGTGAGCGAGCCGAGGCCGATCGGCGCTACAACGAGGCGCTGACCGCCGTCGACGGCGCGATGCAATCCCTGCCCAGCCTGCCCGAGCCACCACGTGGGTACGATGCCGCAGCGCTCGATGCCGTGAACCGCGCGTGGGACACCCTTCCAGGCGGTGCGCCGCCGCTCGATCGTTCATTGAAGGGGCGGCTGCGCGCCTTTATCTGGCGAATGGTCGGTCCGCCGCTTGAAAGCCAGAAACATTTCAACGCGTCGCTCGTTGACCACCTGAACCGCAACGTTCAGGCACATCTGGAGCTCCCGCGCGCTGTCGCCGCGATAATCGAAGAGCTGCGCCGCGAATGTGAAGCGCTCGTCCGATTCGAGTCGTTGCTCGTGCAGTATCTGCAAACGATCACGGTCTTCGTCGATACCAAAGATCGGACGCTCGGCACCGCCGACGTGCGCGAACGGTTGGCCATCACCGAGCAGCGGTTGTTTGGGCTGAAACGCGACGTGGAGGGATTACGTCCCGATGCTCCGCGACCTGATAAATCGGGCTCGACGGCGACAGCCGAGGCGGCTACCTACGTGGGGTTCGAAGATCGTTTTCGCGGATCTCAACAGGAGATTCGCCGCCGCGTCGAAGACTACGTGCCGATTCTTTCGTCTGTGTCCGATGTCGTCGATGTGGGTTGCGGACGCGGCGAACTGCTGGACCTCCTCAAGGCGCGCGGCGTGACCGCACGTGGCGTCGATGTGAACCTGGCCATGGTCGAGCTGTGCCAGGCGCGCGGGCTCGCGGTCGAGGCCGGAGACGCCGTCGGTTATCTCGCGCGTCAATCGGACGGCTCTATCGGTGGGCTTGTGGCCATTCAGGTCGTCGAGCACTTCGAGCCTGGATATCTGGCGCAATTCCTCGACACCGCGTATCACAAGATGCGACCGGGCGCTCCGCTCATCCTCGAAACGATCAATCCGGCGTGCTGGATGGCGTTCTTCGAGACCTATATCCGCGACCTGACCCATCAGCGTCCCTTGCATCCGGAAACGCTGCGTTATCTCGTTCAAGCAAGCGGTTTTCAGAGCGTGGATGTGCAGTTCAGACAGCGGGTCGGCGACGGCGACACACTCGATCGCGTCGGCACGACGCCGCGGACCGACTTGGCCGGCCTCGCCGACGCCATCAATGCCCACGCCGACAAGCTCAACGCGCGATTGTTTTCCTGGATGGACTACGCCATCGTCGCGAGGCGCTAGACCCGCTAGACGACGTCGAAGTGCGTCAGCTTCTTGAATTCGGCGAACCGGGCGCTGACTTCGTCTTTCCGCAATCGGAGCAGCCGATCGACGCTGAAATCTTCGACGGCAAATGACGCCATCGTGCTTCCATAAATAATGGCCCGCGCCATCGCGCTGTCGTCGACCGTGTCGCACGACGCGAGGTAACCCAGGAACCCTCCCGCAAAGGTGTCCCCCGCCCCCGTTGGGTCGAACACTTCTTCGAGTGGCATGGCGGGCGCCGCGAAGAATCCTCCGCCGGTGCGCGTCATCAGCACGCCGTGCTCGCCACGTTTGATCACGAGCGTTTTCGGTCCCATTGCCTGCACCTTGCGCGCGGCTTTCACGAGGTTTGCCTCTCCAGCCAGCTCGCGCGCCTCCGAATCGTTGATGAGCAGGACGTCGACGCGCGTCAGAACTTTTTTCAGGTCATCGGGCGTGCGCTCAATCCAGTAGTTCATGGTGTCGGCGCCAACGAGCCTGGGTTTCTGCACCTGATCGAGCACGTCGAGCTGCAGCGTCGGATGAATGTTGCCCAGGAACACGAACGGCGACGACCTGTGACTTGCCGGAATCTTCGGCGTGAACTTCTCGAAGACGTTCAGATGCGTGTAGATCGTCTCGCGACTGTTAAGGTCGAATCCGTACTCGCCTTTCCACCTGAACGTCTCGCCAGGGACCGTTTCGAGGCCGGCGAGATCGATGGTCCGGCCGCCAAACACTTTTTCGATGTTGCCGCCGAAGTCCTCGCCGACTACGGCGACGATGCGAACGTCGGTGAAGAACGACGCGGCAATCGCAAAATAGGTGGCCGCGCCGCCCACGACGCGATTGGCTTCTCCGAACGGAGTTTTGATGGAGTCGAACGCTACGGAGCCGACGGCTAATATTGGATTCATGTCAGGGGTAAGGGGCAAGGGGCAAGGGGTAAGGGGTAAGGGGTAAGCGATTGGCTACTTCAAATACTTCCCGATGATGGGCGCCAGGTGCTGTTTCACTTGCTCGGGCACCGCGTCAGGCCTGGTAATAAGGGCATGCTTCAGCGCAGAGCCGCATTCGCACGAGCGATTCGCCGGAAGTTTGGT
>JANMJM010000201.1:0-7051 GCA_031371345.1 Vicinamibacteria bacterium
GACATGGCGATTGGCCCGGATGCGCGAACGTTTTATCTCGTAACCGATCCTGAAGGACTCGGACGCACGACCGATCTGGCCGGTGCCTCGACGCTCACCTACGCCAACCCTGGAGCGATTCTCGCGTTCACGTACCGATGAGCCCGACACCTCCCGCTCACGACCGTCTGGTTTCCATTCCAAACTGATCGCCCGCCCGAACGGGTTTGCGGCCGTCGAACACCACCTCCAGCAACTTTTCGCTGCCCACTGCGCGTCCCGTTTCGTCCTGCAACGATGTGACGAGCTTCTTGGTGCGCGTGTCGAATACTTCGCCGGTTGACGGATAGGCATGTCGACCGTCAATGCTGCCCTTCGTTTCATCACGCCCTACTTCAAGCGTTTGATCCGAAGGTTCCGGAACTCGACAAAGGCACCGGCGGGATCTTCCGGATGCGCCGACTGGAGACCGATGGCTCCGGAACTTCGCCTGGAGTCGTGTACATCGATCACTTTTTTGCCGTTGTAGAGCACGACGATGTGATCTCCGTTGTTGGTAACGTCGAATGTGTTCCACTGCCCAGGCACAATTCTCGTGCCTTCTGGCGCGTTTTGGACGTTGACGATGCTCCCAGTGAGAAAACTGCCGCCAGTCCGATCGGTAAGGACCTTGTCGCGGATCTGCAGCTCGTAACCTTGAGCCCCGGCCGCAGGGGCCTGCGGTTGAGGGCGGCCCTGTCGCAACATGATCGCGGAGTTGACTCTCGGGTGCGCGCGAAACTCGGCTCTCAACTGGTAATTTGCGAAGTCCTCTTTGGTCAGGATTGTGGCGCCAGGCGTCGCGGATTCGTTCCGAATCACTCCGTTGACGACTCTCCAGACTTTCTCCTGGCTTGCCGGCACGTCGAACTTGTCGAGGCTCTTGCCGTCGAACAAGAGCTCGAACCCGTCGGTGCGCTCCTGTGGCGTGAGCGTATTCGGCGTTCCGCCGTTTGTCTGCGCCCAAACGGCGGTGCCGGCCATGACCATCAGCAGAACGATTGTGTACTTCATCTATTACTCACCTGTGCCTGGCTGGAATACGTGAGAGTTCTCGTAGCCGACAATCGCCAACCGGGTCGCCATTCCCGTGCCTGCGAAGCGCACGCGATGCCACGTCTGCGCCGGCGCGTAGACGATATCCCCTTGATCGGCGACGAGCGTGGGCACCGAGCCAATCTTGAATTCCATCTGCCCTTCGAGAATGAACCAGAGCTCCGGCCCCGTCAGGTGGAAGTGGCCCAAATCGTCCTCTTTGAGCGGAGGCTGTGTCGCAGGGTTGCCTCGGATGATGTTGACAATGCCCACGCTGCTGTAACCGCCATCGTGAGGATCGCCGACAAACTGCGTTGGATTCTTTTTTGTGAGCGGCTGGCCGGCGATCACCTGGTTGTAATCGATATACGGCACGTTCGCCGCATCGTACGCGCCCTTCGCCCGCACGACGCTCGCACGGATGTACTTCACGCCGCGCTGCGGCGTCGGCGTTTCGTCGGCCGGGTACATCGTGTGCGCATTCGCCATCGTCACTTCAAAGCGCAATGATGGCTTCTCGCCGACGGTCTCCATGCTATAGGCAAGCCGCTTCGGCACCTGGACGAGAAATCCCTTCGACGCGACGAAGGGCTGCTGCCCCTCGATCGTAAAGCGGATTTGCCCGTCCTGCACAATCCAAAACGCGCGGTTGTCCTGATGAAATCGCCTGGGCGTTTTTGCGCCCGATGCCATGGAGATATATTCGCCATGGAACAGGTTGTCGTTCACGACGAGCTCGGTCCAGTTCGGCTCGCCTTTGTGCTTCGTAAGCAGATCCGAAATCTTCGTGACCGGCTTATGCGGCGGTACGAATGGATTGGCCTTCTCGGGCATCGGCGCCCAAACCTCCATCCGCTGCCCTAAGCCCGTCGTCACCTGCCCGTGGACGTCGGCCTGCTGGCCCGGCAGTGCCAACAACAGGACGACGCTCGCTGACGCAAGCGCCGCTCGCTGGAATGATCGCATGGTGTGTCTCCTAATTCGCCATCGGCAAATGAAACGACATGATGTTCAAGACCGGCGCGTCGATCTGGCTGAACCAGTGCGGCACACCTTTCGGGACCATGAAGAAATCGCCTTTGTTCAGCTTCGTCGGCGTGCCACCTTCGATGCCCTTATTGTCGGGCATGAGCTTCCCACCGGTGATCATCGTCGCTGATCCGTCGACGACATAAAACAGTTCGGCCTCAGCCTCGTGCACAGAGGCAACCTGGGGCTGAGCGCTACGGTGCTCGACGTTGACCGTATAGGGTGCAAGCGTAAACACGCGAACGCTGGCGTTCGGTCGATCGGTACCGAGCTTCGCCAGCGCGGCATTCAGCTCGGCGGCGGTCATCACGGTCCCCTTTGTCGGATCCGTCGGCGGCGGCGGCGTCCCTCGACCGCCCCCTTCCCGCTGCTGCGCGAAACCAGAACCAGAAAGCAGAACAAGAACGGCGGCACTCGCGGCAATTAGTCTCATGAATTTTTCTCCTACCAGTAAAGTCTCAAACCAAACTGCATCTGCCGTGGCGAATTCCCAAGCGTCGTTATCGACCCGAAGTTCGCGTTGTTGAAGTCGGTCACTGGAGCGCCCCAGACAATCCTGTTAAACAAGTTAAATGCTTCGGCCCTGACATCGACGCGCATCCGGGTCGAGACCGTGATGGTCTTTGCGACGCTCACGTTCTCGGTCAGGTTCCAAGGCCGGCGGATGTCCCCGTTCCTGCGCGGGGCGTTGCCCAACTGACCGACGGGAGCCGAAAACGCCGCTCTGTTCAGATACTTGTCAACGTTCGGATCGAACTTGTCGCCGGCGAAAGGCGCTTGCCAGTCGACTCCGGGAACGATATTCGGACGATTCGTGCCGTTGAAAATCGGCAGCGGCGCGGCGCCGGTCGTCACAGCGAGCGGGAAGCCGGTCGTATAATTTTGAACCGCCGCGATTCGCCACCCGCCCAAAATCTGATTCGCCACTCCCGACCTGAGCCAGCGGCGATCGGCGCCGAACGGCAGCGTCCACACCGTGCTCAGCTTGACGCTGTGCGGCTGATCGAGGCTGCCGATCGAATACTCAAGATCGGGCTGCGCCGTGTCCATCGAACCGGTGCTGCCGCTGAACGTGTCGGCATTCGTCATCAAATGCGAGTAGGTGTAGCTTCCCTGCAGCAGGAGACTCGACATCCTCGCATTCATTTTCACGACAGCGGCGTGATACATCGAACGGCCGGTCTTATCACCACCGCCCGTCGTCGTGGTGACGCTGTTGTACTGTGGAAACGGACGCAGCGCCTGCGCCACGCTTTTTGTATTTTGCGCCGCCGTGAGGAACGCCGGGTATGGAGCGGTAATTCCAGCCGCCACCGCTGTCGCAGACGTAATGTTCGAGTTCAGCAACGCGACCGCGCCGGCCGCGCCGAAACGCGCGATCAGATCATTGACCTTCGCCAGCGGGACTTGGTTGAGGTTGAGTAGATTCGCCTGCAGGTGCGAGCCCTTCGAGCCGTTGTAATCGACTTCAACTGACAGGCCCTTTCGCAGCTCGCGCTGCAGCGACATGGTCCACGTGTCGTACTGCGCCGGTCGGAGGGCCTCTTTGCCGTTCCAATAATCGATGTCGCTGTTATTCGAAAACGCCGGATTGATTTGCGGCGGCAGCGGGTACGCCGGCAGGCCCTGGTCGAGCAGGAACGTCGCGGTGAGGCCGGAGTCGCCGTTGGAGAACGGGTACTGTCCGATGAAGCCTGCGAAGTGACTCGTGCCGGCGACCACGGTGACGCGTCCGAACGACCGGCCTACGCCTCCACGCACCGTCGTCTTGTCGTTCAGACTGTACGCCGCACTTAGACGCGGTGCCACGGAACCGAAGTAAGCAGGTATCAGACTCCTCTTGCCTTGGCGACCCGGCCCGTTACCGGCGAAGATCAGCGCACCCGGCGAGTTTGTCACCGGATTCGTCAAGGTTGGATCAAGATCGGAGTACTGGTCGCCCCCCGCGACGGGCGGCTGCGTGAACTCGTAGCGCAGTCCGTAGTTGAGTACGAGCTTGTCGTTCATGCGCCAGTCGTCCTGCGCGTAGAAACCGTAATACCGATAAATCTGCTGCAAGTACCGAATGGTTTCCGTTCGGCCCGAATCGGCCCAGCCCAGAAGGAACGACGCAAACGAGCTGCCGCTGACGAAGTTCGTATTCCCAGGTAACCCGGTCTGTCTGAAGCTGAAGCCGGATCGCCCGCCGTAGTCCTGCTGGCCAAAGCCGTTGGCCTGCTGCCGGTCATAAGTGAACCCGGACTTGAAACTATGCGATCCACGAATCATGGTGACGTCGTCCTTCACCGTGAATCGAGGCTGCTTCGTGCCGTTGTATGACGTCGCGCCCCACGACGACAATTCCGTGCCCGCGAACGTAATGGCACCGAAGTTCTGGTTGCAGTCCACCGCGTTCGGAATGCAAACCTTGCTCTTCCAATTCTGATCGACGTTCGGTGAGTACGCATTCTTATTGAACGTGTTCGCACCGACCGTCAGGTTGTTCACCATCGTCGCGCGGACCCAATCCCAGTTCGCGCGGTGAAGGTCGCCGTCGAACGTGCTCCGGGAGAAGTCGCTGAATGGCGCCGGGAGACCCGATGCGCCGTTCGGCCCTGGCTCCGTGCCGTTATTCGTGCGGTTGAACACGTACGACACACGGTGCGCGTTGCTGAGGTTGTGATCGATCTTGATGCTGTATTTGTTCGTCTTCTCGATGCTGCTTCGCCCCTCAGACACGTAGTTGGTGTTCACGTATGCGAACGTGCCTGGCACCAGCCCTGGGCGATTCGGTGCGATGCCAGTCGACCTCAGCAACGCGAGGTACTGCCGCGCCACGCTGCTGAACCGTTCGAGCGGAATTTTATTGCCGGGGAACGGGTCGCGGATGAACCCTGTGCCGTTCGGATTCGCCCGGGTCGTCGCCGGATCGTAAATGGTCAACAGCTGGCCGCTGCTGTTCACCCAGTTCGAGAAATCTCCGTTCAACATCTCTGGAGTCGGAACGCTTCGGAATGCGGCATTGCTGCCAGCGCGATTGACAAAGCCTTCGTACGATGCGAAGAAGAACGTGCGGTTCGTGCCGTTGTACATGCCTCCGAGGCGAACGGGGCCGCCCACGGAGCCTCCGTAATCGTTCTGTTTATAAATGCCCTTTTTCGCCTCGAAGAAGCTTCGCGAGTCGAATGCGTCGTTGCGATGGAATTCATACAACGAACCCTGAAACGTGTTCGTACCGGATTTCGACGCAAACGTGATGCTGCCGCCGCCGGCCTGGCCAAACTCTGGCTTGAAACCGTTGGTTTCGACAGCGAACTCGGTGATCGCCTCGAGCGATGGCGTCAGGAACGCGGTCTCGGTGGTGTCTGCGTTTCGATTCGTGTTGACCGAGATGCCGTCGAGCGTGGCGCCGAACGCACCGCCCTGGCCGCCGCCCAACGCCGCCTGCCCGGTGCCTCTCGCTTCCGGAACAGTGGCGATCAGGTCGAAGGGGCTGCGCATCGCGCCGCCGACAACGAGCGGCAGTTCATCAATTAACTGGTTGGAAACGTTGGTGGAAACTTTCGCGTTCTCGGTTTCAATCGCGGCGTTCTCGGCCACGACGTTCACCGATTCGGCCATCGAGCCGAGATCCATGCTGACGTCGACGCGTGCCGATCCGCCGGCCGTCACTCTGACCTCATCGACGGTGGCCATCTTGAAGCCCTGGAGCGTCGCCTCGACCTTATAGAGGCCCGGCGGCAGGTTGGCCGCCGTGTACGAACCGGAGTCGGAGGATACGAGGTTCGTCGCGACGTTGGTGGCCGTGTTGATCACCTTCACCGCGACGCCAGGAAGAGCTCCTTTCGTACCGTCGGTAACGATGCCTGTAATGCTGCCGCGCTCGCTTTGCGCGAACGACAGTGTTGGAATAGCCAGTGCCGAAATGGCAAGCGCGACCGCGACCGCGCGTTGGGTCATCATGATTGGAGCTCCACCGCAGATCAGTTGTGTCGAAGCCAGCATTCTAGCCTGACGCCGGGGGAACGACAATCGCCCGCCCGACGATCTCGCCCCGCGCCAGCGCCTGATAAGCGGCGTCGGCCTCGGCTAGCGGAAACCGGCGTGTGACCATTCGCTCGGGTCGAAAGATGCCTCGCGCCGCCAGCCGGATCACTTCGGGCATGTCGACCCGCGTTCGAGCTCCGAACGATCCAATAATTCGAAGTCCCCGGCGAACCAGCCGCGTGATTTCAACCGGCGCCGCTGTTCGCCCGGCCGCGATGCCTATCGCGACCATGCGACCGCCATCGCGGATAATGTCGAACGCCTGCGCAAATGTTTCTGGCCGGCCCAGCACCTCGAACGCGACGTCGACACCGCGGCCGTCGGTGAGTTCGCGCACCTTCGCCAAAACATCCACCGTCGCGCCGTTAATGGTATCGGTGGCGCCGAGCACGCGCGCCATGTCGAGCCGATCGTCGCGCACATCGATGGCGATAATCTGCGACGCTCCGAACGCGCGGGCGACTTCGATAATGCTCAGGCCCACGCCCCCAGTGGCGACGACCGCGATACGTTCGCCCCCGCGCACATCGGCGGCGTGCCGTACCGCGCCGTAGGCGGTGAAAACGGCACAGCCCAGTACGGACGACTCGGCCAGCGGTAAATTTGCGGGCAGCGGAAATACATCTGTCGCCGGCACCACGGCATATTCGGCAAGCCCGGCCATCGAATACATCGCGATCGGTGTGCCGTCTACGCGCGCCAACCGGCTCGTGCCGTCATACAGCGTCCCTCGCAGCCGATTCATGGCGAAGAAGTTGTCGCAGAGATCGTCGCGTCCTGCCCCGCACGGCGGGCAATACCCGCACGGCATGATGAATGCCGAGGCCACGGCCGTTCCGGGCGGCGGCCCCTTCACGCCAGGCCCGAGCGTGGCGACCACTCCGGAAATCTCGTGGCCGAGCACCGCCGGCAGCGGAAACGCGACCTCGGCCTTCATGATGTG